>DHGT01000099.1 GCA_002402905.1 Desulfatitalea sp. UBA4791 | reverse complement strand
ATACAAATTATGGGCTCTGATCGGGCGGGGATAAACCCCGCCCCTACACCAACCTATGCTAAAAATCAGAATTGCTACATAAATTTTTTCGTATGATCCTATGGGGATAGCCGCACGGCCGCCGCCGCATCCAAGCGGGCAATCCGATCGAGCAACTCCGCGGCGCGCGCTTTAAGATCATTATCGCCCCCGGCACCATACGCCTGCCAGGCGGTGGTCAGGCCTTCCAAGGCCAGATCCGGTTCCCAAACCTCCAGACGGTAGGCGTCGATATCGGCCAGCACCTGGTCGAGATGGGGCAAGGCCAGGCTGATCTTTTTCATTTCCATGAACAGTCGGGCGATAGCCAGGCGCCATTGCAGGCTCTGGCGTCGAGATGCGCTGCGGCGCATCTCCTCCTGCAACAGGCCGACGGCTTCAGAAAGCTGCTTCTTGCCGGCCAACGACCTGGCTTCCTGGATCTTTGCCCCGAACAGGTCATCTCCATCCTCCCGGTTTGCCGTGGCCGGCCTGGAAACGCCAACCGCGGGAGCGGCCGTTTCAAGACCCTGCACCCACTGAGCGGTGGCAGGATCGGCAAACGGCATGCCGTCGGAAAATTGGAGCGATGCCAGGCCGGACAGGCGCGTGATCAAATCGGCCGTGGCCTGGCTGACGGCGGAAGATGCAAGCTGGCAACCTCCGCCCAGCCCATCGAGCGCTTCGACCACCCAGCGGTTGAGATCGAGCCAGAAGATAAATTGGGAAAGTTTTTGCTCGGCGTTTTGAATCAGGGCGGACAGGTTCCCCTCGTTTCGGAGCGTTTCCAGGGCAGAGATCACCTGGGGCGCGGGTGGCGGTATCTGCGTCACGCCGTCGGCGTTGGGCGGCAGGGTCGTCAGCTTGGCCCAGCAGGCGATGCGCCGGTATCGGTAGGCCAACGGATTCTTATAATCCTGCTGCAGTAAAAAGAGGCTGACCTGGCGCAATCGCTGGCAGGCAGCATCCGCCCCCCGCCGCGCACCGGCCTCGTCGGTGATGGCGCCATCCAGCGCCCCGTCACTCGCCGCGGAAACCTGCGGCGCAATCTTGGCACCGGGTGCAGCGGTTTCCTGAGCCGCAGGAGCGACCCGATTTTCTCCGGCAGGCGCGGGGGTGGAAACGGCGGGCTGAACAGCAGCAGGCGTCCCGGCGACGCCCCCCGCCTCGACCGTTGCTTCAGAGCCGTCGGGTGGTGTTTCCTGCTGATCCTGCACTGGGAAAGCATTGATGGACCGCTCCAGCAAACGCATCATGGGCGCATCGGGCATCTTTTCCGACAGTACGGCATCGATGCGTTTCACATGGGTCTTGAGGCGCTCGACCACTTCGACGGAAAGAGGCGCCGGAGAGAGCTTCTGAAGCTCGACTTCCATGCGGTCCAACCACCAGGTAATGGCGCCGTTGCGACCGCGCATCCGCTTCTTGGGCGGGTAGAGTTGGTCCCAAAAAGTTTCCAGCAGATCCTTGATCAGGTTGAGGCCGGCATCCAAACCTTCGATCCGCCGGTTGATCACCAGGGCAGCGGCCAGATAACAGGCAACGGTCAGATCCTTGGATTTGCTGTTCAGGATCTCGATACCATATTCCTCGACCCGGGCCCAATCCACCTGGCTCGATGCGGACGGCGAAGAGAGCTTGTCGATTTCGGCCTGAAGCTGTTCAAATACCGGTTCATAACGTACGTCCGATCCGGCGGGATGGTCGCCGGGGATGGGAACGATTCCTAACGTGGTCAGATCCATGATTGGCCAACCTCTTCAGCAGCGATTTGATCAAACCCGTTCTGGTGGCTTCATTGCCGTCAAACGCTCCACAAAGCAATAAAATCGGCAGTTGCCAGCGGTTCCTTAACCAAAACTAAAAAAATGTACCGCGGATGCCCGCCAAGAAATATCGCTCGGGGCGTTTCCGGGCAGCATGATGCCAGTTTGCCCTGCCACCGCAGGGCCGCTTGGCTGGTCTCGACGTCCGCACCATCGCCCAGGGGAACGATCACCCGCCCCTCATGCTGCAGCGCCTGCATGCATCGATCCACCTCCGCCTGTCCCTGCAGGTCCCCTGGCGCCAAATCGGCAAAGGCGGGCGGCGGCCCTTGGATTTGCGGCGGCGGAATGCGCGTCACCGCCTCGTTCAATTCGTTCAGGTCTGCAAACCGCTGGGTGGCCAGACGCTCGATCTGCGTCCATGTGCGATCCAGCACCGTGGGAAGCAGGGTCCAGATCTTCTCCCAACCCTTCAAGGGTCCCTCGCCCAGGAGCAGCAGCGGATAGGGCCGGCCGATCCGGTCGCTGCTGTCGCGCCCCACGCCGCAAACCAGGGTGCCCTTCTTACTGCCCCTGAACCAGAAACGCCACGAGTAGGGACCATTGGAAGCGGGACCGCGGGCCATCAACCCCTCGTAGCCCTTGGTCACCCACTCGGCAATCGCGTCCATCAGGGGCGTGCCGTTGTTCAGGCTAAAATAATCCATGGCGGCCGGGTGTTTGCCGATGGCCTTCCATCGCCACCCGGCGTTCTGGCGATTCAATCCCAGCATGGAGCAATTTTCCGTGGCGGTGCTCCCGGAGCGCTGTATAACAGCCCCAGTACCGCAGAATGGCCCTGAAATTGATATTTGGCCTTGATAAAACGGATTCCCATGCGCCTCAAGGCTGCCTCCTCGCTGGGAAATTCATCGCGCATGAAGGTGCGTTGGCCGGTCTTGAAATCGTTCAAGAACTTGGCAAAGGCGTGATGCCCGCCGTAGGTCTTGGTCAGTGACAGGTTGCCCACCGAAATTCGAAAGACGACGTCGCCGCAATTGCCCGGCGACCACGTGAAGGTCTTGGCCACCGGGTAGTTCAAATTCTCCAGTCGCTCGCTGCTGTCGGCACATTGGAGTTCCAATACCGTGGCGTGCGGTCGCACGGTGGCCTCTGTGTTGGTATCGGTAGGATAGGCTCTCACCTTTACCCGATAACTGCTCTGGGTCGGCCGCGCCGCGCGGGCGCCCTTGCTCAGGTAGGGAAGAAAATCGCTCTCCAGGGGCACCTCCCGCCCGAGTATCTTCCTGGCAAAGTAGCCTTTGCTCAGGCTTCGGCCAATGAACGGTGCGGCCGATCCTTTGATGAACTGGGTCGCGTACCCGCTGCTGCCCATCAGCATTTGCGCCAAATCGGTATCCCTGCTGACATCCTGCAGTTCAAGCAGAACCTCGCGTTCCCATAAGGCTTGCAGATGGCAGGCTGCTTCGCGATTGGTGTAGGCGTGCAAAAACTCCACATTGCCCTGGATAAGGTCCCAAAAAAGCTTCTCCTGCTCGTCCTGGGCATCGGAGATGACGGCCTTCATGTCATCGATGGCCCGCATGGCCGTAAGGAATGGCGAATCTCCGGTGGCAGCCTCCTGTTGATAGAGCGCGGAGGCCATCTCAAAGGCGACCAGGCGCGATTGGGTCGCCTTGGCGGCTTCATCCAATCCATTTAAATAAGCGGTCATCGCCTTGGCGGCATCCAGTTGGCCCTTGGCATCCATGGGCTTGCGCACCTTCACGCCCAAGGCACGTTCGGCCCTTCTGATCTTCGAAGTGACCTTTTGAGTCGCCTTTCGAATGATGCCGGCTTTTTGAAGATCGACCGCATGGGTCGTCTGGGCTTCTGCCAGCACATCCTGCCAGACATAGGCCATACCCACCCAGGCCGGCATCTCCATTTCCGGATCGAAGGCATCGAATTCGGTGACTATGCGATCGATCAGGGAGAAGTATGGACCGCTTTCGGTCGGCACCCGCTTGGCCACCACCTGCCAGTTGTCCCGCTCCTGCAGCAAGGTCGTCCCCTCGCCGAAAGAAGCGGCAAAGGCCTCCCACGATTTGAAAAATTGGTTGCGATACCAATCCGCGAAGGTCACCTTGTGTGCCGCGATGATCAAGGGATCGAATAGCGCGGACTCGATCTCGGCGATCGTCTGGTCGATTATCGTCTTGCCGTCATGGGTAAAGGCGCCCGGCACATTGGCCTGCGCTTGACTGGAAGCACCGCCCCAGAAATCATAGAGCGTGACCGGTTTTACCGAAGGGTCGGTGTTCAACCATTCTACCAGCCAGTTCAGGTTTGCACCCGGCATGGTCATCAGGTGCTTGAGCCATGTCTGCAACGCCGTCAGTTCGGTATTCAAACGGCCTGCGTCCTGATCCCAGGCCACGGCATACAAGTAATCCGCGGCGACCTTCTTCTGGATTTCGGGGATC
The DNA here is from genome assembly GCA_002402905.1 of Desulfatitalea sp. UBA4791. GTDB lineage: Bacteria > Desulfobacterota > Desulfobacteria > Desulfobacterales > Desulfosarcinaceae > Desulfatitalea. The sequence continues at coordinate 4,596 of DHGT01000099.1, read as the reverse complement.
AGTTCCGCTCGCCCCAATACCTCCGGAGAATAATCGGCTTGGGCGAACGCGCTCAGCCGGGACAAGTCGTCCTGGGCCAGACGCCCCTTGAGCAGATTGATCCGCCGCACCAGATGGGTCACATGGGCTCCGAAAATATGCGGCGGCGTGGACGGACCAAATCCGGTGAGCCGATCGTTCATGTGTTGATCGAAACGCTGCAGAAACCCTTTCTGGAAAAGATCCACATATTTTTGTTTTAGTTGGGCCTCGAGTTCCAGGCTTTCATCGAGCCCTAGCCGGGGAATCCACCACCGGCGATTCTGCTCCTCCACCTGAATCACGGCATTCCGGAAGCGATCCATGGTGATCACATCCGCCAGCAGCTCGCCTTGCAACACGGCCGGTTTGCTGAACTCTTTGCGCACATCGGACAGCGCCGCCAGATTCTTCACGAAGGAATAACTGAGCAATCCGCACAGCGCCACCATGAAGGCGATCCAGGCCGTCAGGCCCATGTTGCGGGTCAATTTCCGCCACTCCTGCATATGCTGGGTGGGCCGGAAAAGGTGCCGATCGGCGGGCAGGATTTTGGCAAACACATCGTGAAGAAAGAGGCCGATATTGGTCCCCTTCAACACCTCGGGGGCCTGGATTAGTCCCAACGTATTGAGAAAATGTGAAAAGGGAGTTCCCTCCTGGCGGCCGCTGCTGAAAAATATGGCCCTCAGCAGGGGCGTTTCCTGGTAGGGGTTTTCCTGGAAGGCGCTGCCGACAAAAGCCGCTATCTTCTCTTTCAAGTTCTCCAACTCTTCGGGGAAGAGCAGTAAGTCCGCCGCCGCGCCGGGTGTTTTGATCCGCTGCAGGAGCAAAAGCCGCAAATCTCGCAACCGGTCGCCCACCGTGCGCATGCACTTGTCGATCACGACGCCGACATTCGAACTCATCTCCTGGTTCAAGAATCCCATGGCCTGGTTCAGCGTCTCTTCGGGCAACTGGGCGCAGAACTGGCTGGCCCCCTGAATCAGATCGCACTTGGTCACCATCACATAGACCGGCGATCTGGCGCCCAGGACCCGGGTTAACTCTTCTATGCGGCGCCGGATATTGCGGCCATCTTCCTGCAAGGCTTCCACCGTGGCCTGGGCCAGCCGGTCGGCGGCCACCGTGACCACCAGCCCGTTGAGCGGTTCGCGTTTACGGAACCTGGCCAGCAAGGTCAAAAATTTCTGCCATTCGTCCTTGTCCCGGCCTTCATCCACCGGCAGGGCGTATCGTCCGGCGGTGTCCAGAATGATGGCCTGTTCGAAAAACCACCAATCGCAGTTGCGGGTGCCGGAAATACCCGATGTGCGGCTCACTTCGGCAAAGGGCGACGATAGACGGGCGCTCTTGATGGCCGTGGTCTTGCCGGACCCACTTTCGCCGATCACCATATACCAGGGCAGTACATAAAGCGGATTGCCATATTTTCTCAGATGAGATTTTCGCAGGGCATCGATGGCCTCTTTCCAGCGCGCCTGAAGCTCCTTGGCCGTATCCTGCTCGGCAGGCGCCAACCCCCTCTGGATCGACTCGTCCTGGGCGATCACCTCATGCACAAACATCTGTTCCCGCCGCCGCAGCAGGATTTTCCGAACCACAAGGGCGCCGAGGGCCAACCCGATCAATCCGATCAAAAGGAAGAAACCGACCCACCACGACCAGCCGATCCAGAGCACCAGACCGAAAATCAGCAAAACAAGCAGAGCCAACAGGGTCAGCAGCAACAGGCCTTTAAACACCCATCTGAGAATTGGTTTCATCTACTGCACCGTACCAATGAGATTGCCGGCGATATTGCCAAGAATAAATTTATAGATCAGGAACAAGAGGCCGAAAAGGGCCACGGGCGCCGCAGCGCCCAAAAGGGTGAACCGCGACAGGCCTTTCTGCCGCAATTTGGGCGCGGCATCGGCGGCCTGCGCTGGATAGGCCGCTGGAAAGAGCTCCTCCTTTTCCAAAGCGGGGATGCCAACCGAACTGCCGGTCAGCAGCTTCAAGTTGGATGTCTTGAGCTGATCGAGAAGAAATTCATCGCCTTCGTTGCAGTATTGCCCGGAAAAGCCGAGCGCCAGGCACAAATAATAGACCTCGCGCACATCACGCTGATGCGGTCCGATGGCGTTGAGCCGATCGAAGAAGAGCTCGCCGGCATCTGCGGTCTGGTAATACTGCCGCTGCAACTGCTCCCGTTGCCACTGTTGCCTTCCTACCCACTGGGATGCAAGAATCATTTCATCGACCCAGGCGAACACCGCGAAACGCGCCAGGTTGAAATCCTCAACGCTGAATTGCCCCTTTTCCAGGCAGGCCTCGCTCTGGGCGATCAAGCGCTGCACATTGGCGCGCACCTGCTCGTAAGAGAGCGGCGCACCGGAGCCGTTGCGCGTGACGAAAGTGATGTAGGCGATGATTTCCATAAAGCAATCGGACAAACGCATGGCGGCCTCAACTCCTTCCCACGACCATCAGTTCGACCTTCAGGTCCTCTGGTGCCGTATCCCAATAGAGCGCCAGGTTCTTGCTGTTCTGGACCTGCCCCCACTGATCGCCGTGATGATCGATCTGAAAATAGAGCGCATGGCTTCTCCGCGGCAGCTCCTGAGGAGGTGCGGTCAAATGCGAGATCCCCACACCCGACAGGGATCGCGCGATCAGAATCGGCAACGTTTCCCTGCATCCGAGCTTGGCAATGCTTTCCAGCCCCGGTAACACCGCCTGGGCATCGGTTTCGGTCTCCACCACCAGGTAGAAACGGTTGCGGCCCTCGAAGACCGCTGCCGGCAGGTCGGTGCCGAAATAGGTCCCGTCGAAGAGCATGGGCAGGATATATTCGGGCCCGGCCGTGATCTGATCGAGCAGTTGGGTAATCAAAGCCAGCGCCCCGCCGAAACAGCCGCCCAGATCGCGATGATCGTACTCCTTGAGCCAGCGTTGCCCCTCGCGGTCCTCGCCCGTGAATCCGATATCGCCGGAAAACGTGGACAACTCTCCGATCAACTGACACAGCAGGCCGTACACCTGCCAGGGGTGGCCGTACCGGGCGGCCGTGTAGTGGCCCAGCAACGAAGCATATCGGTTCAGCGAACGCAAAGCGAGCAAGTAGACCATGTCCCGGGCACCGAATTCGGCCGAATGAAGTCCCCGGTCCCGCTTGTAGGATTCCAGCTGGCGGCTGCGCGCGCCGATTTGATCCCGTATCTCCTTGATCAAGGCAAAGAGACGTTCGTCCGCGCCGATGGAGACGCAGGGCGGTACATATTTGCCGGAAAGGCGCACCTGATCCTGGTCCTTCTCCAATCGGGCCAAGGGGATCAACTCATAGTCGCCCAGACGCTCCCGCTCCGATTCCCAAAAAATCTTGAGCACATAGCTCAGGCGCTGCACATCGGCATCCGGCCCGTCGAGATGAAGGTCCGGTACCTGTTCGCCGGTATGGGTCGCCACCCAGCGGGTATTGACATCCACCACATGGCTCAGGTCGTCGATCACGGTGACGTTGCGCTCCTTGGCATTGAATTTGCGCAGACCGAGGTAGACCCCGAACGTCTGGCTGCCCTGCTCCCAATCCTTTTCGAACGAACGCGGCATCACCACCGCATTTCCGGGGTATTCCACGTAGGTCGAATCGGGAAATAAAAACCGGCCGGAGCCGAGTTGAAAACTGAGGTTGGCCAGGGCGGCGGCCTGCACCTCGTATTCACCGACGCCCCAGAAATGGGGCTGCACGAACCCGTTCAGCGGTTGGCTCAGGGTCTCATGGTAACGGCTGCTCAGCTGAAGGTGCTGGGGCTGCAAAAAAAGCCCTTGATGCCAAAAAAGCGGTCTTTCCATCATTTTTCCCTGCTGATTTGGGATGGTCCCAGTTCCAGTTCGATGGCCAGGCGTCCGGGTTTCGACTCTTTGGTCCGCTTGATCAATCCCTTGGTATCGATGACCACCGGGATGTCGAACAGCCGGATCATGCGATCCTTTTCCAGTGCGTAGTATCCTGCGGCCAGGGCCACATACTTGGCCCCTTCGGCCCGATCCAGGGTCACCGTCACGTCCTGGCCCGGATGCACGATCAACCGTTTGGCCGTGGCCACGCTGCCATCGAAGAGATCACATTCCAGTAGTTTGTAAATGCCCTCCGTATCGTCGGAGAGTTGATTGAAGATGTTGGGATCCCTGAGCTGGTAGAGGCAAAGGACCAGGGTGTGGGGCACGCCGTCGTCGAAATTGAGCTTGGGATCGGCGATCAGGTGGATTTGGATGGCATCCTTTTCATAAGTCCATGTGGGCGGCGGCAGCGGCGCCGACGCACAGGCCGTCAGCATCAACGCCACGGCGGTCAATATCGTCAGGGATTTATAGGGCATGATCACAACCTCCTTATTTCATTGAAAGGGATTCACAGTTTCGTTCAAACTCCCTGAGAAAATCTTCCATGAAGCGCCCCGAATCGAACCAACGGCGGATCTTTTCGATTTTCTCCTTCAAAATATCGAAATCTTCGGCCTTGCGCAGCGGACCGATCTTGAGACCGCCGCTTCGCTCGGTGGCGATTTTATCCGGGTCGAGCGTCTCTAATAT
>DHGT01000061.1 GCA_002402905.1 Desulfatitalea sp. UBA4791 | reverse complement strand
GCCCTGGAAAAGGTCAGCTCCGAAAGCATGACAAATGGCCACGCCGAAAAGCCAATGACGGTCATCCAGCTCAATAGAACGATGATACCGCCCTCTTGAGTCGACAGGGAGACATCCGCCGCCGGTCGGAAGAGGCGCCATAGCCCAGCCCCCAAAAGGGCGCATCCGGCCGCAGGGAAAAGGAACGCCGGCGCCTGGGCGGCCTGATCCGGATGCGTTGCCAGGACCAGAAGCGGGGTCACCATCAACGCCCCGGCCATCAGCAGGATCACGCCCACGGATGAAAGGATCGCCGCGTATTGACCTTTGAGATATGCTTTTTCCCGCAACGCCTTTCCCCTATTTGCGATCCCCCATGAGCGCCTCGATCACGGCGTCATGGTTTTCAGGCAGGGTGATCAGCACCAGGCGGTCGCCGGCCAGCAACTGGGTGCCGCCCCGTGGGACGATCGGCCGATCGTCACGAATGGCGACGGCGACCAGGGCATCCTCCGGCAGGACGATATCCTTCAAAAACTTTCCAGCCGCTGGGGCATCGAGGTCGAGCACCATCTCCGTCACATTGACCCGGCCTTGGCCGACCGGCAGCAGAGTGATGATCTGCTCCAGGGATGCCCGCTCTTCGATCAACCGGCTGACGATCTGGGTGGTCGAAAAGGCGGAAACGCCCAACTTCTCGAAAATCGGCTCGTTATCCGGGTCATTGGCCAGGGCGATGGCCCGCGGCACGCCGAATTGCATGGCGGCCAATTGGCAAATCACCAGATTGTCTTGATCATAGGGGGTGATCGCGAACACCACGTCGGTTTCCCTGGCGCCGGCCTCCTTGAGGATCATGGCATCGCTGCCGTCACCGCAAATCACCAGTGCGGAAAGCTTCCGGGCCAATTGGACGCACTCCGCCGGGTTCCGGTTGATGACAACCACCTCATACCCCTTGGCCTTGAAATGACGGCAGAGGAAATAGAGCGTCTTGCCGGCACCGACGATGAGGACCTTCATGGCGGCCCCTCCTCCGGCACTGCCCCACCGCCGGCCACGCTGCCGATCAGCGCCGCGGCGACCAGCGATGTCGGGCAGACGGTCTCAATACCATGCTGTTTGTAAATCTGCTCCCGCCGGGGATCGAAAACCCTGGCCAACACATGGGCGACGTGAAACAGCTTACCGGCGATCTGGGCCACCATCAGGTTGACATTGTCCTCGCGCGCCGTGGCCAGCAGGACATCGGCCTCGTCCAACTTGGCCTCTCGAAGCACCGCCAATTCGGTCGCGTCCCCTACGACGCGAAAACCGCTGAAATCGGATGACAGGTCGCCAAACGTCTCTTCGTTCGAGTCGATCACCACGACCGAATGCCCCGCACGGCTCAGGTGGTTGGCCAGATAGGACCCCAGGCGGCCACACCCGACGATCACGATATAAAGGCTCTCCTTCATGTCCACCACTGTCCTTCAATGATCAAAATAACGTGTGACGAAAATAGGGGTGCAATATGGAGATGAATGATGAATATATCATATTTGAATTGGACCGGCCCTTATTTCAAGGTCTTTATTTTTCGTTGGCGACCGAACCGCCGGATCGCTCCAGCATTGACGCACAGCAAGCGTTTTGGCATAGTCTCCGCTCGGTAAAATCGAGTTCATTCCTGGAAAACGGAGACCATGAAGACCCTATCCATCCTGTTCGGACCTATGAAAGTCCCTTTCTTGCTGCTGACACCGGTCTGCGTGATCCTGGGCGCGGCGACCGCGTATTACACCCAAGGCGCTTTCCGCATGGAGTGGTTCCTGATGGCCCTGGCCGGCGGACTCTTCGCCCATATCAGTGTCAATGCCCTCAACGAGTTCGAGGATTTCAAGTCCGGCCTCGACTTGCAGACCACCCGCACGCCCTTTTCGGGAGGCAGCGGGACCCTGCCGGCAAACCCTGGCAAAGCCGGGTGGGCGGCAGCCATGGGCCTTATCACGCTGGCCCTGACCGTCGCGGTCGGGTTCTACTTTCTCCTGGCCAGGGGGGCCGGATTGCTGCTGGTCGGCATTCCCGGAGTGCTGGCCGTCTATCTTTACACCCGTTGGCTGACGCGCGACCCGCTATTGTGCCTGCTCGCCCCGGGAATCGGGTTCGGCCCGTGCATGGTCATGGGCGTCGATTTTGTTCTGACAGGTACCTACGGCATGGTGGCCCTGGCCGCCTCCCTGACCCCATTCTTCCTGGTGAGCAACCTGTTGGTGATCAACCAGTTCCCGGACCTCGAACCGGATGCGGCCGTGGGGCGACGCCACCTGATGATCGTACACGGAAAACGCGCCGGCGTCATCGTTTACGGGGCGTTTCTTGTTGGCGCCTACCTGTCGGTGGTCGTCGCCTGGCTGGCAGGGCTCTTTCCGGCGGCGGCGCTCATCTGCCTGGCCACCATTCCCCTCGCGTTGAACACCTATGCGGGCGTGTCCAGGAACAGCCATGCAGGAATAGAGGCCCTTTTACCCTACATGACCCGAAACGTGATCATCACCCTCGTCACACCGACGCTTCTGGCCCTGGGAATCTCTGCCGGCCGGTTTCTGGCCGGGTGACTTCGGTGCAACCGCCGCCAGGACAGATCGACCCCTGGCCTCGGGCGATTATCGGGCCTTGCGCTTATCAGCGAAAAATGACAAAGTCTGAATCTGTCATCTCCGTGAGCCACACGGGCCAAATCTGCAATGGAAAGGGACCTGCCTTGACCGATAAATCTGATCCGATCAAATGTTCAGACGATACCGAACCAATCGTCATCAATCTCCCCTGTCGAATGGTCGAACGGGTGAAACGATATGGGGATGAACATGGCAACACCATCACCGGTGTGGTCATAGAGGCGCTGGATGCTTTGTTGGGCGGACGAACGGTCAAATAATGGCATTTCCCCAAATTAACACCGGCGCCCATGATACTTTGAGGCGATTCCCATGGGCCGTACGGAAAGTGAATTTATTTTATCATGTCAACGGTTAATGACAAATTCAACAACGATCGCCCGGAGCGGCGTAAAAATCCTCGCATTGCATTTCATGTTCCCGTCAGCGTCATGGGCATGAACCAAACGGCAAAGGTCGTCGATTTCAGCCTGAAGGGTTTTTTCATTCAAATGGATGCCGCCGGGCAGGTTCAAGAGGGGCAGCAGATCCGCCTCGCATTGAGGTTTCCCCATGAAAAATCGAGTACGATCCTCAAGGCCAAGGTTGTTCGAACCGAGAAGAATGGGTTCGGATGCCAATTCCTCGATTTGAGTCCATCGCTGATGGATCTGTTGGAAAAGAATTTCGATATCTTCAGCGCAACACTTCCAATCTGATGAAATCCAAATCCATGCGCCTGGCGGGGAAACGAGCCGCCAGCCGATCATGGCCGCTGTACTGAACCGGATCTTATTTCAAGGCCTTGATTTTTCGAATATCCTCGGATTTGCCCAGAATGATGAGGATATCGCTGTCCTTAATGACAAAGGAGGCCGGCGGGACCAATACGAAATTTTCCGGCACGAGCTCTTTGATGGCAATGATATGGACATTGTATTTGGCCCTCAAATTCAGCTCCTTGAGATTCTTCCCGATAAAATCCCGCGGCGGGCCGACCTGAATCAGATCGTAATCCTCTGACAAGGGAATGAAATCGAGTATATTGGGCCTCGACAGGCCTCTGGAGATGCGTATGGCCATATCCCGTTCCGGATGGATGATCTGGGTGGCGCCCACGCGCTTCAAAATTTTCTCGTGATCTTCGTCCAATGCCTTTGCCAGGATATTCTTCACCCCGATTTCATGCAAATAGAGGCAGATCAGGATGCTGATGCTGATTTTGGTGCCCGTGGACACGATCACACCGTCCATGTTTTCCAACCCAAGGGACTTCAAGGCCTCCTTGTCCGTCGCATCGATCAATATCGCCTCCGTGCAATAGGCATCGATGGCCTGCACCCGCCCTTTGTCGGTATCGATCGCCAACACCTCGTTATTATCNNGCAAATCGTTTCATACGCGTGCTCCTTTTATCCGATCATCAAATTCTCTTCTGAATGTTCGATGCCATTGACCGAACCGGTGCCCACGAGAATGTAGGAAAAGGTAAGCACACCGACGCGTCCGATGATCATCATCGCGATGATCCAGCATTTTCCCCATGTGCTGAGCGCCGGGGTCACACCCATGGACAACCCCACGGTGCCGAAGGCCGAGACTGTCTCGAAGAGAAACTTGAGGAAATCCCCCTGCCCGTCATTGAATGGATGCGCGTCCACGGCGTTGCCGACGAGGATCATAAACAGAACGAAACCAATGATGCCGGTGGACACCAGGACCAGCGATACACTGCGGGTCACGGTCTCGCGAGGGATGCTTTTCTTGAAAAGGTTGACCCGCCGCTGTCGCCGCAATCGGCTCACGGTAAAAACAGCCAGCAACGCCAGGGTGGTGGTCTTGACACCGCCGCCGCAGGAACCCGGCGATGCGCCGAAAAACATGAGAAAAATCATCATGGCCAGGGTAGCGCTTTTCAAGGAGACGATGTCGACCGTATTGAAACCTGCGGTACGGCAGGTAATGGACTGAAACAGCGGCGTCAGGATCCGATGCCAGGTGGATTGTCCTTCGGTGAGCGGCAGTTGTTCCAAAAAGGCGAACATGGAGGCGCCTGAGACAATCAGGAGCAAGGTCGTCAGCAACACCGTCTTGGTTTGAATGGACAACCGGCATCGTTGGCGCTTGCGGAATTTGCCCCAGCATTGCAGGTCGTAGAACACTGGAAAGCCGATCCCGCCGATGACAATCAACCCGCACACCGTTGCATTGAGCAGAAGATCGCCGCTGTATCGCATCATGCTGTCGGAAAACAACGCGAAACCGGCGTTGCAGAAGGCCGATACGGCGTGAAACATACCCGTGTAAGCGGCTTGCAAAAGCGGCATCTCCCGGCTCCAGTGAAGGGTCAGGATCATGCCGCCGATGATTTCCGCGCCGGCCGTCAGCAGGATAATGCTCTTGACCATCTGGAATATATCAGCCCGGGGGGTGTGCGAAAACAGATCCTGCATGGCCATTCGATGGCGGATGGAGATGCTTCGGCCGATCCATTGAAAGAGCACCACCGAAATGGTCATCAAGCCCAGGCCGCCAATTTGGATCAGAACCAGGATGACACATTGTCCGAAAACGGAGAAAAAGCCACCGGTATCAACGACCACAAGACCGGTCACGCAAACGGCGGAGGTGGCCGTAAAAAGGGCATCGATCCACGAAATATGACCGGTGTTCGTCGAAAACGGCAGTTTCAGCAGGAGCGTACCGATCCATATGACCAGCAGAAAACTGCCCAGGACAAGGGCCGCCGGATGCAGCTTGAGTATGCGCGTCCGCAAGGTCATGACTTGCGCCTCGGATTCAGGAAGTATGCACAATGCAGATGGTCTATCGTTTCACACAGCTCGTGCAGGCGACGACCGCCCAGGACCATCCGATCCAGGTAAGCGCCGCACGACGCCATTTCATGTTTGGAATCGATTTGGCAGTAATGCACAAAAGGACATATTGCCTCCAGAACTGGTTCCAAGCGATTACACGGACCCAATGCATCGATGATCTGCCGCATTTGGTCTGAATCCAATGCGGAATCCCCGATAAATTTAACGAACGCCACTCCCGCCCGACTCAAATCTTCAAGGAGTTTGCGGTGGCTTGAATGGAGCAACGCCAGAACCGGACAGCTGCGGGTATGACTGTTGCGCTTCAACGCGGCACTCAGTTCCACGAGGGTGTCGCGCTCGCGGATCGGCATGTCGCCAAAACGGATCACGACGAACTCGGGTTTTCCGTCAACCGCCTTATCCAGGCATTGAATCGGGCTGGAAACCCAGGCTTCATCGGATGACGAAAATCCGCGGACCTTGCCGGCGGTGTCACACAGCAGGAACCGCAGCCTTCGCGCCGGGTTTGCATCCATGGGTCCGAGTGTTTTCTGGTTCATATTGCTTGTCCTCGGATTCGAGGCGTTGTCATTAGTAGTCTTCCGTCTCTGAATAACTTGAACAGACTGACGACCACCACCGTGAACTCCAGCCGTCCGAGAAACATGGCCAGGATTTCCGCCCAAAGCGCAGCATCCGGCATTTGGGCGGAAGTCACCCCCACCGAGAGCCCGACGGTCCCGAGGGCGGAGGCAAATTCAAAAAGAGAATCGCCAAGGCTGTAACCGCAGGCGCACAGGAACAGGGCCCCGCCCAAGAAGGTTGCCAGGTACAAGAAGACAAAAATCGCCACCTGGCGCACCCGGGCGTCATCCACAAAGACCCGGCGATTGCCCTCCCATACGGGACGTTCAAAAATTGCGCTGCGCGGCAGGAATGAACGCCTGATTTCCCAGACGAGCAGCTTGCAAAACAGATAGACCCGGAACTGTTTCATGCCGCCGGCCGTGGAGCATGTTCCACCGCCGATCAGCATCAATACGACCAGCAGGAGCACCCCAAAGGCGTTCCAGTTCCCGTAACCCACCGTGGAAAAACCCGTGGTCGTAATGGCCGTCACCGTCTCGAAGACCGCCACGCGGATCGATTTTGCGAGTTGCGGCTCAAGTTGAGACCCAAGTTGAGACCCAAGCTGAGTATAGATCGCCTGGGACGTCAGCAGGAAGATGGCGGCCGCGGACAGGGGAATGAGCACCACCAGCAGACGGACCTCGCCATTTCTTGAAGCCGGGCGAAGCCTGCCGCGCCACAGTAACCAGGCCGTAACAAAGCTCAAGTTGCCGAGTAACATGAGCGGCAGGCTGACCGCTTCGATGGCCGGCGAATCCCAATATCCGATGCTCTCCGCACGCGTCGAAAACCCGCCCGTGGATACCGCGGCAAAGGCATGATTGAGCGCATCGAAAGGTGACATGCCGGCGATCCAATAGGCAAAGGTTCCGGCGGCGGCATAGCCGGAATATAGGATCAGCACCAGACGGGCCGACTGCCGAACCTGCGGAACCAGTTGATCGCTGCGCCCCTCGGCGCTGGAAATACCGACGCCTGTCGGGCCGACGATGGCCGACATCATGATAATGGCCAGTCCCGCTCCGCCGGCCAGTTGCATGACACTGCGCCACAGCAGAATCATCGGGCCGGCCCGGGTCACATCCACAACCGACAGTCCCGTGGTGGTCCATCCGCTCATCGACTCGAAGAAAGCCCTGGAAATCGAAAGCCCCAGAATCGAAACGAAAGGCCAGGCCGAAAAGAAAATGACCACGATCCAGCCCACCAGTACGATGACACCGCCCTCCTGGACCGAGAGGACGATATCCGACGAACCGCGCGACAGCCGCCACAGGACAAACCCCAACAATACACAGCAACCTGCGGGAAGGATGAACGCCCATGCGTGGATGGCTTCTTCCGGACAGGTGGTCAGGACCAACAGCGGCGTCAGCATCA
>DHGT01000008.1 GCA_002402905.1 Desulfatitalea sp. UBA4791 | reverse complement strand
GTAATTGACATGAATACAGCATATACTGTTTTAAATATTTGGTCAAGTTAATTTGTAATGCATACTAAGGTTAAATATTCTGGGAAGTACGGTCATATCCTCACAGAGGTGACCAAGGCGCAGCGGGATATTCTCAAAGCCTTGGATATCCAACTCCCTGCCATGGCATAGTTATAATTTCTTCGGGAAATTAGGCAAGATGGAACGGATCAATCTGAAGGAGAAAGAAGTGTTTAAAAAGGAAGGACGGGGCATGGCCAACATAGTCGATGAGCAGTATCTCTTGATGAACCAAGTCTGTCTGGAGCCGGGGCAGAATGTTCCAGAGCACAAGGCCAATTCCAATGTGACCCTTCAGGTGGTCGCAGGCTTAGGGACGTTCTCTGTAGGCATGGAAAAAGTTAAAGTCGGACAGGGAAATCTCATCCGAGTACCTCTGAACTCTTCCATGAGTATTCAAAATGAATCCCCGGAACGTTTGGTCTTTCTGGTCATAAACCCCCCCCATCCGGATGCCGTGGAAAAGGATTCGCTTGAGGATAAGAACAAGGAATGGCGTTTCGTGAACCTGATCAAATTTCCTGCGGTGAAACCCGGGAAGGAGAAAGAATTTCGAGAATGGTTCGGGCGATCCAGCGAGCTTTTCGCCAAACATCCGGGATTCATCTCCCGGACGCTCCTGAAATCGACAGAGGGAACGGAGCAGTATGCCGCCGTAGTCGAACACGAATCAGAGGAGACCTTCATGGCGATGCACCTGAGCGATGAACGGCAGATCCTCTTCAAGAAGGTGGAAACGCTGATCGATGGAATGCCGGAGCCCCACTTCTACGAAGTGTTGACGACCCGGCGTCAATAGTGCCTGAGTGTCGAGATGACGACATTCCCGCAACAGGAGGAGGACAAACCGATGAAACGACCCATCAAGAACAGCGTCTCCTGGATCGGTAAGATCGACTGATGCAACCCCCTTCACCATTAACACATGGGAGCGAGGGGATGATACGCACCATTCCGATGTCGCGCACCGGAAGGCGAAATCCAACCACGCGGTTCCGGGGTCGCTAATTTCATCAACTTGACTTAAGTCAAAGATTTTTCGTTCTGTTGATGAGATACAAAGACTACAGAAACGAATTGTGACGCAGTTATAACAAATCGGAAAACGATTTCTGCTTAGGGGAGGCCAAGGAACCAATGAAATTCATATCAATTAACCGCCGGATGTTGGCGCTATTGGCGGTCGTCGTGCCGCTGCTGGCCCTGTTGATCTACGTAGCGTTACGCTCCGGGCCGCTTGCGCCCATCCCCGTGACCGCGACCACCGTGGAAAGCCGTTCCATCGCACCGGCCCTGTTTGGCATTGGCACGGTCGAGGCCCGCTTCACCTATCGGATCGGACCAACGGTTGCCGGTCGAATCAAACGGGTGGAGGTGCAGGTGGGTGAAATGGTCCAGGCGGGGCAGTTGCTTGGTGAAATGGACCCTGTGGACCTCGACAACCGCATAGCCGCGCAGGATGCAGCGCTCAAGCGCAGCGGGTCAGTTGTGCTGGCCGCCGAAGCCCAGGTCCGGGAAACGTTGGCACGCAAGAGCTATGCCGAAAACCAGGCAAGCCGCTATGAGCAATTGCTGAAGGTGCGCGCCGTGAGCGAAGAGGCGGTTGAGGGCAAGCTTCAGGAGCGCCAGGTGACTGAGGCGAGTTTTGCCGCCGCCCGGGCGAATCTCGATGCCGCGAGCCAGGAAACGGCGCGGATCCACGCCGAACGCGGGGGGTTGATCCAACAGCGCGCCAACCTGCGCTTGATCGCACCGGTCCGCGGCCTGGTGGCTGCGCGGAACGCTGATCCCGGCACCACCGTGGTCGCCGGTCAGTCGGTAGTGGAGGTGATCGATCCCGCGAGTCTGTGGATCAATGTGCGCTTCGATCAACTGCATGTATCGGGTCTGCGTACTGGGCTGCCGGTTCAGATCGTGCTGCGCTCGCAAGAAGGGATTCGATTTGCAGGGCGCGTGCTGCGTGTGGAGCCGATGGCCGATGCGGTCACCGAGGAAACCCTGGCCAAGGTGATTTTCGATGAATTGCCGAAAAGGCTGCCTCCCATCGGTGAACTGGCCGAGGTCACGGTTGCGATGTCCGCGTTGCCGGAGACGCCTGTGTTGCCCAATGCCAGTGTGCAGCGGGTCGCCGGCCGTCTTGGCGTCTGGCTGATCGAAGAGGACAAACTGCGCTTCGCGCCGATCAAAGTGGGCGCGACCGACCTAGATGGACGGGTGCAGATCATCGAAGGGATCAAGGCGGGCGAGCGCGTGGTCGTCTATAGCCAGCGCGCCCTTGGACCCCGCAGCCGAGTCAAGATTGTTGAGCGACTGGAAGGGGTTTCGCCATGATCAGTCTCGCGGGCCGTGACATCCTGCACTCCTGGGGAAAGTTTGTCTTTACCGGCGTGGGTCTGGGGCTGTTGATCGGAGTGACGCTGACCATGGCCGGAGTATATCGCGGCATGGTGGACGACGCCAAAGTGCTGCTTGATAACAGCGGTGCCGACCTCTGGGTGGTGCAGCAGGACACCCTCGGCCCCTATGCCGAGCCGTCCAGCCTCTACGACGACGTTTATCGCACCATTCGCGGAATGCCCGGCGTTGACCGGGCGGCCAACATCACCTATCTGACTATGCAGGTACGGCAGGGTGAGCGCGACGTGCGCGCCATGGTGGTCGGCGTCGTGCCCGGCGGCCCCGGCGAACCCGGGCAGCCCGGCTATCTCATCGCCGGTCGGCAAATCACGCGCAGCCATTATGAGGCCGTCGCCGATGTCGCTACCGGATTTAAACTCGGCGAGCGCATCCAGATCCGCCGCAACCACTACGCGGTGGTCGGGCTGACCCGGCGCATGGTCTCCTCCGGCGGCGACCCGATGGTGTTCATCCCGCTCAAGGATGCGCAAGAAGCGCAGTTCCTAAAAGACAATGATGCCATTGCCCAGCAACGCCGCCGAACTGCCGGGAACCCGGCCTTCAATCGTCCAGGGACGCCGGGTCTTCTCGATGCGGTGCTTGCCTCACAAAGCATCAACCCATACATCAATTCGGTGCTGGTGCAGGTCAAGCCCGGCTTCAGCCCGGAGGAGGTTGCCAAACCGATTCGGCGCTGGAAGCGCTTGCAGGTTTATACCCGCGTACAGATGGAAGAGATCCTGATCGGCAAGCTGATTGCCACCGCGGCCAAACAGATCGGCATGTTCCTGGTGATTCTCGCCATCGTCAGCGCCGCTATCGTCGCCTTCATCATCTATACCCTGACCCTCGGCAAGATCCGCGAGATCGCGGTGCTCAAACTGATCGGCACCCGAAACCGCACCATCGCCGGGATGATCATGCAGCAGGCGCTGGGTTTGGGTTTGATCGGCTTTGTGGTGGGCAAGATCTCTGCCACCTTCTGGGCGCCGATTTTTCCCAAGTATGTCTTGCTCGAACCGGGCGATGCGCTGCTCGGCTTCGCCGGCGTTTTTGTGATCTGTGCCCTGGCGAGCGTCCTGGCCATCCGCGCCGCCCTCAAAGTGGATCCGGCGGAGGCGATAGGTGGCTGACATGTTTGGAAAAGGCATCCGCATTGAAGGATTACGCAAACGCTACGGAAAGGGCGACACGGCTCTCGATGCTCTCAAGGGGGTGGATATGCAGGTCGCTCCCGGCGAGGTGGTCGGGCTGATCGGTCCGTCGGGCTCCGGCAAGAGCACCCTGCTCAAATGCCTTGGCGCTGTGATCGAGCCCACCGCCGGCCGTATGACGTTGGGAGAAGAGGTGATCTATGACGACGGCTGGAAGATTCCCGATCTGCGCGCCCTGCGCCGCGACAAAATCGGTTTCGTCTTTCAGGCGCCGTACCTGATCCCGTTCCTCGACGTCACCGACAACGTGGCGTTGCTGCCCATGCTGGCCGGACACCCCAATGCGGAATCCCGGAAGCGCGCGCTGGAATTGCTTGAAGCGCTGGACGTGGCGCATCGCGCCAAAGCCATGCCGTCACAACTCTCCGGTGGCGAACAACAGCGCGTCTCTATCGCCCGGGCGCTGGTCAACCGCCCGCCGGTGATCCTTGCCGATGAGCCGACGGCGCCGCTGGACAGCGAACGGGCCTTGGCCGTGATTCGCATCCTCAATCAAATGGCCCGCCAATACGAGACCGCCATCATCGTCGTGACGCACGACGAAAAGATCATCCCGACTTTCAAGCGCATCTACCACATCCGCGACGGCAAAACCCAGGAGGAAGCCGGAGAGGGGCGGGCGTTCGAATGAAAACCATGCATTTTTTAGAAACGGAGCCGTCCATGAAAACACATCGCCGCATACGCCCCATAGGCGCATGGCTTCAACTGGCCTGCTTGGCCTTGTACGCGGGAGTACTGGCCGGTTGTGCCGTCGGTCCCGACTTCAAACGACCCGAACCGCCATCGGTTTCCGGCTATACCGCCACGGTCCTGCCTGAGCAAACCACTTCGGCCCCCGGCAGCTTGGGCGACGCCCAGCGCTTTGTTGCCGGCGGGGCAATCCCCACCGCCTGGTGGCAGGAGTTGGGTTCCGCCAAGCTGAACGAGCTGATCCAGCAAGCGCTGCAAACCAGCCCCACAGTGGAAGCGGCAATGGCCACGCTTCGTCAGGCCCAACAAACCTACGAGGCACAAGCCGGATCGACGCTGTACCCCCAAGTGACCGGACAAATGGGAGCACAACGTCAACAGACGAACAACGCCCCATCCGGCCAGGAGGGCGGGGACCGGACGTTCAATCTGTACAACGCAGGGGTAGGCGTCAGCTACAACCTGGATCTCTTCGGCGGCAACCGCCGCGCCCTCGAGGCCCTCGCCGCGCAGGCCGACTACCAGCGCTACCAGTTTGAAGGGGCGCGCCTCACGCTGGCAGCGAATGTCGTCACGTCGGCCATCCTTCAGGCGCAGATGACCGAGCAGATCCGGGCCAACGAGACCATCCTGGCAACCCAGGAGGAGCAACTCGAACTGACGCGACGGCGTCTTGCGCTGGGCGCTGCCTCCCAAAACGACGTCCTGGCGTTGCAGACCCAGGTGGAGCAGTCCCGCGCCGCCATTCCACCACTGCGCAACCGGCTGGAGCAGACGAACCATCTGATGGCGGTGCTGGTCGGTTGGCCGCCGGGGAGCGGGGCCGTACCGCAATTCACCTTGGCCGACTTCCGATTGCCGACTGAACTGCCGCTTCGCGTGCCCTCGGAACTGGTGCGGCAACGACTCGACATTCAAGCCTCCGAAGCTTTGCTGCACGCCGCCAACGCCCAATACGGCGCAGCCGTATCAAAACAGTACCCGCGGATTACACTCAGCGCCAATCTCGGATTTCAAGCCCTCACTGCCGCCAGTCTCTTCGGCAGCGGTGCGCTGGTCTGGGGGTTGGTCGGTCAATTGGCGCAACCCCTGTTCAACGCCGGCCTGCCCGCCGAGGCGCGAGCCGCAGAGGCGGCATTCGCCGCCGCCGAGGCGAACTACAGGCAGACCGTCTTGCAGGCGCTGCGCAACGTGGCCGACGTGCTGCGAGCGCTGGACAACGACGCCCAGACCCTGGCGGCGCAGGCCGCCGCGGACAAGGCCGCCCAGGAGTCGCTGCACCTGACCCGGCAAGGATATGCCTTAGGAACGGTCAGCTATCTCCAACTCCTCATCGCGCAGCAACAGGCCCAGCAAGCCGCCATCGGCCTGATCTCCGCCAGAAGCCAGCGACTGGCCGACACAGTAGCACTGTACCAAAGCATGGGGGGCGGATGGTCACACGATGAAGTGCTGTCGTTAGACTAATATAACCAATGGAAGATAGGGTGAATCCCATTATTTAGGTTGAGTCAGAGGTGTAGCCAATCAATGCGCGGAAGCAGTGGGACGCTGTTAACTTCAGATTTCCTGATCCCTT
>DHGT01000136.1:9401-10107 GCA_002402905.1 Desulfatitalea sp. UBA4791 | reverse complement strand
AGCCGCCGACCTCCTGCGGCACATGAAGATGGCCGAGGGCCAGATAATCGAAGGCGGACGGGAAGAGCGCCGCCGAGAGATGGGCGAGTGAGCCGACATAGAGATCGCGGACCCCGTCGCCCTCGAGAGTCCGGCCGCCGGCGGTGAACAGGTGGCCCATGGCGACGATCGGGATGTCGCCGCCCGCTTGCCGGCGACGGTCTTCGGCCACAGCGGCGACCTCGGCATAGTGGCCGCGGATGCCATCGATCAGCTTCCGATCCTTGTCTTCGAGGCTCTCGCCGGCCTCCGCCGCCCGGATATCCCGGTCCCGCAGGTAAGGGACGGCGCAGACGATCAATTCCGGCGCCCCATCGCGGCCGTTGAGCACCACGACCTCGTCGCCCGGGTGGTCGCCGATTGTGCCGACCACATGGATATCAAGGGCCCGCAGCAGCTGCCGCGGGGCATTGAGAAACGACGGCGAATCATGATTGCCGGCAACCACCACCACGTGGCGGCAGGGGGAGGCAGCGACCCGGCAAAGGAAGCGGTAGTACAGCTCCTGCGCCCGGTTGCTCGGGGTGCTGGTGTCGAAGACGTCGCCGGCCACCAGCAGGACGTCGATCGCCTCCCGCTCGATCAACTCCGCCAGCCAGTGAAGAAAGGCCTCGAATTCAGGATACCGCCGGCGGCCATACAGGGTGCGGCCGATATGCCAGTCGGA
>DHGT01000136.1:1223-9318 GCA_002402905.1 Desulfatitalea sp. UBA4791 | reverse complement strand
CTTCTTGAACATCGCCTCGACATCGGCGAAGAGCGCCTTCTTCTTTTTCGCCATCTCGGCCTGGATCTCGGCCACCTTCTGGTCGATGCTCTTCTTCCCGGCCTGGAACTTCTCGAGCTCCCTGGCCAGGCTGTTGTCCTCCTTCGTCTGGCACGGGATCTTTTCGATCCGGAGGTGGTCGGCGACCGCGAGCATGATGGAGAAAGGATCCTCCAGGGTCTCGATGATCCCGAGTCCGGCTAATCGGCGGCAGATCGAATGGCCCAGTTCGATGGAGATCTGCAGCATCTCGCTGACATCCTCGAGGCGCGGCGGGCTCTGATTGCGGTGCTGGAGGACTCGGATGGCGGCAACAAAGAGATGGGCTTCGGTATAGGCATCCATGGTCTTCAGGTCGTAAGGGTTGAATCCGGAGGATAACGGCCTCCGGGCCGGAACGACGCCAGTGCATCCGAGCGTCGGGGCCTGGTCCGTGGCCATGACCTTTTTCCTTCCTTGTACCCGATTCGGACCATCTTTTCACCCGTCTATCGCCGGCAGCGGAGCCGATCCCGGTCCTCCGCCCCTGGTCCTTCACCGTCAAGAAGGTGCCGATAGTGCCTGATCATCCGGCCGGCGATCGTCCCCGGCCCGGGGATCAGCGGCAGGCGCCGGTAATGGTACCAGGCGGCATCGCTGATCTCCACCCCGTCGACCTCGATCTCGCCGCCGGCATATTCGGCGAGGAAGCCGAGCATCAGCTGGCCCGGGAAGGGCCAGGGCTGACTGCCGAAATAACGGAGCCCGCCGACGCGGATGGCCACCTCCTCGCCGATCTCCCGGTGCACGGCGGTTTCCACCGACTCGCCCGGCTCGACAAAACCGGCCAGGGTGCTGTACATCCCCTCCTGGAAGCGCGGCGACCGCGCCAGCAGCAGCTCTTCGCCGCGGGTGACGAGGACGATGACACAGGGCGAAATCCGCGGGTACCACGATAATGAACAGGCCGGACAGACCATCGCCTGTTCGCTGGCGTGGGCGATCGTCGCCTGGCCGCACCGGCCGCAGTAGCGGTGGGTCCTGTGCCAGTGCAGGAGCTGGGCCGCCTTGCCCCAGGCATCGAACTCGGCGTCAGCGACCCGGCCGACGAGGCGGCGCAGCCTCATCCACTCGAACCCTTCGCCGGCCTCGAAATCCGGGTCCAGCTCCACGGCAAAGTCGCTGCTGCCAGGCCCCTTGTCCAACGGCAGGATGGTAGCGGCGTGGGCCTGCAGTTGGAGCCAGTCGCCGGCGGTAAAGGCGGTGATCTCCAGCCGGTCCGCGGGAACCAGCACCTTATCCTCCCGGACGATGAAAAATCGCGCCTCGCCGCTCACTGCCAGCGCTCCCAGTGAACGCGTTCGGGCCGGTAGCGGGTCCGTGCCTCGGGGACGACGGCCGGCCAGCCCAGGGCGATGCCGGCCACCGGCACGATTCGGGGCGGCAGTTGCAACTGGGTGCGCAGGCCGTCGATACGGTCCTGATGGGGATAGACGCCCAGCCAGCAGGAACCGAGACCGAGCGCGGTGGCCGCCAGCAGGATGTTTTCGACAGCGGCGCTGCCGTCCTGCACCAGGTTGGGCTCGAGCCCACCCGGGGCCCGCTCCGGATCGCCGCAGACCACGATCGCCGCCGGGGCGGAGTGCAGCATCTTGGCGTACGGCAGGACCGTGGCGATCGCGTCGAGTCCCGCCCTTTCGGTGATGACGATGAAATGCAGGGGGTCGGCCGCCCGGGCCGATGGCGCCGCCATGCCGGCCTCGAGCAGGTCGTGCAGCATCGCCGCCGGAATGTCCTTGTCCAGGTACTTCCGTACGCTGCGACGGGTGAAGATAAAGTCAAGCCTGGTGTTCATCCTGCGATCCCCCTTGAATTAGAAACATATCGATTCGTTACGGCAACGGCGCTCAGCCCGGTCCGACACGACCGGCAGTGGTACAACCAGCCGCAAACGAGTCAAAAACAAGGTTCATCCGATTATAGCGTACGTCGTGTTGTGAAGGGCATATTTTTTCACTTTGAAGAATTCCATAATGTCTGACATGCAAGTTGCGGACCCCTCATTTTTTACTTCCTGATGAGTTCGACCATCTCCCGCGCCCGGGGGAGGTGGAGTCGTGCGGATTCCAGGCCGGCCTCGTCCTCGCGGATTCCGATACGGACACTACGATCAAATTGGCCCTCTCCATGCCTGCTCGCCACTGCGGCGGCACCCAGAGGACTGACGCACGAATGCACCGTGACTGGGCATGATCCACTGCAACACCTCCACACCCCACCATTGCATTCTATCTTACGTAAAGATAAAATTATCGCAGCAGAAGCCCGCCACCGGAGGGTCGGCACCGCGGCTACCACCAAATAGCTGCGAAATAATATTTATCCAGTACAATAGCTATCGATCTTGCCGGCAACCGCGATTCTTTTGTAGTGTCGTGGATGATACTGAATAATGGCCGGCTGTGCCAGGCAGGCGACCGAGACAGTACCCCCTTGCCCGGAATGAGAGGGGACAGGGAAGGGTGTGATGGCTGAGACAGATGGCGGAACCACATACCTTCCGCCACATCGAAAAACACTTTTTCTAATACATATTTTGGACAGGAATGTCATGAACCCTATTTGTATAGTCGACGATCAACCCTTTATCTGTTCCACGGTAGCAGGCATCCTGAAGGACGAGGGATATGAGGCCATCGTCTTTCAAGATGCCGAAAGCTTCTGGCAAAAGCTCGATACGATCGAGCCCTCGCTCGTTATGCTGGATATCTGGCTCCCGGGAATAGACGGGTTGCAGCTTCTTAAACGTCTGCACAGCCGATTTCCGGCACTCCCCATCATCATGATGAGCGGACATGCCGGCATCGATACCGCAGTGGCCGCCATCAAGGCCGGCGCCTACGATTTCATGGAAAAACCGCTGCATCTCGAGGTCCTGCTCGACAAGGTCAAATCCGCCCTCGAGCATAAACCTGCCGGAAGCAGTGCTACCCTGCCTTCGGATACACGACTTGAAATCGCCAGCGCCGATCTGTTGATGCCCCCAGGGATGGTGGAACTGGTCGATTCCTCCGAACCCCAGCGTACCCTCAGGGAAAATGTCGTCCTGAACGGAGTGGGGCTCCTGAGCGGCCGGAAAACCGGCATCATCCTCAGCCCGTTGGGCATCGACGAGGGAATCGTCTTTCAAACTCTCGATGGCCAGATAATCCCCGGACATATCACCTCCGTCGGAAATTTTTCCCAGACGGTATCCTCCAAGACCTTCTCCGCCAACTCCACCACCCTCGACAACGGCAGGCAACAGGTGCGTACCGTTGAACACCTGATGGCGGTCTTTGCCATGTACGGCATAACCAACGTGCTCATCAAGGTCGATGACGAGGTGCCGAATATCGACGGTTCCGCCAAGGATTTCTGCGACCTGATCGAACAGGCCGGGATAGAGGTACAGCCGGCCTCCACCAAAGTCGCCGTCATCCGCCGGAAACTCGGGGTGGGCATCGAGAAGAAGCATGAAAAGCATCTCTATGCGGAGCCTTTCGATGGGTTCGAGATATCGATGCGAGTCGACTATCCTCCGCCAATAGGGGAGCAGATCCTCACGTTCAACCCGGCGACCGAAACTTTTGCAGAGGAGATCGCCCCGGCCCGATCGTTCAACACCTTTGAGAACATCGAAATAGCCCAGAGACTGGGAAAGGTCGGTGGCGGCTATCTCCACTCCCATATCATCATGCACGAAGGCAAGGTCATCAATACCGAACTCCGTTTTCCAGACGAATTCGTGCGCCACAAGATACTGGACATGATCGGGGACCTGTACCTCCTCGGTTATGCCATACGAGGACGCATTTCCGCCAACATGACCTCCCATGGTTACAATCAGGCCCTGGTGGAACGCCTGTACCGGGCTCTCCAGAGCAGTTCCAGTTGAAGGCCGAAACTCGTCGACAACCCGTCCGAGCCGATGAGCCGGCTCGCCCCGGCGTTGTCAAAGCCAATCCGCATCTCGACTATTATACTCTATGGAAATTGAATTAAGCTTCGATACATCCGGAATCAACTGGGATATAATTGCGTCAACCCTCAAGAATGTCGGCATGGCGCATTACCCGCCCGAGGTCCATAAACGCGCCTTCGAGGCAAGCCACACTACCGTGTTCGCCTGGCACAACGGCCAATTGATAGGGTTCGGCAGAGCCATATCCGATGGTGTTTATCAGGCTGCTGTTTATGATGTTGCGGTGAGCCCTGAACATCAGGGCAGAGGGGTCGGGTCGGCTATCATAAAAACCATTCAAACCAGGCTATCGCACTGCAATTTGATACTGTATGCCTCCCCGGGCAAGGAAGGATTTTATACAACGCTTGATTTCCGTAAAATGAAAACAGGCATGGCGCACTTCAAAAACAGGGATGCTATGGCCGCAAAAGGTTTCACCGAATAATCGATTTGATTTTAGGGGCCGTTACGAAATAACCGTTACATTTTTCACCATTTCGTTACGGCCCCTTATGCCGGAAAGGTATTTCTGTGTAACGGTTATTGTTTGACGACGGCTTAGGAAAAATGTCCTGCATTGGGTATCGGCCTTCTCC
Source organism: Desulfatitalea sp. UBA4791 (assembly GCA_002402905.1). Taxonomy (GTDB): domain Bacteria; phylum Desulfobacterota; class Desulfobacteria; order Desulfobacterales; family Desulfosarcinaceae; genus Desulfatitalea. The sequence goes on along the minus strand of DHGT01000136.1, from coordinate 4,698 downwards.
TGCAACATCCCAGAAACCGCAGGAATCTATCGATTCAACGGTTGTTTTTACCAAGTGATTTTACAGTTATTTAGAGATAGGAATCAAAGCTTGCAATCGTTGCTATAAATCAACTCTCACCCCCTCGATCCAAGCAAGGAAGTTAATCTGCTGTACCGGATTTTTGCAAAGGATATGGTTGCATACAACCTGTCATAAAAAATATTTGGAAACCACACAAACACATGGATATCCTCCTGAATGAAATCGAGATCAGGGTACTTGGCAGTCTGATGGAAAAGGAACTGGCCACTCCTGAATACTACCCCCTGTCGTTGAATGCCCTCACGAACGCCTGCAATCAGAAATCGAACCGATCTCCGGTTCTTTCCTTGAACGACAGCGATATAATTGCGGCCTTGCAGTCACTGAAGGAAAAACAGATTGTCTGCCAGAGCGACGCCAGCCGCGTCCCCAAATACTGGCACAACTTTGTCAAAACCTCCAACCTGATCAGGCGCGAAGCGGCCCTGTTGTGTCTGTTGCTGCTCCGCGGCCCTCAAACCGCTGGAGAACTGCGAGCGCGCACCGAAAGGCTGTGTTCCTTCGAAAACCTGGAGGAGGTTGTCCAGGCCCTTGACAGCCTCTCGGAAATCGGCCTGGTGCTCAAACTGCCGCGACAACCAGGCCAGAAAGAACAGCGTTATGCCCACCTGCTGGCGGGTGAACCTGAAAACCTCGAACAACGCGGCGGCGGCAGGGATCAGGGCCTGAGTGCGGCAGAGACGTATCATGATCGCATAACCGAACTCGAAAATTCAGTGGCATATTTAAAAGAACAACTCGAAATGCTGAAAAATGAGCTCCTGGCTTTGAAGCAATGAAAATATTCGTAATTCTCACCCGATAAACGTCGACACAACCAGAGGAGATACTTCATGGAAGCCACTGTTCAACTCCTGAAAAAAGTCACGCTTTCGCTATCGACGGCAATTGAGCCCGGGAAATGTGATACGAGTGGCTCTCCGGTATCTTTGGCGTTTATCTATGGGGTCGCCAGTGACGGACTCTGTCCGTTTGAAATCGCACTCCATGATAAACATGAAGGAGAGAAACTGACGGTCAGCGTCAAGGCCGCCGATGCCCATGCGTATTTCGGCCACCTTTTCCACCCCCTGTGTCAAATACTCGGGGGGCGGCTTCGCGATGACACGATTGAGTTGGAAATCGAAATTACCGGTGTGACCGACGCAGATAACCGGGAGGTGGTGCAGGCCGTAGCCAGGGCCTTGGCCCATGGGGGTTGCGGGACTTCCTGTGGATGCGGTTGCGGTTGTTGATCAGCGTAGGCAGAATGGCGGGATGGCCATAATACCGCTTTATTACCCACAAAAATGTCAGATAGCCCGAATAAGTGATTTTTCACGACCGGGAATGCCAATTTTTCACTCAATGTTTTCCAGATATTTCTGCGATCACCATGAACAGACGACAGATGAATTTTGAAGAAAGTGCGGCGCTGTTGACTCGTTACGGCATTGTGGCAGATGGCCGTCAGGTGTACTCCATAGCCGAAGCGGAAGGTGCGGCCGAGGAGATGGGATATCCGGTTGCGGTGAAGCCCGTTTCAGAGAAGATCATCCATAAATCGGATGAAGGGACGGTGTTTTTGAACATTCACGACAAATCACAGCTGAAAAACGCATGCCTCGCCATTGAAGAAAAAATCGACGGTTTTTCCAGAGAAACCAAAGAAGGGCTTCTCGTTCAGAGGATGGCGGAACAAGGGTTCGAACTGCTCATCGGCGCTAAACGGGACCCCGGCTTCGGCCCGGTAACCATGATCGGCATCGGGGGAATATTTGTCGAGCTCTATTCCGATGCCGCCATGGGCATCGGGATCCTCACCCGGCAGGACGTGGAACGCATGCTGACGACCACCCGGGTCGGCAGGATCCTTGGCGGATTCAGGGGACAACGCTACGACCGGGACAGAATCATCGATCTGACCGTCAACATTTCCAGACTCATGGCGGAGAATCCGGATATCTGCGAACTCGATCTGAACCCCGTCATCGTGTACGAGGAAGGCTGTGCGATTGTTGATGCCAGGCTCATCCGTGATGGGAACATCGTCAAACCGATGGCGGAGGATATCAGGCCGTGGAAACAGCAAAGCATCGATGCCATCTTCAACGCCGAATCGGTTGCGGTGATCGGTGCATCCCGTCCGGGCACCCAGGGCGGTGTCATCTTGAAAAATTGCATGAAGATCAGGAATCTCTATCCGATTCACCCGAAACTGACGAAGATTCACGGCCTGCCCTGCTACCCCTCCCTGAAGGATCTCCCTCAAATTCCTGAAGTTGCCGTTTTTGCAGTAAGTTCCGAAAAGACAGTGAGCATCTTCGAGGAGTTCTGCCAATTGGGAGGAAAAGGCGCCATCATCTTCAGCGATGGATTTGCCGAAATGGGCCGGAACGATCTCGAGCAGCAACTGGTCGAGATCAGTGAAAGATATAAGGTCGCCTTTATCGGTCCAAACTGCATGGGCGTCATCGACAACTTCACCGGCCTCAACACCAATTACATCCCTGAACAACGATCGGTGCCGGTGCCGCAGTCCAATTGCGTCGGTGTTATTTCCCAGAGCGGAGGCATCGGCCTCGAACTGCTGGAGATGTTCAGCGCCGACAGGCAGAACCTGGGGAAGTGGGTTTCCATCGGCAACGCCGCCAGCGCCGGAGTCCCCGAAATTCTGGCACACATGGGAGCTGATCCGAAAATCAAAATCGTCGCCATCTATCTGGAAGGGGTCGCCGACGGTCTGAAACTGATGCAGATCGGCCGGGAAGTCGCGAACAAGAAACCGGTCCTGATCATCAAAGGCGGCACCGGCGGCGGGGCCGAGGCAGCGCTCTCCCACACGGCCTCCCTGGCCGGCAGTCACGAGGCCTTCAAGGCCTGCTGTGAGCAGGCCGGCTTTTACCTGGTCGATGAGCTCACCGAAGACCCCAAGATCCTGGTCAATGTGCTGTCCATCCTGACAAGCCAGCCGCAGACGTCCAACAACCGGGTCGCCGTGGTCAGTGTCGGTGGCGGAGCCGGCATCCTCCTTGCCGATCAGGTCACTGAAGAAGGAATGGTGCTTGCGGAATTCGCCCCCGGGACCAGAAGCCGGATGAAGGCCTTGATCGAGAAAAATCTTAAACCGGAACAGCAGAGTCTCAGCGAAACGATCTTGAAAAATGTGGGCAACAACCCCATTGACCTCTTCGGCAACTGCGACGATGACCGACTGTTGGAATCGATCAGGATTATCGATCAGGATCCCAATACGGACGTGATTGTGGCAGCCATCTACCTCCAGGTGCCGCTGTTGTCGGAATACCTGCCTGAACGACTGGTGGAACTGAAAGAGGAGCTGACGAAACCGCTCATCATCTCCCCGCGAGGTTTTTCAGCATATGTCGACCGGTGCAGGACCTATATGGCC
>DHGT01000136.1:0-1218 GCA_002402905.1 Desulfatitalea sp. UBA4791 | reverse complement strand
TTCCTTCAATGAGCGATCATTTTCGGCGTTGCACACTCCGCCGGCAACCGGAAGGAGGCTGCCAAGACCGACAGCCGGACCGATGCGGCACCGCTTCAGCGGCGAAGGTCGCTACCGTTTGGCCAGCAACGCCCAAAGGCCGGCAGCGGTAAGCAGGGATCCTCCGCTCAGGTTGAAGCGACGCTGCACCCGTGAGGAAGACATGATCCTGCGGGCGGTGGTTGCGAACAGCGAGTAGCACGCGGCATTGATCATCGCCAGCGTGACGAAGGTGACCGACAAAATCAGCAGCTGGCGCGCGGCGTCGGCCCTGGGAGTGACGAATTGCGGCAGAAAGGCGACGAAGAACATGATCCCCTTGGGATTCAAGGCGGTGACCAGATAGGTGTTGACGAAAAGCGCCCAGCGTGAGACCGGCACGGTTCGCGAGCTGACAACGACCGGGGAACCCCCGGCACGGAGAAGTCTGATCCCCAGCCAGAGCAGGTACAGGCCGCCGACCCATTTGATCACCGTGAACCACAAGGCCGATGCCGCCAGCAGGGTGCCGAGCCCGAAGATCGAGAGCATCAATGCCGTGGAGTCGCCAAGCGCCACCGCTGCCACGAGAGGTATATTCGCTCGTCGGCCATGGGCCACCGAGTAGCTGACCACGGTGAGAATGGTGGGGCCGGGAATCACCAGGAGGATGACGGAGGCGGCGACGAAGGCGAGCCACAGTTCAATGGACATCGGTTCTCTCTTTCAGACAAGGCTTCAAGTGGTGTTTGGGGAGGAGTGAAAAGTGCTCCGGTTCCGATCCCGTTCGCCAGGCATTCAAACGGCCCGGATGCTGCCGGCTGGGGAAACAGCATGATCGCTTGAACAGCAACGATCGGCAGTGCCTGCATCGCCATCGTGACGTTCGATCCCGGGTTGTATAATCGGGGGATGTCATTATCTTCTGGGGGAGTAATGTGCAGGACCGCCCCGGCCAACGTTTATTGAACGAGCGAATTGATATCACAATGAATGCATCGAAAAGAACCTCACTCCTCTGTCCCAATTGCCGAACGTTGGTCAGCCGCTCCGCACCCGTCTGTCCATCCTGCGGCATGAAAAATCCCGGTTCGATCTGGAAGGATAACATATTTACCCGGGGTGCCGGGGGCGAAAATGGAATTCTGCGGACGATTCTCATCGCCAATATTGCCATGTTCGTGCTGTCGGTGGTGATCG
>DHGT01000100.1 GCA_002402905.1 Desulfatitalea sp. UBA4791 | reverse complement strand
TCGTATCCCTTGGCGGTGAAGCTCCGACAAAGAAAATAGAGGGGCTTGCCGGTACCTACGATCAGCACCTTCATGCTTTTAGCTTCCCTTCTCCGCTCCGACGGCCGGCAACGGCCAACATGAAAATCTCAGACGCCAGGGACGTGGGACAGATGGTTTCGATGCCGAGTTGGTTATAAACCTGCTCGCGCCGCGGGTCGAAAACCCTGGCCAGAACCTGCGGGACATTGAACAGCTTGCGGGCCACCTGGGCGACCATCAGGTTGACATTGTCCCCATGCGTCGTGGCGAAAAAGATGTCGGCATCCTTCAACTTGGCCTGCTTGAGGACCGCGAGCTGTGTGGCGTCTCCGACGATGCGGAAACCGCTGAAATCCGATGACAGGCCTTCGAAGGTATCCTCGTCCGAGTCGATCACCACTACGGAATGGCCGATCCGGCTCAATTGGTTGGCCAGACCCGAGCCCAGACGCCCGCAGCCGACGATCACGATGTAAAGGCTATTTTTCATCCTGGCGTTCCTCATTGCCGCGCTTGATCGAGGGCGCCTCCTCCTGCTCATCCTGGCCGAGGTCGATCTTGCCGAATTTGTTCCAGGACGTGGTCCGGTCGAGATTGACCTGGGCTGGCCTGAAGGTGGGGTCGATATCCAATGCCGCCCGATAGAACTTTTGCGCTTCCAGCCAGTCGCCCTTGATTTCGAGCAATGCCCCCAGAAGGTTATATGCCTCCGGCTGGGCCGGATCGGCGGCGATGGCTTTGCGGACTGTTTCCCGGGCTGCGGAAAAACCGCGATCCGAGATATGGCGCTTGGATAGTTCGATCAATGAAACGTAATCGACCGCGTTTTCTTCATCCAGCGCCTCACGCGCCATCACCAGGGTCGCCAGCTCTCGGATCTCGACGGGACTGAATGGCTTTTGAATAAAATCAACAGCGCCCAGTTTCATGGCTTCCACGGCGGATTCGATGGTTCCGTGCGCCGTAATGATAATCACCCGTATTTTCGGCCAATTATCCTGAATCCGACGCAGAACCAGGAGGCCGTCCATCCCAGGCATCTTCAAGTCCAGGAATACCAAGCCAAATGAACCTTCACGAAGCTGTTGCAGCGCTTCTTCGCCGTTCACGGCGGTTTGAACCGGAATCTCCAGCGGTTCGAGGGACTGGGACATGGTCAGGCGGATGTTTTTTTCGTCATCCACGATCAGGATCGGTTTTTTGCCCATTACAACCTCCTATTGGGATACCGGCAGGGTAAAGGTAAAGGTGCTGCCCCGGCCGTGAGATGATTCCACCCAGATCGCACCGCCGTGAGCGCGCACGATCTCCCTGCAGATGGCCAGCCCCAGGCCCGTACCGCCCGCCACCCGCCCCTTCACCTGGACGAATTTCTCAAAAATCCTGGTCTGGTATTCCGGAGGGATGCCCGGCCCGTCGTCTTTTACGGACAGATGGACCTGGGGGCCGACCTTTTTGGCGGTCAGTTGTATGTGTCCGCCCCGGCTCACATACCGCAGGGCATTGGAAATCAGGTTGGTCAGCACCCAGGTGATCTTGTTGGCGTCCGCACGAACGCCGGGCAGATCCTCGGCCACTTCCGCGGTGAGCATGATTTCCTTTATGCCCACCTGGTTATTGAAAACCGACATGGCATGGTCGAACAGCGTGGCAACCAGAACACGCTCGAACGCCAGTTCGATACGACCCGCCTCGATTTTGGACAGATCGAGCAGGTCATTGACCAGGGCCTTCATCCGGTGAACTTCCTCGTGAGCCGCCTGCACGAGGGCACGATCCTTCTCCCCAAGTCCGCCGGCGGCGTGTTCCAGGAGCAGATCCACACTCATGCCCAGACCGGTCAGCGGGGTGCGCAGTTCGTGCGAGGCCGCCATGACGAATTCACTCTTGAGCCGCTCCACCTCCTTCAAACGGGTGATGTCCTTGAGCAGCAGTACGATGCCAAGCAGGCTGCGGTCCCTTCCGCGAATGGCAGTGACGGAAAACAAGTAGTGGCCGGGCCGGTTATTATCGGTCAGGGTGACGATGCGCTGTTCATCGGGAATGTCGGGTTGCACGCCCGTATCGAGGGTTTTTCGCATCAGGTCGCAGATATGCGGGCCCGGCAGAAGGTCTTCGCAGTAAGAAGTGGCATTTTCGGCAAACCCCAAATCCAGCAACCGGCGCGCGGCCGGATTGATGCCGGTCACCTTGAGCGTGGTGTCGAAAACCACCAGGCCATCCTCGATGCTGGATAGAATCGCCTGCCCCTTGTTCTTTTCCGAAACGATCTGGTCGATGTTCATCTCGTGGTACCGGCCGAGCTGAGTGGCCATTTGATTGAATTCGTCGGCCAGGCGGCCCAGTTCGTCACCGGTTTCCACGGGCACCTGAACCGCATAATCGCCCGAGGAGATCTGCCGGGATGCCTCCATGAAACGTCGAATGGGCCGGACGATCCGCTCCGCGAGATACAAGCTGAACAGTAACGCCACGATCAGTGCCGACGCCGCAACGAGCACCGTGGACCAGATGGCGCGATTGGCCACCTTGCCGGCCCGCACACTGGCGGCATACATGGTCTCTTCGTTGAGATTGCGCAGGCTGATACACACCTTGCGCACCTCGGCGAAAAGGGGGTAAGCAGTCTCCTGATAATAGTCGGGGCGCAAGGATGGTTGGTCCGCGGCGCGCCAATCGGTCAAAGCGGAAAAATGCCGCCGGTAGGCCGCGTAATCCGCCTCGATGGACCGGAGAAGTTCCGCCTCGCCGGCAATCGTGATGTTGTCCTTGGCGCGGGCCAGCCAGCCAAGAAAGACCGCTTCGTTTTCACGAAATTGAGCGATCCCTGTTTCCGCGTCGTCCAAGAGCAGGAGGAGAATGCCGCTGTCCTGACGTTCCAGGGCATCCACCATGTTCTCGGCGGCGAGGATGCTGCGGTAGTTTTCGCTCAGGATGGCCTCCGTGGCCCGGCCCAGAGACACCAGGTTGGTAACCGCCCAGGCGACCACCAAACCCATGAGGACAAAGGCGACGCCGTATCCGATCAGAATTTTCTTTTTCAACGCCATGGGACACTATTCCTCCATGCCCCCATCGGAGCAAGACGCGCACTTCAAAAGCAATAGGAGTGCCTAAATTCTAACTCATTATTTTAACTATAGATTTATGGTATGCGGTGGGATTTATCGGGCGGGTGGCGTGAAGAATCTTGAATTCTGCAATAAATCGACCTTGCAACATGCACGGTCAATCCAACTGGTATTTTTTACGCTTGCGCCATAAGGTGGCAGGATCGATTCCCAGTACCTTGGCCGCTTCATCGAGTGAACGGGCATGGGAGATCACCTGTTGGATGTGGACCCGCTCGATTTCCGCCAAACTCTTGAAACCGGTTTCGCTGGAAGCGGAAGGGTTGAAGTTTGCAATGTGAGGCGGCAGATCGCCGATGTTGAGCTCTGGCGTCGTGGCCATGATGACAGTCCGCTCGATGGTGTTGATCAATTCCCGGACATTGCCCGGCCAGGTATAGTTTTGCAACCGAACCATCGCCTCTTCTGAAAAGCGTTGGACCGCTTTTCCGTTCAAGCGCGCGGATTGCTTCAAATAATGCTCGGCCAAAAGCGTGACATCCTCGGGTCTTTCCCGTAAAGGGGGCAAAAAAAGCTCGAGCACATTCAATCTGAAATAGAGGTCTTCTCTAAAGACCCCGTCGCGGACCATCTCCTCCAGGTCCTTGTTGGTGGCGGCAATGATACGCACATCCACGGTGTGCGGCTTGGGGTCGCCAACCCGTTCGAACTCCCGGTGCTGAATGAATCGAAGCAGCTTGCCCTGCACCGCCAGCGGGATTTCAGACACTTCATCGAGGAACACGGTGCCGCCTTCGGCCAGCTTGAGCTTGCCCTCCTTGTCCCGAAGCGCACCGGTAAACGCCCCTTTGACATGCCCGAACAGGTCGCTTTCCAACAGGCTCTCCTGAAGTGCAGCGCAATCGACGGTCACCAAAGGTCGGCCGGTTCTCGGGCTCCAGTCATGAATCAAACGCGCCAGCAACCCCTTGCCGGTCCCACTCTCGCCGCTGATTAACACGATCGCTTCGGAATCTGCCGCCTGCCGTGCGGTTTGCAGAATCTTTCGCATGCGCTGATTCCGGGTCAAAATGCCGCCTTCGGAAAAAATCCCCTTGAGCGTCGCGATCTCCACCTCCATGCGATGAAATCGTTTCAGCCGTTCCAGCACCAGATCGAGCTGACCGGGAACAAAGGGTTTGGGCAGGTAATCAAAGGCCCCCATTTTCACGGCACTGACCGCCGTTTCAATGGTGGCGTAGGCGGTGATCATCAACACCTGGGTCTTGATGCCGCTGGCCATGATCTCTTTCAGGACATCGAGGCCATTGCGGTCCGGCAGCTTCATGTCCAGCAACACCAGTTCAGGCGATGTGCTGCGCAACTGCCGCAGGCCCTCTTCACCGGAGGTCGCTTTGACCACGTCGAAGCCTTTGTCTTCGAGATACATTTCGAGCGTGATTAATATATTGATATCATCATCAATGATCAGCGCTTTGGTCACGCTTGCCCTCCATTTCATCGGGAATCCAGAAGGTAAAGCAGGTGCCGGCGCCCACCGTGCTTTCCACCTCGATGTCGCCGCCGTGTTGCTCTATGATATCCTTGACGATGGCCAGGCCGAGGCCGATCGTGCCCGCCTTGCCGCGTTCTGAAAACTGGGTGAAGCGGTCGAAGATATGCGGCAGAAATTGCGGGTTGATCCCGCTGCCGGTATCGATGCATTGAAAGTAGAACCGCGATTCCTGCCGATACACCTTAAGCGCGATCCGACCGCCTCGATTTGTATACCGCAACGCGTTTCCGACCAGATTGGTAATGACCCAGGGAAACCGGAAAGAGTCGATGGTCATTGGCGGCAGGCCGGCGGGAATGTCGATATCGATGACAATGCCCCTGTTTTCTGCTTGTTTGATCAACGGGGCGATACATTCAGGAATCACCGCGGCCATATCCAATGTCTCTTTCGGGCGCGGGCGCGACATGGCTTCAAGCCGGGACAAGTCCACCAGTTCATTAATCAATGCGGTCAGCCGGGCACAATCGTCATGGGCGGTGGCGATGAGCCTGGACCGCTTTTCGGCTGCAAGATTGTCGCCCCGGCTTTTGAGCATCCCGATCCCCATGGCCAGGGAAGTCATGGGCGTTTTAAGCTGGTGGGAAATGTCTGCGATGAATCGCCCCTTGGCCTCCTCACTTCTGCGAACCTTCTCTCTTTCGATGGCGATGATCTCATCCCGGTGCTGATCATACTGTTTCAGGCGATTGAACAGGCGGTTGAACGTATCGGTCAAGTATCCAATTTCATCGTCGGTTCGGGATTGGACCACAGGATAGGGTCCGCTGCCTTCCTGGATGTTGAGCAGTTGGCCGGCGAGCGTCATGATGGGCTTGGCGATGCGATACGAAAAGAAGTAGCTCAACACCAGGATGGCGACGATGATGACCCCGAAGAGAATCGCCGTATTGCGCTGCGCCTGGCTTGCCAGCGTGCGGGTTTCCTGCTCGGCCCGCTCCATGGCGGTTTCGTTGAGGGCCACCAGATCGTCGAGAAGAAAGACCATCTGTGCGGTGAGCGCCAGAAAATCGGTAAACCGATCGTCGGGCCATCCCTCATCAGGTCGGCTTAGTTCGAGAGAATCGACCAGCCGTTCGTACCGGGTGTAACCGTCCAACAGGCGATCGATCAATTCACCCTCGCCCGGCTCGGTGATGTTCTCCCGGCAAACGTTCAGATTGTCGGCCAATGCCATCAAGGTGTCCTGAGACACAGCGAAGGCCTGCTGGCGCCGGGAAATATGAATCAGCAAGGGATGACGGATCTCTTCGAGTGCTTTCCGGGCTTCCTGGGCGGCCCGGATGCTCTTGTAGTTTTTGGAAAGGATCTTCTCGGCGCTTTCGCCCAGGGAATTCAAATATTGGTTGTTGATGAGCACGGCCCCGAACAAGGCCAGCGTAGGCACCAGGCTGACCAGAAAAATCTTGAATCGTATGGGATAGCGGATGGGATTCATCGGCGTTGTTTGGGTCGCATGGCATTTGGCCTCTTGATACGGTTGACCTTATCTCTTTTAGTGGCTTTGCAGGCACAAATCAACTCCTCGCCAGCACCATCTCCCCCCATAAAAAAGGCAGAGCCTCAATCGAGGCCCTGCCCTATTTCGACCGCCGAATCGGCGGAATGGATTTTATTGCCTGTTGGTTGAAGCTCTGCCGTCGTCCATTACCCGGCTACAGCTTGCAGGATGCCACGGCCGTTCGGCCGTTGATGCATCGATTGACGAAGTAGCCCAGTACCATCAGTGTCAGCATGATTCCGATCATAAAGCACCTTCCTTTGGTCTACCCCTGAACATCGATTCCCAGGTCACAGCCCAAATGTTCATCGGGATTGTCACAGTTGAAATTTTCTTCACGGGTATCCACGTGTCCCTCGTTCCTGTCGTCAAAGTAGTCTTGAGTTCTATTGTCGGCCATGATGTCACCTCTCTGGTTGTTGTTTATTTGGTTTTTGCTCGCGTTTGATTTGACCATAAGGTGCGGCAGGGTGAGCAATTGGCAATGCGGACCGTTTGGCCGTATATTGGCAGGCCAAACCTACCATCCTGCCCATCTATCCGTTGTTTGGTTGAGTGGATTGGGTCGCTCTTTTACCGTTCCCATCAATGCCGATTGATGGGCACCCGGCCGGGGTCGCCCACGAACGGCAGGAGCAGAAGACGCAACAGGGAAAGCTTTTGCGGGTCTCGGAATTGAGCGAGACCGATCACCATATCCGTGTGCCCCTTGGCGGGCTGGGCTTTGTAAGTCCCGAACAGACGGTCCCACCAGGAGACACTGAAGCCGTAATTGCTGTTCGTTTCTCGGATGATGACCGAGTGGTGAACCCGGTGCATGTCCGGCGTCACCATGATGCGCCGAAGCAACCGGTCCACTCGCTCCGGAAGATGGATGTTGCTGTGATTGAACATGGCCAGGGTGTTGAGAACCACCTCGAAGATCACCACTGCCAAAGCCGGTGCGCCGAGCGCGGCCACGGCCGACAACTTGAAAATCATGGATACGAGAATTTCGATGGGGTGGAACCGCAAACCGGTGGTCATATCCAGATCAAGGTCCGCGTGATGCATCATGTGCAGCCGCCAGAGCAAGGGGATGGCGTGATGCAGGACATGTTGCGCATACACCACGAGGTCCAGAACGGCCACGGCCACGACCACCTCGAGCCAATAGGGCAAGGTTACCTGGTTGAGCAACCCCCAATTCCGCTCGGCGGCAAACAGGGCCAACCCCACGGGAAGAATGGGAAAAACCACCGCCACGGACAAAGGGTTCAAAGCCACGATGGCCAGGTTGGCGAACCAGCGCCGGCGTTTGGAGGTCGTCAGCCGCCTTCGAGGGACGTAAATTTCCGCTACCGCCAGAATGGCGAAAACGCCGAGAAAGGCGCCGAAGCGAATAATGGTTTCAATTTCCATTTCGAATCGATCCACCCACGCAACAGATCGTGGGGTCAAAAATTGAAAATCTTGTCGGCCTCCATGGCGATTCCGTATAAATCATCCATCCAGCCGATGGGGCATGTTCCTGATCCCACAAGACCGTGGGCTTTCATGCAGACCCCTCAGACATAGAAGTCGCCCTGGAATTGATTGATCTGCCCCATGACATCGAAATCTTCACTGCCGGCCCGTTCGAAACAAACGCCTTTGCCAAGCATGAACACGCTGACCTCATCCCCCTTTTTGACACCGACATTGGCCAGTCGCATGGCGTTGAAGATGGTCTCCCCGTCGTCGGTGCAAATGATAAACAACACTTTCATTTTTCTCTCCTCCGATGACTGCTTTCAGACAAAAAGTTCTCCATTCTACCGCTGTCGATGACTGCGGCATGGGGTACCCACGCCGCGTTCAAAGGGTTCGGCCGAAAAGGCCGACTCATCTCGTCCGCCCACCGTTGCTCCATAACGGATCCTCGCCAAAACGCTCGAGCCACCACTCTTCGGCCGATCGGTGCCTTCTCACCGTATTCTCTGAAAAGGAGTATTGATACCGAAGGCAGTACGCCATGATCGTTTCATGGGCCGAAACGATCTTGCGGGTCATCTCGGCGCAGGCCTCCTTGTTATCGTCACATTTATCCGGATGCCACTTGGCCAGAAGCCTCCGGTAGTTTCGTTTGATCGACGCCATGGAGGCCGTCTCCGGAATCCCGAGGATTTTCCTGGCAGCGGAAATCTCTTCATACTTA
>DHGT01000034.1 GCA_002402905.1 Desulfatitalea sp. UBA4791 | reverse complement strand
CGGAATATGTCAATGAAAATGAGACACCGTTTCAGGGAAATTAAGCTCTGGTTCTTCGCTCTTTTCTTCTTTTGGTTTGTTGATCCAGACCGCCTCGGATAGACGCGGCGGTCGAGGAAGCCGATTTTTGAAGCGCTTCGGGTGCAGTTGATAAGCCTGCTGAAGCACCTGGCTGCGGTTTTCATATATTTGATCGGATAGGCCATAATGGACTTGGGCCGGCGTCATGAGGCCAATGCCGGTATGATGGTGTTCATGGTTGTACCAGGTGAAAAAGCCCTTGCAAAAGGCTCTGGCATCCTGGATCGAACCAAACCGCGCAGGGAACTGCGGGCAGTACTTCAAGGTTTTGAACTGTGCCTCGGAAAACGGGTTGTCATCACTGACGTGCGGTCGGCTATGGGATTTGATCACCCCAAGATCAACGAGCAGTTCGGCCACAGATTTGGACATCATGCTCGATCCTCTGTCCGCATGCAGGATCAACTGGTCAGAGGCAATATTCTGGGTGGTGCATGATTGGGCGATCAAGCGCTTGGCCAAGGCGGCCTGCTCACGGTCGGCCACCATCCAACCGACAACATATCGGCTGAAGATATCGATGATCACGTACAGGTAAAAGTAGGTCCACTTGATACTGTTTTTCAGTTTGGTGATATCCCAGGACCATACCTGGTTGGGGCCTGTGGCCAGCAGTTCAGGTTTGGTATAAGCCGGCCGTTGAACACAACGCCGCCGCTCTTTGACACTACCGTGGGCACTTTTGAGCAGCCGGTACATGGTGCGAATCGAGCACAGGTAAACGCCCTGATCCAGAAGACGGGCGTAAATCTGGTGCGGGGCCTTATCGACAAACGGTTCGCTGTGCATCAGATCCAGCACGCGTTGTCTCTCTTCGGCGGTCAACGCCAATGGAGCTTGCCGGCCAGACCGACAAGTTCGTTCCAGCCCATCGAGACAGCGATTGTGGCGATAGTAGGTGGCGCGTGCAACAGCCAAGGCATCGCACGCGGCCACCACGCCGATATCGCTTGCCAGGCCCACAGCGGCGCTCATTACTTGTTGCTTTCCAAACCCAGGTCGGCGTCCAGGATCTGAGAAATTTTTTTTTGAACTTCGATGATTCGCTCGGCCCGCCAAAGCTGTTTGCGAAGTCGCTCGTTTTCTTTTTGCAGTTTGGCCAGCTCACCGGCCAAAGGATTCTTTTCGGCCGGCTTTCTGCCGCGGGTTTTGGGAGCCATGGCATCGAGCAGCCCCTGATCACGAAGACGGCGCCAACGGGTCAGACTTGACGAGTAAAGCCCCTCCCGTCGCAGCAGTTGGCCTATCTGCCGGGAATCGGTACAGCGGTCAGCCTCAGCAAGGATCCTCAGCTTGTATTGTGCGGTCAGCCTGCGTCGGGGCTTCTGGGGGACCACTTCGGGATCAGGAGCCGGGATGCCGTCACCGCCGGCGCCCCCGGCCAGGCCCCCTCCAGTCGCCCTACGGGCTCCTTCCGGGAGCCTGGCCGGGCGTTGAACGGTACTCTGTGGTGTGATCGAGTCAGTCGTTTTCATGGGTGATTCTCCTATCCGCCCTACCTTAATTTAGCAAGGGGTAGGTGTCTCACCTTTCATTGACACAAAGGGCTGAGGACAAAAATGCCCCAATCTACTAGAGCAGAAGCTACATCTAACAATGCAATTCCCTCAAAAGGCGGTTCAATAGATACTGTCTACGCGCAGATCAAGACAATGATGTATAATCAGGAACTTGCACCAGGACAAAAACTGATTTATCAGGACTTGTCTCGAAGGTTAAAAATAAGTACCACTCCAATTCTACAGGCTTTGAACAGGCTTGAAAATGCTAAGCTTGTTCGATACGAGAAGAATAAAGGTTTTTTTGTTGCAGAAATTACTGAAATCGAGGCAAGGGAGCTTTATCAAGCAAGGGAGGCTTTGGAAGTCTATTTGATTCCTCTTGTCATCGAAAAGCTAACCCCTGAAGATATCGGATCGATAAAACGAACATTTCGTCCGAAAAAGGATGCTTTAACATCTGGTTATCGTCGTAGACTTATGGTTGTAGACGCTAATTTTCATCTGACAATTGCAAAATTATCTGGGAATCACGTTATATTGGATTTATTGGAAACGGTAATGGAACGAATTTATATAAAATATAAATCCGAATACATCAGCGAAGCGCGTATTGCCAATGTTTTAAGGCGGCATCATGAAATACTTAATGCTCTTAGTATGAAAAACACCGACAAAGCAATTCAGTTGACACGTGATCATATCCGCTCAGGAATGAATTACATGATAGAAAGCCTTAATAGCCGACTCTTTGCTTCCCTGTAAAGTTCCCAATCTTGAGAGTGCCGCACTAAAATTCATTAATTCAATTAATTAGTTATTACCTAAAAAATTATTCTTAAAGCCCAAATGATAGTATGGGATGAAAAATCGGGATGCCAAATGTTGTCCCTCTGATGTGACTTGGAGGTTATCAGAAAGGCACAAATGTTGAGTATGGATGGCCCCAATGTCAAAGAGCTCAAAAGCCTTGAACTCAAAAATGACACCGCCATGGTCAGACAGGATGTGCCAGCGGCGGCGCCAAAATGCCCTAAAAGCGGCGGATTAAAAATGTATCCATTTTAGTGGTGTCAGATCGTTGCCGGAGCCGGTACCAGGCTGCTCCGGCAAAGGGTTGTCAACGGATCTCAAATCTCGATTTTCTCTTTCATGCGGTAGCTTTTCCCTTGAATGACAACAGTTTCAGCGTGATGCAGCAACCGATCCAGGATTGCCGATGTCAGCGTGCTGTCGTTGTTGAAGATCTCTGGCCAGTCCTTGAAGGCCTTGTTGGAAGTAATCACCATCGCCCCTCGCTCATAGCGCTGGCTGATGACCTGGAACAGCAGATCGGCCCCGGCCTTGTCGATGGGTAAAAAGCCCAGCTCATCGAGAACCAAAAGGGCCGGCCGGGTGTATTTTTTAAGCTCCTGTTTCATCCGGCCGGCGGTTTGGGCGGCCGCCAGGGAGTTGATCACATCGACGGCCGTGGCAAACAGAGTCGTGTAACCCTTCAGACAGGCGGTGTAGGCCAGGGCCGAGGCCAGGTGGGTTTTGCCCAGCCCCACAGTGCCCAACAAGATGATGTTGGCCGGTTCTTTGACAAATTGCAGCCGGAACAGCTGCTGGATCTGAAGGCGGTTGATTTTTTTGGGCCAGCTCCAATCGAACTGATCCAGGGTCTTGATCACCGGCAGGCATGCCAGGCGGATGCGCCGCTGGGTGGAGCGGTCCTTGCGAAGCGCCGCCTCACCGTCGGCCAGCCGTTGCAGGTAATCTTGGTGCGACCAGCTGTCGGCGGCCGCCTGTTGGGCCAGCCGGTGGTGATGCTCGCGCATAAACGGCAGTTTCAGGTATTTTAAGTTGCTTTCCAGATCATCGCTCATGGGCATTGTCCTCGTAGAGGCTCAGGTCGGCCGATTCCACCTCCAGCTCAAGCAGATCCTGCCGGCGGGTCAGATGCAAGGCGCCGGGCTGGGGGAGCTTACGGCTGCGCTGTTCGAGCAAATTGGCGATGTACTCGCAAGAAAAGGCTGCAAAGACAAAGGCGTCTTCCAGTGCCCGGGCAACGGCCTCGGTGCCGTAGATTTCACTCAAGGCCACGATCTTTTGCACGTGGTGATAGGGGTTCATGCGCCGCTGTTCGAGTTTTCGGTAGTATCCGGCGGCCCTGGGCGACAGAGACAAAAAGCGCATCACGATCGTTTGCTCCCGGGCCTTTTTGCGCCACAGCAAAAGCTGCTTGGGATGGTCCGGATCTTCAATGTCTCGGTGCCGATCATAGCAGCGCCCATGCCGGGCGATGAGCCGGTCGTCGTGATAGATGCAAATCCATTCGGGACTCAGTTTTGCGATCAGCGCCCTTGACGCATACTCGGCCGGCACCGAGTAGCGGTTGGTGTCAATGGCCACGCGGAACTGGTTGGTGGCGCGCACCGGGTACACGGTGGCCACATCGTAGCGCTTAAGCGGCAGCCGATTGAGGCAAGGCCGCTACTTTTCAAACAGCACGGTGGGCTTTTGGCGGGTCTCGCCATGGATGCGCACATTGGCGACCGCATCGAGCCAGTGCCTGGCCGCCGGCGCAAGGGCGGTAAAATCGGGCAGGTCCAGTCCGGCCAGCAAATTTTTTTTGACGTAGCCGACTCCGTTTTCCACCCGGCCCTTGACATTGGTGGAGACCCGCTGGGGTTTCGTGTTGCGGGCAAAATCGAGCAGCCCCTGGATAATGGTTTTGCACCGTTTGGTCTCTTTGATGATGACGTCCAGGCCCTCATCCAGCCCGCTTCCCGGCAAGACCTTTTTGCGCATGTGAGAGCTGTATAACAGGATGCCGGCCAGTGGATTGTTGATCTCGTGGGCGATTCCCGCCGCCATGCGGCCCAAAGACGACATCTTGTCCATCTGGGTGGCCAGCAGATTGAAATGCTCCTGCTGGTTTTCCATGCACTGGACGCGTTCGATGATGCCGGCGCACTGTTCGGCCACCGTCCGCATGAAATCCAGTTCATCGGGGGAAAATTCCCGCTGGTGGCCCAGATAGATCCGAATCAATCCAAGCATCCGGTCATGGACCGCCAGAGGAACATCCAACATCATGCGGATGCCCTCGTTCCATGCCTCCTGGGGGTATTCCACCCGGGGCGCATGCCACAGGTCCCGGATGACCTTCACCCGATGCAGTTCCGACGGGTCGGAAAGCACCTTCTCGGTGGTCACTGGCCCTTTGGAAAGGTAGTTTTCCCCCAAACCGCATGCCGCCCGGACGTCGAAGCGTTCGGTAAACGGGTTGTAACTGCGCAACAAGGCCCCCTTGGCGTTGAGGACCGCCGCGCATTTGTTGACCACCACATCCAGCACCTCCTGGAGGCTGGTGCTGGAATGCATGGATCGGATAATATCCCGAAATACATAAAAATAGTTTCTGAACTCGGTCGACTCGGTCATGGCCTGCCTATCGCTGGGATATCATGCCCAGGGCTGATGCCGGTTATCTGCAAACGAAAACACCGCCGCCGTGAACCATATGCCGCACCTTGATGGTCGATGCGGGCGATCTCCGCCATGCCTACCATGCTTCCCGTTCCAGGCGTTTGTAGATGAACATCAGCTGCTTCTGGGTCAGTTCACCCACGTTTTCATTGATCCATTTTAAATCGCCCGATGTGATGGCTGCCTTGGCTTCATTGGAAAGCCGATACTCGGTCAGGGCGACAGAGCCCTTTTCCATCAGATCCCTCCAAAACGTCTGATCTTCCCAGGTGCGGTTCATCACCTGGATGACCTCCCGCTTCTGGATGATCCTCTCCTCCTCGGTTTCCGGCTTTCTCACCCCATCTTCAACCCATGGTTTCTCCTCATGGGCTTTGAGGGCATTGGAAATGGCGATCTTGATCTGATCATCGGTAAACGGTTTGGGCAAAAAAT
Organism: Desulfatitalea sp. UBA4791; assembly: GCA_002402905.1. Lineage (GTDB taxonomy): Bacteria > Desulfobacterota > Desulfobacteria > Desulfobacterales > Desulfosarcinaceae > Desulfatitalea. The sequence goes on along the minus strand of DHGT01000034.1, from coordinate 4,857 downwards.
CGGATACGCCCAGTTTCATGGCTTCCACTGCGGTGGCGGCGGTGCCATATCCCGTGATCACAATCACTTCTGTTTCCGGCTTTTGCGTCCTGACCCGGCGGATGACCTCCATGCCATCGATATCCGGCAGCCTCAAATCGGCCACCAGCAGATCAAACCGTTGCTTGCGGAACGCCTCCATGGCCAGCTCGCCCGTGCCGGCCAGATTGACCTTGAAGCCGTCATCGGACAGCACCATTTCCAGGCCTTTGGCCACGTTGAGATCGTCTTCCATAACCAATATATGAGGGGGCACCTCATACTTTATGGCCGCAGTCTCCAATTGGGTCATCATGATGATACCTCCCTGGCTTAAACTTGTTGGGTTGAATCGTGATTCGGTCTTGAACACCGTCAGCGTGTAAAGCCGACGTTTACACGCGCATGAACTTTGTCAGCTCACAGAGCATAGGCCGTGCCATGTGCCGGGGGAGAAAAATTTTCCGGCCTAAAAACAGATATTTTCTTATATTATAGATAGTTGAAAATTCGCGTGGTCAAGGACAGGAATCGGGGAAAAGTACGGTTCGTATAAGTTTTTATATGGCCGAACCGACGGAAAAATTGAATTTAATATTAAATTCAGCATATTAGGTGGAGTATCGATCATTATACGGAGAATATGGCCGCTTATACGTCGGGTGCGCGGAAACGGAGTCGTTGCGGGGCGATGGCGAGGGGTCGATCAATCGGGGGCGGCGGTGAGTCCGCGTTTTTTCATCATTGCAGAAAAATTCGATTGCTGCATACCCACATTTCGTGCCGCCTGGGTGATATTGCCGTCTGCATCCAGGAGGGCCTTTTTAAAAAAGGCTTTCTCGATCTCACCGAACTGGTTTTCGAGCAGATTCTGTTTGGCCGCCTTCAGCGCCTCCAGGGTCTCGGGAATATCCTCTTCGGGGGGTTTGACTCCGGCTTCCCAGTGGTCCGTGAGTTGGGGGTAGTCCAAAACGCGGGTGTCGGTGATGATGATCAGCCGTTGCACCACATTTTTAAGCTCCCGCACATTGCCCGGCCAGTCGTATTTGATCAACATTTCCAATGATTCATCGGAAAAGCGGTCGACGTGCTTTCCGGTCTGGCGGCAGAATTTTTTTAGAAAATGATAGAGCAGGCGCGGTATGTCATCCCGCCGATGTCTCAACGGCGGGATCGTGATGGGAAAAACATTGAGACGGTAGAAAAAATCTTCCCGGAAGCGGCCTTCCTCCACCATGCTTTTCAGGTCGCGATTGGTGGCGGCGATAAAGCGGATATCGGCCGTCTCGCAACGGCTGGCCCCCACGGGTTTGAACTCGTGCATTTCGAAGGCCCGCAGCAGCTTGGCCTGGATGTCCAGGCTCAGGTTCGCCACTTCATCCAGAAACAGCGTGCCGTGATTGGCCGTGTGGAAAACGCCCTCCTTGTCGGCCACGGCCCGGGTAAACGCCCCTTTGGTGTGGCCGAACAGTTCACTTTCCAGCAAAGAGGAGGAAAACGTGCTGCAGTCCACCGCCACGAAGGGCCGGTCCGCGCGCTTGCTGTGGGCGTGAATTTCCCGGGCAAACAGCTCTTTTCCGGTGCCGCTTTCGCCGTTGAGCAGCACGGTGGTGTCCGTGACGGCCACCTTGCTGATCTCGTCGAACAACTTCAGTATCTTGGGATCCTCTCCGATGATGTTGCTGAAATCCCGCCGTGTGGTCTGTTGGCGCCGGATGGCCAGATGCGCGTGCTTAAAACGCATGTTTTCCATGGCCAGATTGACGGCACTGCACAGCTCGTCGTCAGTAAAAGGCTTGGAAAGATAATCGAAGATGCCTAATTTCATTGCGGTGACGGCATTCTTCACGCTGGCATAGCCGGTCATGACGATCACGCACAGATCGAGTTTGGCGGCATTGATCTTTTCCAGTATGTCCATCCCGTCCATATCGGGAAGTTTCATGTCCAGCAGGACGAGTTGGTATCTGCCGCTCAAGAGGGCATCCAGCCCCTCCTTACCCGTGTTGCAACTCTCCGTCGGATAGCCCAGGTCCGAAAGGGCCATTGTGCACCCGGTGCAAATCGATGGTTCATCGTCGACAATCAGGATATGTTGGTCTTCTATTTCCATCATCGGGTCTCTATGACGCGTAGGTGATCTGGCAACCATTTCCTGCCAAAAATTGTTCATTAAGCACACTATTCGATTCGATGTCAACCACGCCGCAAATGTGAACTGCAAGGGATTCACCTTGACGGGTGCGTTTTGCAATGGTTTAAGACTTTGGTTTCAGTGATCATTCGAATCATCTTATGAGTGGGGTCCCGGCGATGATGAGACCGGCCGCGCCCCAAAGAGGATGTTCGGCATGCCCAAGACAGCGCCTTTTGAAACACACAGCGACCGTTATGATCAATGGTTCGATGCCAACCGCGACGTCTACCTGGCCGAATTGGAGGCCGTGCGGCAACTGATGCCGTCCCATGCCGCCAATGGTTTGGAAGTCGGCGTCGGTTCAGGCAAGTTCGCCGCGCCTTTAGGTATCCAGACCGGTGTGGAACCGGCGGAAGAGATGGCGGTCCGGGCCGAAAAGCTCGGCATCCGGGTCTATCGCAACGTGGCCGAGGCGTTGCCGTTCGCCGATGCCGCCTTCGATTTCGTGCTGATGGTCACCACCATCTGTTTCGTGGACGACATCCGCTTGTCTTTCCAGGAGGCGTTCCGGGTGATCCAACCCGGTGGATGCATCCTCGTGGGATTTGTGGACAGGGAGAGTGAACTGGGCCGCCGCTATATGGAGCGACGCGATGAGAGCCTCTTTTACAAGGACGCCACTTTCTTCTCCTCCCAAGAGGTGTATGATGATCTCACCCAGGCCGGTTTCGAGGACTTGACCGCCCGGCAGACCCTGATTACGGGTGAGCCGAAGGAAAAAATCGAAGCCGGCTTCGGCAAGGGCGCCTTTGTCGTTCTCAAGGGTTTGAAGTCATAGTGAAAGGCTTTTATATGGTGCGTAGATGGATTGCCATATGCGCGTCGGTCCTGCTGGCCGCCACCGTCGGTGGGTGCGCCACGCCGCCCTATGTGCAAAGCCTCGATACCATCCTCGATCAGAAGATCAACTTCAACCGCATCCGTTACCAATACATGTGCACCGCCGGCGCCCATCGCGGGGCATCGGTGGACCACAGGGAAAACACCCTGGCCGCGCTCAAAGCCGCAGACCGGGACGACAAATACGCCTTTATCGAGTTCGACGTACAATATTCCAAAGACGGCCGCATCGTGGTCTATCACGACAAACGAATGCTTCGCCTGTTCCGCAGCCTGAAGGCCATCGGCGAGACCGACTTCAGCGACCTGGCCGCATTGTCCAACGGCGAGATCGTGACCTACGACCAGATCATGGCCGTGTTGAAAAAGAAGCTCAACATCGAAATCAAATCCCAGGGCGACCTTCTCGAAGACCAGCGCCTGGTCGATGAGATAGTGGCCGACATCCGGCGCCGGGACCGTGAAAAGGACGTTTTGATCAGCTCCATTTCCAGCGATGTGGTCAAGTACGTGAGTCGAAAATATCCGGAGATTCCCACCGGCCAGGTCTTCTGGCTGACCTCGTCGACCTACCTGCATTTCGACCAGTTCACCCAGAAACTGTACGAGGATATCGACGCTTCACGGGCCGATTATCTCCTGCTGCATGTAGCCAACCTGCGCAACATCGAGGATCTGATCAAGTACAAACCCAAGGGAAAGACGATTGTCTTCTGGGATTTCGACGACACCATCTTCATCGTCCACAAGGACGCCTCCGACCGCCTCTGGGGCCATTCCGGCATCCGGACCTATTTTCAACTGCTGCGCTTTAAGCTGGCATCGTTGCTCTGACCCGGCGCGCGGCCTTTTTTTTGGCCTCTGCCCGGCGCCGGCCGACGCGGCTTCGATCCGGACGATCCCTTCACGAGAACGGCCTTCTGTTCGATCTTGCGGCGTAAATTTCTCTCTACGAACACCGGCTCTCCGGTGAAGGGGTCCTTGCCCGTGCAATACATCAGGGTGGCGTAAGTGGAGGGCGAAGGGGTGAAAATCTGTACCTGCTCGGGCACCAGGCGCAGTTCGCGGCTGGCGTATTGGCGCAGTTGGCGCATCTCTTCGAGGGTGCAGCCGGGGTGGGCGGCCATGAAATAATAGGTGAGAAAGCACTTGACCGCCAGCTGCCGGTTGCGCTGTTCGAACAGGTGCACGAACGCGTCCAGGTAGCGGCGTCCGGGCTTGCCCATGCGCTGGAGCAGGGGATCGCTGATGTGCTCCGGGGCGATCTTGAGCTGGCCGGAGATGTGGTGTCGCAACAGGGCATCCAGGTAGGCCGTGCCCGAGCGGCGGTCTTCGAGAATCAGGTCGTAGCGGATTCCCGATGCCACGAAGACCTTGCGCACGCCGGGGATGGCGCGCAGGGCCTCAAGCAGCTCGACCTGGGGGCGGTGATCCCGGATCAGCCGCCGGCAGACGGCGGGAAAGAGGCATCCCTTCTGGGGGCAGGACGCGTGCGGCTCGGTCCGGCCGCACCCCATGGCATACATGTTGGCCGTGGGACCGCCCACGTCCGAGACGATCCCCTTGAAGTCGGGATGCCGGGTGAAGGTGTCGACCTCCCGGACAATGGCCGCCGGCGTGCGGGATATCACCCGGCGCCCCTGGTGCACGGCGATGGCGCAAAAACGGCATTCGCCGAAACAGCCGCGATGGGTCGTGACCGAAAACTGGATCGTGTCCAGGGCGGCCACGCGCCCGGCCCGGGCGTCATGGGGATGCACGGCCCGGGCGTAGGGCAGGGCATAGACCGCATCGAGGACCTG
>DHGT01000080.1 GCA_002402905.1 Desulfatitalea sp. UBA4791 | reverse complement strand
ATTTTACCGGCACTTGACCGCTTGGCGTGTGGCATCGGCCACCTGCCCCACCCGGGCCGGGTTTAACGAATGACATTCAGTTAGGATCGCTGCCGTCCGGTCGTTCCAATTGCTTGTTTATAAAAACATCAGGGGTGGGCTTGACGCCCGCCCGCAACGCCCGCTCAAGTTAACGGCTTTGAATTGCGATCGTTCGTCGTGACGATTTCCACAAGCGGCACCTCCCAGGACGCTATCTTGGCGTAGCGGTGAAATTCCGGCTGGCCGTCATCGGCGTACCATTGGAGCATCCCCACAATTCGCGCCTCGACCACCGATGCCAGCCGGCTCCCCCAGGCGCGGCAACCTTCCTGTGAGAGTCGCGCCACGCAAACGCCATCGCCAGTGCGAAGCGCGATACCATCATGATGAGAGACCATTTCCAGCCGCTCACCGACCTGCAGGTCGGCCAGGCACCGGTGGATCGGATGGCCCGGCGGCCGGGTCCCGGCATACCCCAGATGGATGTCACGCAAGCCCAGCATGGCGTACTCTTTGCTCATCCATTTTTCATCCACAGGCAGATCCGCCGCCTGGCGCAGGCAGATCCACTCTCCCGCCAGGGCCTGGATCAGCGGATTGGCCTGATCGATGGTTTCCAGCAGACACAGATGGTGCCTGGCCCGGGTCATGCCCACGTAGAGCAGGCGGCGTTCCTCTTCCTGCTTGACGCGTTCGGCGGGCAGGCGCCAGCCCCCATCGAGAATGAAGACATGGTCGAACTCCAGGCCTTTGGCGGCGTGCACGGTGTTGAGGAAAATGCCGTCGCCGATGCTCTTTTCGCGGCGTTGTTCGGCCAGGGCTTCGTAGAGCCAATCGACGAGGTGTTGGATCGGCAGGGGGGCATCGGCGCTTTCCGTCTGGTAGGCGGTCAGCAGATCGGTCAGCAGGGCGATCCAGGGATTGGGCCTGCCGGACGCCGCCGGCTCAAGCCATGCGAAAAGTTCCGAAGCGCTGCGGATATCGTCTTCGACCTGTTTGAGCCGCTCGAGAAACCCATGGATCTCCCTGATGCGATGCAGCGGCAGGGCGGTCGCCAGGCTTCTTTTGACCGGCAGTGAGTTTTCTTCGAACATGGCGCGCACCGGTGCCAGCACCTGGTGGGTGCGGCCGAGAACGGCGCAATCGCTCCACGCCAGATCGGGCCAGAGCTTCCTGAGACGCATCAATTCTTGAAAAAGGGCCGTCGGCTGCTGGTCGTAGCGGTGAACGCGCAGCCGCTGGACGCGACCCTGGGTCAGGGGATCGCGTTGGGCCCAGAGGCCTCCGGGGGCGTCCGCCGCCCGGTGGCGGTCGATCCGGATGGGGTGTTCCCGTTTCATGCGGTCGCGGTTGTCGGCGATCAGCTGGTTGGCCGCCTGAATGATGTGGGCACTGGAGCGGAAGTTTTCCACCATGTAAACCGTGCGGGCGTGGTAGTCTCGTTGAAAACGCTGGATGAAGGAGACGTTGGCGCCCTTGAAGGCGTAGATGTTCTGATCGTCGTCTCCCACGGCCATGATCGCCAGGCGCCCTTCGTTTTCCCCCACGCTTCGTCCGGCGATGGCCGAAACCAAGTCGTACTGCAGCTGATCGATGTCCTGGTATTCATCCACCAGGATATGGCTGTAGCCCTGGAGCAACTGATCGCGCGCTTCGTCCGGGGCCAGTCCCGGTACCTCCGTTTCCCCCCTGAGCAGGGCCACGGCCGTTCGGAGGATGGCGTCGAAGTCGATGGCGCCGGTGGTTTCGGTGCGGGTCGTCAATTCCCGCAGCGACATGCCGGCCAGCCGCATGGCCGCACCATGGTAGGTGGCCACCGTGACCCCCCGGGCTTCGGGACCCACCAGATCGCCGAGACGCTTGCGCAGTTCCACCGCCGCGTTGTGATTGAAGCACATCACCAGGATGCGCCGGGCCGGTACCCGCTCCACGCGCAGCAGGTAAGCGCAGCGATGAACCACGACGCGGGTTTTGCCGGACCCGGGGCCGGCCAGGATCAGCGTGTTGGCCGTCACCGGGCCGCCGACCACCTGGATCTGGATCGGATTGTCGAGGCGCTCGACGATCTGCCGGTACGCCTCTGCACCGGTGGCGCGTTCCAGGATCTCCCGCCGGTCTTCGAAGTATTTGCGGACGAAGCTGTCGCGCGGCAGGGAGAAGTAATCGAGCACCAGGCTCAGGGCGCGCGCGATTTTGTCCATGGCCAGTTGGGCGTATTCCATGATCACGTGCACCTGGAAGCGCCGTTCACGGTAATGGGCCGCCAGCGGCCGGTAGTCCCCCAGCGTATACGGGCGTCGGCGCTCATCGGGATTGAGCCGGATGGTCATGGCCTGCCTGAAGACAGCCAGCCCGTTTTGCAGGGCGATGACTTTGTTCTCGTGGAGAAACATCAGGCTGCGGTCGATGGCCGCCAAGGGCTTTTTGATCTGGGAATGGAGCAGCAGGTCGTGATGGATGGCCTCGGCCAGGTCGTTGGCCGAGAACTCCACCAGCAGATCGCTCCCGCCGTCCCGGGCCTTGTCCGCCCCGTCGGCCACGGCCCTATCGGTCAGTTCGCGGACGACCAGCTCGGATACCCCGCGGCGCAACGCCGCGATCTCAAGAATGGCCGGCCAGTTGCGCCGCAGGGCCACGCGGTAGCGGTGGCGGCCCGTATGCTTCAGGTCGATGCTGCCGTGCGAGCCGGCCATTCCGGTGCCGTCATAAGCCAGCCCTTTGAGCAGGTTGCGCAGGGTCACGGGATTGCTTTCCTCGCCCGCGTTTTGCAGCCGCTGGTTGGCGTGGCTGATATCCAGGTCCATCCAGCCGCCGGCCTCGGCATCGGGCGCCTCTTCCTGCAGCAGTTTTAAAAAGCGCGTTTCCAGATCGCACACCCGGGCCAGCAGTTTACGGGCGCTGTTTCGGCCTTGGGGCCGTATAAACGCCGACAGGATCATGCCTTTGTCCAGAAGGCCGGCGGCCGCCATGTCGTGCATGGCGTAGATGACCATCTGGGCGGGTTTCAGGCCGTGGTCCAGTTCGAGTTGGCGCAGTTCCGAGGCCGAAGAGAAGAGGCGTTCGGCGATGTCGTCGGCGCTCAGTCCATGGTCGGCAGGCGCATTGAACATAATGCCCAGGATGCCGCGCCACAGGCGCGCCATGGTATCGGAGAGCCCCAGCCCCCGGATCAGGGGATCGGCTTCAGCCAGGTTCTTGACCCGCGGTCGTCCCTGGAACACCTGGGTCAGGTTGTGTTCCCGTTTCAGAAAGTCGGCCCGTTCCAGCCACGAAACGGCGGTCCGCACGCGGGTGTCGTTGGCGGGATCACCCCGGTCGAAAACCTCCGACATCTCTTCGTCGCGGATCAGTTCCTGGGTGGTGATGACCACCTCGTCGTCCCGGTTGGTCTTGCTGCGCCGCAGGCATTTGAGGATGCGCTGGATCTCCTCTTTTTTGATTTCCGAGTGGGCCCCCAGTTTGAATTGGGTTTCGGCATCTTCCGGATCGTAAAGCAGGATGCAATCCGCCGGTTGACGGTCGCGTCCGGCCCGGCCCGCTTCCTGCAAGTAGTTCTCCAGTGAACCGGGGATGTCGTAGTGCAGCACCAGGCGGATGTTCTCCTTGTCGATGCCCATGCCGAAGGCGTTGGTGGCACAGATCACCGGGGTTTCGCCGGCCACGAAGGATTCGATGACGCGTCTTTTCTCATTGGCTTCGAGCCCGGCGTGAAAGGCATCTGCCACCACGCCGCGCTGGACCAGGTAGTCGCGGATCGCCTCGGTGGTCTTGCGTTTGGCCGCATAGACGATCACGCCGGCCGGGGCGGGCGTATCGGTGTATCGGGCGACGATCTCGTACGTCCGGGCCGGTTTTTCCGCTCCGCTGACCGGCCAGATATCGAAGTGCAGATTGTCGCGTTCGACCCCGCCTTCGAACAACAGCAGGTCCTGCTTCAGTTCGGCCTGGAAATAACTGCGGATCTCTTCGATGACATCCAGCTTGGCCGTGGCCGTATAGCAGGCGATGGGCGGAATGGGCAACTGCTGTTCCCGGGAAAATTCACGGATGAAACGGGCCGCATAGAGGTAGTCGGGCCGGAAATCGTGACCCCACTTGGAGAGGCAGTGCGCCTCGTCGAAAACCCAGGCCCCGATTTCGCGCAACGTCAGCACCTGGCGCACCGACCGGCTGCGCAGCTGTTCGGGCGAGAGGTAGAGAATGGCGATATCGCCCAGTCGCACCCGCTCGATCACCTCCCCCCGCTCGGGGGGTGTGAGCAGGCCATAGATGGCGGCGGCATAGGGTGTGCCCGTATGCTTCACCAGGTTGTCGACCTGGTCTTTCATCAAGGCTTGCAGGGGCGAGATGACCACGGTGAGCAGTCCACGACGCATGTGACGCACGAGAGCCGGCAGCTGGTAGCAGATCGATTTGCCGCCCCCGGTGGGCAGGATGGCCAACAGGGGCTGGTCCCGAAGTCCATGCAGCACCACGTCGCGCTGCAGGCTGCTGCCGTCGCGGCCGGCGGGTGTGGGCCGGAAGCGGTCGAAGCCGAAAAAGCGTTTCAGTTGCTGGTCCGGGTCGTGGTTCTGGCGGCAGTAGTCGCAGGCCGGTTGGCCGCAAGGGGCGTCGCGCAATTGCTTGAGCAGGGGGACCACCCCGGGAAACTGGTGGCGCACCCAGGGGGGCAGTACCGAATTGGCACCGGCCACGCGCAGCCAGGCCAGGGCGTACGCCGCCGCGGGATCGACGTCGGCCGGATCGTCGCTTCCGCCGAAGCGCCGTTCCAGGGCCATGCGGCAGGCGATGCCCCGGGTCAAATGCCGGAAGATGTCGCCGGCCTGGGACGACGTTTGAATCCGAAAAGCGCCGGCGTGATCGAGTACGGTCGCCAGGCCCTGGCCCGTGAATCCGCCGAAACGGCCGGCGGCCAGGGCGAAACGGTAAAAAGAGACCAGCTCGGGGCACGCCTCGGCCTGGGCGGCCAGACTCTCCAGTTGATCCTGGAATATGGACAGGGCCAGGCGCGCGTCCTGCACCGGGTCGCTGAGTCCCGAGCGCACGAGTTTGTAATCTTTGACCAGACGGTGGTAGGGATTGCGGGGAAAGGCCAGGGGCGACAAATAGAGGGTGTCCACCACGGGCAGGTCCAGCAGTCTCAGGTCCGGGGCGAGGGCCTGAAGAAAGGGGAGGTCGTGGTTGAGGATGTTGTGGCCCAGGACATATTCGGCCCCATGTGCGAATGCATCCAACGCCGCCAGCGCCGCTGCGAGGGTGGTGTCGCCGTGCCATTCGAACGTGCGATCGCCTAAAACAGCACCGATTTTGCGCAGGTTCCGGCTGTTGCGGGTGAGTTCCAGATCCAGGGCCAGGCCCCGGGGTATCCATCGCTCGGCAAACTGTTTGATTTCATGCGCCATTTAGTTTGTTTAAAACAGATGACGAACAAAATAAACGAAAAACGAGGACGCATCGCCCTACTTTTCGGTTCAATTTTTCGGGGTCCGATGGTAGGTTGCCGCTTGAAAATGCTGGTTATCGGTTTTCGCCCGGATGACGGTACAAGCAACATCCGGATGTTAAGCGAGACGGGCTTGATGACTATGGAACAAATCACTGTCGGACGGTAGCGTCCGACGTGGATGGATCGAATGGACATGTTTCCCCAAGGACATCGGACCACTTTTGGCTTCCGCGCCCCGCTGACCGCCATCGGGAAAAAGATGCTGATCCTCTACGCCGCCATCTATGTCGTGGAGTTGATTTGTGAGCATTGGCTGGCCATACCCGTCTATCGATGGCTGGCCCTGTGGCCCATTGGCAGCGGCGGCTTCCATCTCTGGCAGCTGATCACCCATCCCCTGCTCCACGACCCAGGCGCGCCCATCGGCTTTCTGATCAATTGCCTGGTTTTCTACTTTTTTGCCGGCACCATCGAATCGTCCCTGGGCACCCGGCGTTTCATCACCCTCTATGCGGTGGCCGCATACGGCGGGGCGCTGATCGGCCTGCTCTTCGGTCTGCTCACCGCTTTCGGTGCCCCGTTTGCCGGCATGCTGCCCAGCCTGCTGACCCTCATCGTGGTCTTCGGCCTGTTGAGGCCCGAGGCGATCGTACTGCTCATGTTCGTCCTGCCGGTCAAGGCCAAATACATCAGTTACGGCACGGTGATCGTCACGTTGCTCACCTTTCTGGCCAAGGCCAATGTGCACGGGGCGTTTCATCTGGGGGGGATCCTGTGCGGATTCCTATACTTCCGGCCGTCCGGTCCATGGTGGAACATCAATTACTGGCGCTGGAAGTACTTCGAATCGAAACAGAAACGGCGCCGATCGCGCTTCACGGTCATCGACGGCAAAAGCAGCGACGACGACACCCCTCCCACCATTCATTGAGATCCCGATGACCCGCCTGAATCGAGGGAGGGTTGCTGTCATGCGGGGATGTGGGCGCCATGCTTGACGACATCCGCACAAAACCTTTCATCACCCACGACGATGTCGTGCGGCTGAATTTCATCAAGAGCGATGGCGGCTATCATTTCAGACGCCATTTCCGGCAGGGTCTGCGTTCGCACGTCATCGAGGTGTTGCGCGGGACCGACATCGATGCGGAGAAATTCGGGATCGAGCGCGACGGTATTCGGCGCTATCCCCGTGCCAGGCCCCTTCGCATCCTGAGGCTCTTCCGGACCCGATTGGCGGGCCTCGAGGATGCACTCGACGAGATCCGGCGGGTCAAACTGGTGGAACGCTATCTGGCACCCGATTTTTTGGCCCGTTCCAATGAATTCATCGTCGAGTATGTGACGGCGGGCGGCAGGGGAATTCTGCTCTGCGGTCTTCAAGAGTACGTGAACGGGGAAATTCTCAATCCATGGGGCCTGTTGAGTGGCGACCGGTTGATCGAAACCCTTTACGACCACCTGTTCCCACCGCAGGAGCAGCCATCCCATCGATCCCGATGGGCAGAGACGGTGCGTGCCGAGGGCGCCCGGTTCATAGCGTGCATCAAGCAGATGATCATCGAAACCGGCCATGTTCCGGACCTGGCCGGCATGGGGAATCTCGTGATCGTCCCTTCCGGGGTCATCAAACTGGTCGACATCAACAACATTGCACAGGTGGCCTTCACACCGGAGATCGATCTGGATGACAAAGGCTACCCGGTGTGCGACAAGTCGATCGAAGCCCTTGCCCACTTGGAAGCCAAATTGCTCGGAAACACCATCGATCCCACCGAAAGGATGTATCGCTTTTTTTTAAATCCGGAACGCATGGGGCGCGTCTCGGAAAAAGAGCGGCTCTTTTATCGTGACTTCAAATTTCGAAACGGTATGGAATCGGCCCGTTAAGGGCGATGTTGAATAGAAGTGCTTTTTTTCTGAAGGGTGTTCAGTTTCAGCAAAGAATTCACATCTTCCCATGCCGAAACACTCCCGGTGTGTCTACTCCGAAATACCTTGGGCGTCCAGAATCAGACGATCCGGCCTTCCTTTGCGTCGTCGAATCACCTGGATACGGCCACTGCCCGGTCGGCTGTCCGCGCGTTCCGACTTGGTTTCGTTCGCCGCGGCGCTGATCAATTGGCGAAGCTGCATTTCGAGTTGCTTTCTTTTTGACTCATCCATTGAAAATCCTTTTGAAAATTATTGGATACCCGTTCATCGGGGTGTTCCGGTCGATCATCTCCCCACGCTGGGGATCATACCCAACCGGTGATCGTGCGGTCGTCAAGCATATTATCGGTCTTTTCGTCTCAGCATTAAGCCGTTTTTAATAGCGGCGGCATGATTGATGCGAAAAAAATCAGGAAAAAAGATCCGGACGGCAAGTTCCCAAGGTGGGAATCCAGATCCCATAGGTTATGACGAACAGCAGTTCGAAATTGGGTCTATATGTTAGCCCAATTGCTTTTGCAAGAGATTTCGATACAATTTTTCGGCCATTTTGAAAAAAATTGCCCATGCGGGTCTGCCCGGATCTTATTGGATGCCGAATCGATAGGTTTCCACGGTCCTGCAGATGAAATCGTCCCAAAACAGCCGGTCCGGTTGATCGGGGAGGCCGCTGCGTGTGATGAGCCGGGCCACCTCGGCCATCATTTTTTCCAGGGCAGGGGCTACCTCTTTATTGTAGTCGAGTCGGCCCGCTTTGATTTCCTGCAGGTAGGCCGCATCCCGAAGGGGGTAGACGATCTGCCCGTTGACGATAATTTCCCGGGTTTGAATGGCGGCCCGCATGGCATGTGACACCGCTTTCCAATCGATGGCCTTGTTGTCGGCCGCAAGCCTGGCCCGTTGCCCGAAAGTTTCCAGAAATTTTTGCACGACCGGTATCACCTGGCCGATAGCGACCGTTGCCTGAAAGGTTTTTCCGCAGACCTGGTATTGGCGAATGCCGTTGGGGTCAGGGTCGGCTTCTCCACAGTGATCCATGCGCGGCAGGTCGCTCCAGGCCTCTGCCAGCCTCAGCTTGGGATCTTTTTGTTTGAGCACCTCGAGAAGGGTTGCCGCCGCATGGAGGCGCGATCCCCGGATGCCGTATTTGGCCGTCTGGCGTCGGGCATACGCTAAAAACGTCATCAGCTTTTTGGAGTAGAAGCGTTGCCGATGGCGAACGATCTCTTTCCAAACCTCGCTGGCCACGATCCAGGCGTTGGGGGGGGCGTGAAGCATGTCCATGGCCACGATCTCTCCCTGGCAGGCCAGGTCGATGAAGTGGTGCAGGCTGTAAAGATCCTCGTCGACATCCCCGGGCCTGTTCTTGCAGTAAGTGTCGCCGGTGGCGTAGCGGCGGCATTTGGGAATTCGTCCCAGCAGGATCTCCTCACGGGACGGCAGAAAAACGCCCTTGTAATCGATGTCCGATTGGGGGGTGGCCGTCCCGTAAAGAGGGGCGCCGAATATCATCTTGACGATCAGGTCCATGGATGAAGCATCACCGGTTAAGCGGTTTGTGAAGTATGCTGCCCCTTCTTTGTCATAAATCCTTTTTCAAACCAAGGTCAAAAAAGTGGCATCGGCCACCTGCTCCACCCATATCGGGTTTAATGAATAGCATTCAGTTAGAATTGCTGCTGTTTTGAAGCTTGACTTCCAACCCCTCTCCATGGAACGCTCACCTTGAGTCTATGCGTCTTTGGATCATTTTCTGCTGTGGATCATCGAATCTCGTTTTTTGTGCGTTTTGCGCATGGTTGAACGGCCTCGCCGTCAATTCCAGCGACAAGGACATTTTCTTGAAAGGATGGCGTCATGCTTCGCGTTTTCCAGAACGATCTCTATGAACCCGGTCATTTTGTCGTCACCCTGGAGTTGGTACCCGGACGCGAGGCCACCGGCCGGACCGTGGACGCGGTCATGGGCATCGCCCGGGAGGCGTTCGCGGATGGGCGGGTTTCGGCGGTATCGATCACCGACAATCCGGGCGGCAACCCTTCCCTCAGCCCGGACGTTCTGGGGTACGAGATTTTCAATATCGGCATGGATGTGATCGTGCACTTCACCTGCCGCGACATGAACCGGGTGGGCATGGAGAGCCGGGCCCTGCAATTGGCCCGCATGGGCATGAAAAATATACTGGCGCTCAACGGCGATTTTTCGGGCCAGGGATTCGGCGGTCAGGGTGCACCGGTGTTCGACCTCGATTCGGTGCAGCTGCAGATCATGCTCGACATGCTCAGCGACCGGCTCCATGCGGCCGGTGATCCGGATCCCTTTTTTGCCGGGTGCGCCGTATCGCCGTTCAAACAGACCGAGGCCGAGACATTCGCCCAATATGCCAAGCTGTGCCGCAAGGTGTCGGCCGGCGCCCGTTTCGTCATCACCCAGCTCGGTTATGACGCCCGTAAATTCAAGGAACTGGTTCAGATTTGCGATTACATGAACCTGGTGGTGCCCCTGATCGGCTCGGTCTATGTGCTCAAGCCCAAGGCCGCCGCCATCATGAACGCGGGACGGGTGCCCGGTGCGGTGGTCACCGATGCGCTCCTCGAGCGGGTTCGGGCCGAATGGCGCGACAAAACGGCCGGCCGGGCGGCGGCCATCGAGCGCGCCGCCCGTTTGGCGGCGGTGCTCAAGGGGCTGGGATATGGCGGTATTCATATCGGGGGTATCCACAGCAGTTTTGACGAAGTGGGGCGTGTTCTGGACCGCCTGGACCAGATCCAGGGACAGTGGCAGGCGTTCCTCGCGGATTTCGACTATCCCCAGGCCGGCGGTTTTTATGCCTTCCCCCGGGATCGTGCCGCCAACTGGGGGCCGCCGAAATTTGGCCGGCGGCACCTGCGCGTGCCGTTGCGCGAACGATTCGCGTTCAATCTGCTCAGCGGCATGCACGCCATCGTGTTTAACCGCGAGCATCCCTGGGCGCCGATGTTCGAACGGTTGTGCCGGCGCCTGGACGGCCGCATCGGGCGACAGCTCTTGACCGAGCTGGTGGAAGATCCGGCCAAGCAGCTTCTCCTCGATTGCCAGAAGTGCGGCGACTGCGCCATTCAGCACGTGGGGTTCCTCTGCCCCGAATCCAAGTGTCCCAAGCATATCCGCAACGGGGCCTGCGGGGGCAGCCGTGACGGCCGGTGCGAAGTTTTCCCGGAGCGCTACTGCGTATGGTACCGCGCCTACCTGCGTCTTTCCCATGCCGGCGAAACAGGTGAGATGGTCAAAGGATGCGTGCCGCCGAGGATGTGGGAGTTGAACAGGACCTCTTCGTGGCTCAATTATCACCTGCAGCGCGACCATCAAGGCAGCACCCATACCATTGCCCGGCGTTGCCGAGCGCGCAGTTGCACACTATAGAACTGCTTCGAGCCCACCGAGCCACCTTCCGATACCGCTTCGGTCCGTCATTTTTTTGCCGGCTCACCGGCAGATTTGACCCGCAACGACTGTCCATGCCGATTTGCCTGTTCTATATCTATTAGATATTCAATGAAATTTTAAATACCGCGATGCTGGAACAGGAATTGCTTGATTCCTTTCGGGCGGCCGGTGCCGCCACGTATACGTGTCAGGGAGGGAACGCAAATGGTGGCAGGTGATCGGCTCACCATACAAGACTATTTCCGGCGGGCGGGCTATGGAGACGGGGCGGCTCCCCGACGGCCGCCTCGAATCGGCCCGGACAGTCAACAGGGCGGTTTTCGGCAGGTGTTGGAGGATATGGCATCATCCGGACCGGCAGCCGTATCACCAGCACCGGTCGGTGGGATGCGCATGGCCGATTACTGGAAGTCTCCCATCGCGGCCAAAGCACCCCAGCCACCTGCGATCGGTCCCATCGCAACTGCCGGGGGAGACGATCTTTCATGCGGATCAGGGGCCCCATCCGCACTTCCGGCCGCTCCGCCCCCTTCGCCGGCCTCCGCCGAGTCTTCTGCGCCAATAGGGCCAGGTGAACCGACATTGTCCTCGACCGATTCACGAATCGAGACGGGCATCCGCTCGGCCGCAAAAAGATACAATCTTCCGGTGGACTTGATTCGTAGCGTGATCCGCGCCGAGTCCAACTTCCAACCCGATGCCGTCTCTCCGGCCGGGGCCCGCGGGCTGATGCAGCTCATGCCGGCCACGGCCAGGGAATTGGGCGTTGAAGACCCGTTCGATATCGAGCAGAACATCGATGGCGGTGCGCGCTACCTGCGGCAGATGCTCGATATGTTCGATGGCAATCTCCAAACAGCCCTGTCCGCCTACAACGCAGGTCCGGGGACCGTTATGCGGTACAACGGCGAGGTGCCGTATCGAGAGACCCGTGATTACGTTCGTAAGGTGATGGATGATATAAGTAAGAAAGTATGAAAGTAGGAAAG
>DHGT01000027.1 GCA_002402905.1 Desulfatitalea sp. UBA4791 | reverse complement strand
TGCCATGGGCGCCTCCGATGGGGGTAGCGATATACAGGTTTTACTTCCGGTCATCCCGACAGGCCGCGGATGCGGCGCGGATGATGCTTCTCCTCGAGGCAGGGCAGATCCGATGACGATCTGCAGCCGTTCCGAATGTGAGGAAATTTTGAATGAATCGATCGGCGCGCAGTATGCCTGGACGCAAGAGTGTTGTCAACCACCTGGTCGTTTTTCGTTAGGATCAAGCAACGAAGAGTATAGGTCCGAGGGTCTGGCTTTTAGGAGCAAATCCAATCAATAAGCCAGCCGAACCAGCACAATCCCCAAAATGGCGAGGGGATAATAACTGGCCTTGTTGAACAACGCCATGGCCAATTCTCGTTGCTGGCGTTCGACCAGCAGCAGGGCCGGATGAAGCAGGAGAAGGACGTTCACGGCGACCACCACGATCATGGGCAGGATGCCGAAGGTGAGTGGTGAGACCCACAGCAGGACGATGTTGAGAAAAAGCGCGGCCGTCAAACAGGCCACGATGACCAGCGTGGCCTTTTGCAGGCCGAGGCGCACGGGGATGGTCTGAGCCTTGAAGTGACGGTCCTCTTCGATGTCGGTCCAGTCGTTGGGGATATTCTGGCCGCCGATTTCCCAGGCAAACATCCATGCAAAGAGGGCGATCAGGAAGAGGGGTGATGGCGAAGGGTCGACGGCAAAGACTGCGGCCACGGACCCGAGTGTTTTGACAGCGCCATTGATCAGGGCGCGCAGCGGGGTTACCCGCCAGAGTTTGCAGTAAAGGCCTTCGAGCAGACATCCGGCCAGGAAAATATAGAGACACACCGGGTTGAGCCAGTAGGCGCCCGCCAGGGCGAGGACTGCCCAGCCCACCGCCCATGCCAGGCCGGCTTTGAAACTCAGGGCGCCTTTGGCCATGGGATGGCGCATCATCACGCCGTCGAGGTAATTTTCACCGTCGCTGTAGCCGCCGATATCGACTTTTTGCCGGTCGGTTCGCAGGTCGACCAGGTCGTTGAGCGCGTAAACCGCCGTGTATCCGGCAAATACCGTAATGATCCCCACCAGCGTCACCTGGATCGGCGGGAACTGGCCCAGACAAAGGAGGGCCGCCAGTGCCGGTGCGGCCATGTCGATGATGCCGTGAGGGGTGCGGGACAGGGCCAGATAGAGTTTGAGACGATCTTGGAATGTCTGCGTCATGGGTGCGTCAGGTCCTTTTTTGAAGATCCAAGCACGCATACCGAAATTCCTGGCAATAGTAAATACCTTCAATGGTTCAGGATCCCCTTGAATGACAGCTTAGTACACGCAGGCATAAATCAGCTGACCTATATGTCGACCCAGACAGCCCATGGACCAGACAGCCCATGGAATGGATACTTAGCGTACTCGTACGCGTACTTCAGCGCAGCGGTACTCGTACTCGATCCATCCTGGCATCGTTGACACACGCAGGGGGATCTTTCGAGTACGAGTACGAGTGCGAGTACGAGAACGAGTACGACTGCAAGCAAGTGGCCCATTATGTCAGCGTAATGATGAAATCGTGTACTATGCGAGTGCGGTCCAGGCGTCGGCGAACAGCACGACTGCCATGCCGATCATGACGAGACCGGCGATCAATTCGGTTTGTATTTGATAGCGTCGCAGCAGACGGGTCAGGCCGGTGCCGAGGAGCAGGAGGCTGGGCAGGGTACCCAAGCCGAAACTGCCGGCCAGGGCGGCGCCGGTGATAAAACTTTCGGCGGCCAGGCAGCGGGAGAAAGCCCCGTAGGAGAGGCCGCAGGGCAGCAGACCGAGCATCAATCCCATGCCGAAGAGCCAAAACGCGTTGTGGCGGTCCAAGGTGCGCCGCATCAGGGCTTGGTATCCGGGAATCCGCTGAGGGGATGCCTTGGCCATCCATGCGGGTTCACGGATCAGGCCGATGCGACCCATCCCCATGAGCAGCAGGCAGATCGCGGCAAATGCGGAGATGGCGATTTGCATGCGCGTGGTCCAGGCCAGGGCCGCCTGGGGGGCGCCGCCGGCCAATCGGACCAGACCCTGATTGACGCCGCCCATGAGGGCACCGACCGCGCTGTACGTCAGCAGGCGCCCCAGGTGGTAGATGACGTGGGCGGACCAACGGCCATAACGGCCGGGAAGGGCGATGATCAGCGGCCCGCACATGCCGATGCAATGGCCCGATCCCAGCAGCCCCAGCAGAAACATGGAAAGATGATCGACGCCGCTCTCCAAGGTTGGATTGCTCCTTTTCAGGTGAACGAAGTTGTTTATATAGACCAAAAAAGGGCCGATGGCCACCTGCCCCACTCACGCCGGGTTTAATGAATCAAGTTCAGTTAGAATCCCTGGGGTCGTGCGGGCTTGGCTTGAAGCCTCTGTCAAAAACAGTTAAGGTGGATGGGCGATGAAACGACCCGCCTGAGGCCAACTTCGCTGGTTTCAAATGTTTCGAGCCGTTCGAATGGCTTTTTTTATCCTTGAAAGGAGAATCATGTTGAAACGACACTTCTTTTTTGTCGGGATGTGTTGGGTTGCACTCTTTTGGGGCGTCACCGCCGGGATGGCGGCCGATCCGGATGGTCAGGCGGGTACAGCCCATGGCCAGGGGCCCCATGCGGCGCTCAAGTCCTTGGATGACAGCGGCCGGATGCAGATCAGCGCGCAAGACCGCTGCCCGTTGTGCGGGATGTTTCCGGCCAAGCGGCCCAAGAGCGCTGCGGCCATGGTGTTGAAAGATGGCCGGACCTTCTATTTTTGTGCCAACGGTTGCCTGTTGCGCGCCTGGCGCCAATCCGAGCGCCGCCTGAAGGTCCCGGTCCAGGGCATTCAGCGAATGGTCGTGCAGGACTATTTCAATGGTGCGCCCCTGGACGCCCATGAAGCCTGGTGGGTGGCCGGCTCCGATGTCATTGGTCCCATGGGGCCTGCCCTGGTGACCCTGGGATCCGAACAGGAGGTGGCCGCGTTCAAGAAACGCCATGGCGGCCGGCGTGTATTTCGGCTCAGGGATGTCGACGACGAGTTGTGGGGGGCGTTATTCCCGTCAAAACAAAAATGACGCCACCGTAAAAAGCCCAATATCTGCGTTGTGCTCATCCCGTCGTCCTTGCGGCGTACGGCAAGTACGCCTCAGGACACGGAATTTC
>DHGT01000111.1 GCA_002402905.1 Desulfatitalea sp. UBA4791 | reverse complement strand
AAAAAAATCCCGGACCGATGAAACCCTCGATCCGGGATGTCCCTTTTTATCCGCTCGATCCGTTCGGCCAATGGTGGTCCTCGCCATGCAACTGGCCGCATTTGCCCAGGCAGGTCTTCTGACTTCCCCGCCCCACACGCGGCCTTCCCATCCAGATCGAACAGTGGCACACAGGGCGCATGGGGTCCCCGATGCGTTCGGCATCGGGCGGGGTCACAGCGGCGGGCCCGTCCCCGATTTTCACGGGGTTCCCTCTTCAGCTCCCGCAGGAGCACCTGAACATACACTATGCACATGGCCCTAACGTATTTGAGAGGCGATTGTCAAGACGGCAGAAGCCGACGCTATCGATTCAGATATCTGCCCGGCACCAGATGGACGGTGGGATAGTCGCCGAGGGGACTTTTGTCCACGAGCAGGGTACAGCCGTAGACCCGTTCGAGCAGATCGAAGCGCAGCACCTCTGTAGGCGGACCGATGCCGGCCAGGCGGCCCCGATCGAGCAGCAGGAGCCGGTCGGCATACATGGCCGCGAGGTTCAGGTCGTGGGAGACCATGATCACGGTCATGCCCTGTTCGGTCTTGAGCCGCGCCATGAGGTCCATCACACGCACCTGATGGGCCAGGTCCAGAGCCGCCGTGGGTTCGTCGAGCAGCATGATCTCGGGCTGCTGGCAGATGGCCCGGGCGATGAAGACCCTTTGACGCTCGCCGCCGCTGAGTTGATCCAGGCGCCGGTCGGCCAGGTGGGCCACGCCGGCCAGTTGCATGGCTTCCCGGGCCAGGGCCAGATCCTGTTCGCCTTCGAAGCCGAGCATGCCCAGGTGCGGAGCGCGCCCCATCATCACCACCTGCAGCACGGTGAAGGCAAAGGTGACCGGTACGCTCTGGGGCACATAGGCCATGCGGCGAGCCAGTTCCCGGGCGGTGTAATCGCCTATCGCACGCGAATGCACCGCGATTTGACCGGCTTGAACGGTCAGCAGCCCGGCCGTCAGCTTGAGCAGGGTGGTCTTGCCCGACCCGTTGGGGCCGATGATGATGAAAAAGCCGCCTGTCGGTACCTGAAAGCTCAGGTCCGCGAGCACGACCTGACCGTCGAAGGCATGGCCCACTGCCCGGACTTCTACGGCTACGGATGAGGGGGGTTCAGCCATGGTTCCACTTTCAGCCGTTATTGGACTTGCGCAACAGATAGATGAAGAGCGGCGCCCCGATCATGGCCGACACCACGCCCACGGGCATTTCGCCCTGGGAGGGCAGGGTGCGGGCCAGTACGTCGCACACCACCATGAAGGCCGCCCCGCCGAGGATGCAGGCCGGTGCCAGCACCCGATGGTCGGGGCCCAGGATCAAACGGAGCATGTGGGGCATCACCAGCCCCACGAAGCCCACCAGGCCGCAGTAGCTCACCGTGGCGCTGACCATCAGGGAGGTGACGGCCAGCAGCAGGGCGGTGGTGCGCCGGATGTTGACCCCCATGCTGTGGGCCATGTCGCTTCCCAGGGCCAGCAGGTTCATGGCGTGGGAACGCATGAAAATGAGCACGAAGCAGGGAATCACGGTCAGGGCCAGGCCGCCGACTTTCGCATTTGTAGCGGCGGCCAGGTCTCCCATGAGCCAGAAGATGATGTTGTGCAGCCGGCTGTCCTGGGCCATGGAGACCAGGAACATGATCACCGCCGCGCAAAAGGCGTTGACCATCACCCCGGAGAGCAGGAGGGTGTTGGCGCGCACGAACGAGCGGCCCGGGGCCATGAGAAACAGCACGCCCAGGGTGGCCAGGCTGCCCGCAAAGGCGCTCAGCCACACCCCGGGAAAGCGGGCCAGGCCCATGAGGATGCCGATGATGGCGCCGATGGCCGATCCGCCCGAAACCCCCAGGATGTAAGGTTCGGCCAGGGGATTGCGCAGCAGGGCCTGAAACACCAGGCCGCCCAGGCTCAGGGTGGCGCCCAGCAGGGCCGCCAACAACACCCGCGGCAGGCGCAACCTCCAGATGATGTCATGCAGCAGCTTGTCCTCGCCGCTGCCGGCCAGGCTCCGCAGGACCGCGCCGAATCCGCCCCCGGTGGAGCCGGCGCCCAGTCCGAGGTACAGCGCCAACAGCAGCACGGCGGTCAGCAGCCCGAGCACCACCACCATGCGCCGGGTGACGGAGGCAGCGGCGATGTTCATGGCCGTGCCTCGAACAGGTTGGGATGGATCACACCGGCCAGCACTTCGAGGGCATCGACCAGTCGGGGCGATGGCCGGTCGAACAGATCCGGCGGGGCGATGAACACGGCACCCCGTCGGACGGCCGGAATCACCGGCCACTGCATCCATTCGGCCTTGACCTGCTCGAAGACGGCATCGCGAGCCATCGAGGAGATGACGATCACCTCGGGCGCCAGGGCGATGACCTGTTCCCTGGAAAAGCGTGGGTAGGGGGTAGGCCCGGCCGCCAAATTGGTGCCGCCGGCCATTTCGATCAGGGTATGAATGAAGGTGGAACTGCCCACCGAAACGATGGGCGAGATACCGATTTGAAGAAAGACGCCGGGCCGCAGGGACGTCTGGGCGACCCGCGCCTCCACCCGGGCGATACGTTGCCGCATGTCGGCCACCACGTCCCGTGCCACGGCCGCCGCATCGAGCAATCCGCCGATGGCCTCGACGCTCTGCATCACGGTTTCCAGGTCGAGCGGGTTGACCGCGAAGACCGGCAAGCCGAGCGCTTCCAGCTGTTCGACCACGGCAATGGGATTGCCATCCTTGACCGCAACGCACAGGTCGGGCCGCAGGGCCACGATGCGCTCGACATCCAGATGGACATAGCTGCCGACCTTGGGCAATTGCCCGGCCGCGGGTGGATAGTTGCTGAAGCGCGTCACCCCCGCGAGCCGATCTTCCCGGCCCAGGGCATAGACGATTTCGGTGACGCTGGGCGCCAGGGCCACCACCCGGCGCGGATCACGGGGCACGTTCACCGTACGGCCGGTGGGATCGACCACCGTGCGCAACGGCGTTTTGTCCGCCGGTGCCGCGCCGGCCAGGGCGAACACCAGGAAGACGGCGATCGCCACGACAAGGCGTTGGACCCGATTCAAGTAAATGCCGCTCATCTAAAACATCCCGATTTAATTTGAAATGGCATCATCGATGCAATCGCCAGGTGTGTCCGGAACTCAATTTGGCCTGGACATAAACCTGTTGTTCGATGGTCAGGGATTGCCGGCCGGTGCGCAAGGTAAAAAAGGTTTCGCTTCTCGAAGAGCCGGATGCGCGGCCGGTGGGAATGACCCGCCGGTAAAGGAACGCGACGACCTGATCGCCCAGCTCGATCAACTCCACATCGCCGGCACCGGTGTCGTGGTCGATGCGCAGCCGGTTGTTGTTCACATAGAGTCGCAGGGTCTCTTGATGACGCGTGCGGTGCACCGAATCGTGAAAATCGGCGGTTATCAGCAGATTGCCGTAATAGTCCACCTCCACATCGGCCCGGGCCTCGAGATGGCCGCGATCCACATCACGGGGGTCGGAAATGCTCCGGCAAAAAAAGGTGTCGGCCGTACCGCGCCAATCCCCTGCCAGGGATTTGAACAGCGTAACCGTCTGCCGATGCTCGTCGGCGGTGAGCTCTCGGGTTTCGATGGGGTCGTAGCTCTTTTTGCCGCTCAGGGTCGTGGGCGACGGGGAGAGGCACTCCTGGGCCAGGCCAATGGTTACCGGCAACAGACACCAGGCGAAAAATCCTAAAAGCATTTGCGGCCACTGATAGCTATTTTGCCTCATCGATCCATTCTCCTGTATTGCATTCAGGCCCATCGCCGGAAACGACACGGCGGTGAAATGCCGTGCGCGCGATACTACGGCCAGGCCGAGAGGTTTGTCAACCACCGGCTTGGACCGGTAGCGATTCCAATTGACTGTGATTCTCTCTTGCCGGGCGACTCTCCACAAGTGGTTTGATGAAGGCGTCCGCATCGTAGCGGGAATGGCAGGCGTGGGTGGGGCAGGCGGCCAGGGCCACGTACGCCTGCTCCATCCGTGCCGGGTTTAAATTGAATGGCATTCAGTTAGAATCGCTGTTTTGCCGGCCGCGCACTTGCCCCGACCCGGCGAACACGTTATAAGATACGCTCATAAATTCAATGCGATCAGGACGGGCGCCACTGCTGGCCGACACCGGCGGGACGGACGCCCCGGGACAATGCCCGATGGGATACAAGGCTGTAATTTTCG
>DHGT01000127.1 GCA_002402905.1 Desulfatitalea sp. UBA4791 | reverse complement strand
TCGGCGAAACCAAACGGCGCGTGGTCGAAGAAGAGACCATCAACTCCATGAAGGCCATCTGGGCCCAACCCAAGGACGAGGTCGACGACAAGACCCACGAGGAGTTCTACAAGCACCTGGCACACGACTGGAACCCGCCCCTGGCCCGACTGCATATGAAGCTCGAAGGCACCACCGAGTACGACATGCTGCTTTACATCCCCTCCAAGGCGCCCATGGACCTTTTTCAGCCCGAGCGCAAACACGGGGTTCAGCTCTACTGCAAGCGGGTCTTCATCATGGACGACTGCAAGGAGCTGGTGCCCGAATACCTGCGTTTCGTGAAAGGGGTGGTGGACGCCCCGGATCTGAACCTCAACGTGAGCCGCGAGATCCTGCAGCAGGACCGGCTGGTGATGAACATCCGCAACAACCTGGTCAAGAAGGTACTGGACCTGCTCACCGACATGTCGGCCGAGGACTATGAAAAATTTTACGAGGAGTTCGGCGCCGTTCTCAAGGAAGGCATTTACACCGACACCAACAAACGGAACAAGATCGCATCGCTGGCGCGGTACAAGACCACCCGTTCCGAAGGCAAGTGGGTCTCCCTCGACGATTATATCAAGCGCATGCAGCCCGACCAGAAAGAGATCTACTACATCACCGGCGACGACCTCAACGCGCTGATCAACAGCCCGCTGCTGGAGAAGCTCAAGGACAAATCCTACGAAGTGCTGCTCATGGCCGATCCGGTGGACGAGTGGGCCATGCAGGCCCTGACCGAATATGACGGCAAGCCGTTCAAAAGCGCTGAAAAGGGTGATCTGGAGCTGGACAAGGTGGAAGAGGCCAAAAAGGAGGAGTTCAAGGCCCTCTTCAGTTTCATCAAGGGCCAGCTCGAAGCCAAGGTCAAAGAGGTCAAGGCCTCGGACCGCCTCAAGGAATCGGTGGCCTGCCTGTCCGGCGAAGACTACGACATGAGTGCCTACATGGAGAAACTGATGCGCGCGGCCGGGCAGAAACCGCCGGAGGTCAAACGGGTGCTGGAACTCAACATGGACCATCCGGTAATGGCCAAGATCAAAACCGTGTATGAAAACGACCGCGACAATGCCGTATTGAAAGATTACAGCCAGATGCTCTACGACCTGGCCGTCATCGCTGAAGGCGGCAAACTCGACGACCCGGGCCGCTTCTCGCGCCTGGTGGGCACGGTGATGAGCCAGGCTATAGACTAAGCGATTCTTTTTAATGTAAAAGCCGGCGCTGGGGAATGGGCAGCGCCGGCTTTTACGTTTGACAAAATCCGATACCCTTTATACATGAAACATCGAACGCAAACGGAACCCGACACCCATTCTTGCCGCTTGACCCGGTGCTAAAAGGCTTGCTGTGCAGCGTATTCACGGCCACCGGTGTTGGACGGATGACGCATTGTCTTGAACAGTGAATTAAAGCCCAATGCCCTTTTTCGATCAACCGTACACACTTTTGCTGTTGGCAGCGGTAGGGATTTCGGCGATTCTCGCCATTGCGGCGCTTAAAAACCGCCCGACATTGGGAAATCACGCCTTTGGGGCCCTCATGGTGTCCGTGGCCATGTGGGCCTTGTTGACCATATTCGAAGTCGCATCATACGATCATCAAACCAAAATATTCAGCGGCGACCTGAAGTATCTCTTCATTGCCATCGTCCCGGTGGAGTGGTTCATCTTCAGCCTCTACTATGCCAATCGGATTCGCACCCTGAAATTCGGACGCCTGCTCTGGCTGGCTGCAATTCCGTTGGTGACTGTGGCATTGGTGGCCACCAACGGGCTTCACCATCTGATGTTTCAGAGCATGACCTCCTTTCGCGACGGCGATTTTTATCTCATTTCACGACAATTCGGCATCTGGTTCTGGATCCACACCACCTATTCCTATGCACTGCTGTTCATGGGATTTGCCTTCATCGCCAAATCCCTGATGGATGCCCAACGCATTTACCGCAGCCAGGTCATTTCGCTGTTGATTGCAGCCGGAGCGCCCTGGCTGTGCAACGTGCTGTTCCTCACCGGAGCCCATCCATTCCCCCATCTCGACCTGACCCCCTTTGCCTTCAGCATCAGCGGTCTGGCCATCATGTGGGGCATCATCCGCTATCGACTGCTCGATATCGTTCCCATTGCACGCGATTTTGTCATTCAGAACATGCGGGACGGCATTATCGTCATCGATACCCATCGTCGTATTCTCGATATGAATTCAGCCGCCGCACGACTGGCCGAAGTGCGGCAAGCCGATGTCATCGGTCGGGATGTGGACCAGATCATCTCCTGGTTACCTGAAATGTCCCTGTCCAGCGATCCACAAAAGTCGGGACCGCCGGCCACTATTTCGATCAAATACAACGGCTCAAGTCGGTTCCTCGAGGTCGACGCATCATTGTTGCGGGAAAACGAAAAATTGAGCGGTCACCTGGTGATCCTCAGGGACATCACGGAGGCCATGGCCGCCCAGGAGGCGCTGCGCCGCAGCGAAGAGCGCTTTAAATCGCTCAGCGAAAACGCGCCGGTCATCATCGTGATCCTCGACGTCGCCGGGATCATCACCTACGTCAATCCCACATGGGAAAAAATCCTGGGTCACGCCAAGGAGGCCGTCGAAGGCCGCCCTTTCACCGACTTTATCAACGATGAGGAGCGCCAGCGCTGCAACCAGATCTACCAGCGCCTGATGAGCGGCAAGCAAACCATGGCGGAAAGCAGTGTACGGGTTCAGAGCGAATCCGGGGAAATGCACATTTTCGACTTCACGGCCTCGGTCAACTCCGACCAGGAGGGGCGCATCACTGGCTTCATCGGTATTGCCAAGGACACCACCGAAGAAACCCGCCTGCAATCCCAGTTGATGCAGTCCCAGAAAATGGAGGCGATCGGCACCCTGGCCGGGGGCATCGCCCACGATTTCAACAACATCCTCATGGGCATGCAGGCCAACGTCTCGCTGCTGCGGATAGAAGCCGGCAACGACGCGTTGGCGCTCGACAAACTCAGGCGTATCGAGGACCAGATCCAATCCGGCGCCTCGCTCACCCGCCAACTGCTCGGATACGCCCGCAAGGGACAGTCGGTCATTCGGCCCATCGATTTGCATCAGTTGATCGAGGACACCCTTAATGTGGTCCAGCGGGCCAACAAGAACATCCGTATTCATCGTCATCTGGAGGCCCAACCGCCGGTCTTGAATGGCGACCAGGGGCAGATGGAGGTGGTGCTTCTCAATCTATTCATCAACGCCGTGGATGCCATGCCCAACAGCGGGGAGTTGACCGTCGCCACCCGCAGGGTCCTGGACGAAGAGTTGAAGGAGCAGTGGGGCGAACTGAGCCCAGGGCCCTATATCGAAATCAGGGTCGCCGATACGGGTATCGGCATGGATGAAACCACGATCAAACGCATATTCGAGCCATTTTTCACCACCAAGGAGATTGGACGCGGTACCGGACTGGGCCTGGCCTCGGTCTACGGTGTCGTCAAAAGCCATCACGGCCACATCCGGGTCGCCTCCGGCGTGGGCGAAGGCGCCACTTTTCTGCTGCTTTTTCCGGCTGCCGACGACGCGTTACCCAAACCCAGGGAAAAGACGCCCGTACCGCTCATCGGCAGCAACGGCAGAAGCGTCCTGGTGGTGGACGATGAAGCGGTGATTCTGGAATATGTCGGTGAATTGGTCGAAGGCCTTGGATTCAAGGCCCTCCTCTCCACGAGCGGTCAAGAGGCGATATGCATCTATGAATCCAGGTCCGATGTCATCGATGTGGTCATTCTGGATATGATCATGCCCGAAATGGATGGATATGACGTGTTCACGGCCCTCTGTGCCTTGAACCCAAACCTGAAGGTGATCATTGCCAGTGGGTCAGAAATGGACGATCGCTCCAAAAAAATCCTGGAACAGGGGCGGCACTTTTTTCTCAAAAAGCCGTTTACTCTCGATGAAATGGTATCGGCCTTCGCCTGCGTCCTCGGCGTGACCCCCACCTGTGCGGCGCCCGAAAACCCCATGGTGGATGGCGACCGCCCGAACCCGCACTAATCCTCCTGGCCGCCCCCATCCAACCCCGACTTCGTTAGTGTCCGTCCACAAATAGGCAAATTGGGTCGAGNNAATTTAACCGCAGGCATATGGTCGATATTCCGAGGATTAAATTTTTCGCGCAACGCCGATATCGGGACAATTGGACATTTGTGGATGGGCACTCGCTAAGATGGCCTTGGCCGGCATCAACCCGGTGGCGGCGGCCGAAACGATATTGCCGGCCACACCCGGTCCATCACCGGCGACATACAGTCCGTGGACCTTGGTTTCCAGATGCGCATCGGTCTCCACCTGGGTGGCGAAAAACTTGATTTCGGGAGCGTATAACAGGGTTTCGTCGTTGGAAACGCCGACGACCACCCGGTTGAGCTGTTCCAGGCCTTCGATGAGGTTGGTCAGGATCCGTTCGGGCAGGGCCATGGCAATGTCCCCGCAAACCACGTTGGTCAGAGTGGGACGGATATAACCCTTTTCGATACGATGCCAGGTGCTGCGGCGACCGCGCTTCAGATCCCCGAAGCGCTGCAGGATCGGTCGACCGCCGCCGATGAGCGTCGCCAACTGCCCGATCGCCTCACCGTAAGCCTGATTGTCGGTCACCGGTTCGGTGAGCACCACCTTGGACAGAAAAGCAAAATTGGTGTTTTCCGACTTACGCTCCTGATAGGCATGGCCGTTGACGCAAACAAAGCGGTTGTAATTTTCAAGGGCCACGTAACCGCCCTGATTGGTGCAGAAGGTGCGGGTCTGGTCGTCATACTTGGCCGTTTGAATGAAAAAGGTCGGATCATAAATGATTTTGCACAGATCATGCAGAATATCGTTGTGGACCTCGACCCGGACACCCACCTCGATACCGCGCTGCTGAACCCCCAGGTCAAATAGGGCGGCCACCCGCCCCATCCAATCGGCCCCGGCACGACCGGGCGCCAGAATGACATGTGGGGCATGGTAGGCCTTGCGTTGGGTCGCGATACCGACGACCCGCCCCTGGTCCACCTGTATCTCGCGCACCTCCTCGGAACTGTGGATCACCACCCCCCTGGCCCGCAGGTGATCCACCATGCCGGCGATATGCGCGGGCAAGCGGTCACTGCCCAGATGCTTCTGCTTGATGATCATCAGATCGATGCCGAAGCGCTTGGCGGCCTTGCGGATCTGCTGGGCCGCGGCCATATCCGTGGGATAGACGGGGCCATCCATGCCGAACCGGTTGAAGATCGTTTCGGTCTCCCCGATCAACGTTTGAGCCGCCGCCCGGCTCATGAACTGGGTCAGGTCGGTCTTGCCCAGCTTCTCGATGTAATTGAGCTTGCCATCTGAAAATAGTCCGGCCCCGCCAAGACCGCACAAGATATTGCATGGCTTGCAGTGGCGGCACTCTCCCGTCGTCTTCATCGGGCATTGGCGCCGTTCCGGCGGTTTGCCCTTATCCACCATGAGCACCTTCAGATCCGAGTGCTCGCACAGCCAGTAGGCGGCAAACAGACCGGCCGGCCCCGCCCCGACAATGATCACATCGAATCGGGACGTCTGTGACGAATCCGCAGTGGGCAAGTGGCACTCCTTTCTGTCTGGGTTAAACCCAAAATGGCGCCGGGCTGACCTGTATGAGCCAAAGAACGCGGCCGGGGCTATTCAATGTCGGTCCAGAAACAGGCCATTTGTGGATGAGCCCTATTTAGTGACGCCCACCATCCCGTTGTCGCTGATCAACTTGGCCAGTTCGGACACGCGGCGGCCCATCTTTTTTGCGTTTTCAATCGTCCCGCTATCCGGCGTCCCCACGCAGGCCACCCCATAATGTCCGGTAGCCGACAACGGATCGCCGACAATGACCATGCCATAGATCAGAAGGGCCTGGAGAATCGACATCAAGGTGGTCTCCTTGCCACCGGTGGGATCTCCCGAAGTGGCAAAGGCCGCACCGATCTTGTTCTCCATGCGCCTGCGCACCCCGACGTAGTCATCGAACACCTTTTTCAACGGCGCCGCCATGGTGCCGAAATAGACGGGTGATCCGGCGATGACCGCCATGCTCTGCACGAAATCTTCGCGGCTCACCTCATCGGTATGACGCAGCACCACTTGAACACCATCCACCTGGCCGGCCCCCTCGGCAACGGCTTCGGCCAAACGGCGGGTATTGCCACCCTTGGAATAGTAAAGTACGAGTACCTGCATGTTTTTCTCCTTGGCTTTCAATCGGCGGCCGTGGGCCGCATGCTGCACCGTTACGATCGCCATTCCCGTCATCCCGGGAATCGGATCCGATGCCATTTCTGAAACCGATATCAATCTAATGGCTCCGGACCCGCATATCAAGCAAAGTTATGCACCTTAAGCGATTCTAACTGAATGTCATTCATTAAACCCGGCCCGGGTGGGACAGGTGGCCGATGCCATGCGATTTTTTTTATCAAACACCTTCTGGAGTGCAGGCCCTTCAGGGTGAATCACATTCAGTTAGAACTGCTGATACACCTTCAGACGAACGGGACGAACCCGGAATCGGGCCGCAGCGGTCTATGGTGGCAAAATTGCCTTTGACTTGAACCACAGCCTGCACATATAGTGGTGCCATGCATACCGCACCATGCATCCCCGTTGAAACGGGGAGCGTTACGGCCGATACCGCAATCGCCTGTTGAACTCTTCTCCGCTCCCGCACCATCTGACTGTCTCCTGCTGCGCGCCCCGCCGAGGCCGTGTCCAACAACCCCTAATCCCTAAGGAGGTTCGTATGGCAGTAAAAGCCCTGATCAAACGAGTCGTACCGGAAAGCAAAGCGCGCGAGATGATCCCCTTGTTCCGGCAGATGCGCGCCCTGGCCATGAATCAGGATGGCTACATTTCGGGCGAAACGCTGCGGAACCTGAACAACCCCGAAGAATTCCTGGTCATCAGCAGCTGGCAATCTTCACGGGACTGGGTTAACTGGCTCGAAAGCGCCGAACGGCAGCAGATTCAACAAAAAATCGATGCCCTCCTGGGCGGCCAGACCAAATATGAAATCTATCATTATGGGTTCAGTGAATAGAACCGTCGAATCGTTGCATTTCGAACGTTAGCGAAACCGTCAATCCTTGAAGGTTTCTAAAATCTGACCGGTGGCCGTCTGCAGATTGTACCAGGACGCCCGCAGGGCCACCCGGGCCTGGGCGAGCTGGGATTGTGACACATTCAAATCGCGCTGGGCCTGGTTGAGGCGCACCAGCGAGCTCACGCCCGCACGGTACTCTTTTTCCACCAGGTCCCGCTGCTGCTGCACCAGGGCCGTATTGGACTCCTGGAGACGGAGCACGCCTTGGGCCGACTCGATCTCGGCGATGATCTTTTCGATTTCCGACGCCACCTGCACCTGAGCGTCGCCGCGCAGTTTCTCGGTCTCGTAAAGGCGCGCCCTGGCTTCGCTGGCGCGCGCCCGCGTCAGGCCGCCGGCAAACAGGTTCCAGGTCAGCCCAACGCCGACGGAGTTGCCGAAATCGTCGCTCTCGAAATCGAAATCTTCGCTGCGTTCGCCGTCATAGCTGGCGGAAAGGGCGAGGGTCGGGTAGTAACCGGCCCGGGCGGTTTTAACCCCTGCGTCGGCCTGCTGCACGATCCAATCGTAACGTTTCAAATCGGGCCGCAGACTCAGGGCCAGGGCCACCGACCCGGGACCGTCGGGCTCGGCCAGTTCCGGCGGTGTGGTCGGCGCCAATTCGGCCAGGCCCACATGCCCGGGCAAGCGCCCCTGGGGCAGCCCCAGCAGGGCGGCCAGGCTGGCCAGGCCGGCGCGGTAGCCGCGCTCCTCCTGGATGCGGGCGCTCTTGGCCGCGTTGACGCGCACTTCGAAATTGAGCACGTCGCTCAGGGCCCCGGTGCCCACCTCGTAACGCAGACCCGCCTCGACGAGCTGACGCTGGTTGAAGCGCTCGTCTTCGTTGGCGATCTTGACATTCTCCAACGCCAGTTGGGACTGCAGATAGGCGATGGTAACCGCGGACAGCAGTAACCGCTCGACATCGTCCCGGGCCGCCTGGCTGGCCCTCTCCCCGTAACGGGCTCCCGCCAGGGTGAACTCACGGGCCAGGCCGTCGAAAAGGAGCCAGGTGGCCGAAAGACCCGCCGAATAGTACTCTTCGGGATTGTTGTAGACGCTGCCAAAGGGCGGAACAGTTCCCGGCGGATACAGCCCCCGGATCAAATCGTATGAAAGCCGCTGGTTGTCGACCTCTCTTTCCGAAAGATCCATGCGAACAGCCCCGGCCTTGGCATCGATCTGGGGCCAATAAGGGGCCTGGGCCTGCCGGACGACCTGACCGGCCTGCATCACCCGCGCCTGGGCGGCCGCCAGCGAAGGGTTGCCGGCCAGCGCGATTTGCGCGGCGGTCCGGAGGTCCAGAACCTGAATCTCCTTCAACGCTTCGGTCGGATCGCCCGCCGGGGTCCCTTCAAGGGCCGAGCTGACGGACGCCGTGGCCAACAGACCCATCGCGCACAAGCCCATCGCGCACAAGATAGATAACAGCGTTCGATACCACAGTGATGTCATACCCCATACTCCTGGTCCGGCTTGGCCGGAAGGTTAAGATGTGATGCGGCAGAGGATGGCGCCTGCCCCGGCATCGACGAAGCCACTGGATCGCCGATTCGTCGTCCGGCCGCCGGTTCGACCGCCTCGCGACTCGGCCACTGCCCGGTCTTCCATCGCCGCACCACGCGACGCAGATCATTGAGAATGGCCAACAGGCTCGGGATCATCACCAGGGTCAACGCCGTGGCGAACGCAACGCCGGCGGCCAGGGCAAGCGCCATGGGTATCAAAAATCTGGCCTGAAAATCGGTCTCCAGGATCAGCGGCGCCAACCCGCCCATGGTGCTCACCGTGGTGAGGAAGACGGCCCGGAAACGGCGCGCCCCACCGGCGATGATCGCTTCGAAAAAGGGCATGCCCTCGGCCAGGTTTTCGTTGATGCGTTCGACCATCACGATGGCATCGTTGACCACCACGCCGGTGAGGGCCACCATGCCGAAGGCGCTCATCATGGACAAATCATAACCCATGAGCAGATGACCGATGATGGCGCCGATGATCCCGAACGGCACGGTAAACATGATGACGAACGGCTGCAGGTAAGAGCGGAACATGGTGGCGATGACCACGAAAATCCCCAACAATGCCATGGGATAACCGATGCCGAGGGGTGTGAAGGCCTCACGCATCTTCTTTTGTTCACCCTGCTGGGCCACCCGTACGCCCGGATAGGTGTGTATCAAATGCGGAAAAAAAGATCGATTCAACTCGGCGAAAATCTCGTTGGCGTTGGCTCTGGAGCTGTCCACGGCGGCGCTCACCGTGACCCGGCGCATGCCGTCGGCCCGGTTGATAGTGGCATAACCCGGGGCATGGGTCAACTCGGCTACCGAATTGAGGGGCACCTCCAGCCCGCCGGCCGTGCGGATGCGTACCTGGGCCAGATCCGACAGCCGGCTGCGTTCGTCGGCCGTGTAGCGGACCTTGACGCGCACGTCATCTCACCCCCGTTGCAGCCTCAGGGCCTCGTACCCGAAATAGTCGGCATGGACCTGGCGGGCGAGGTCGTCCACGGTGAGACCCAGGGTGTGCGCTTCGGGCTTGAGAGACAGCCGGATTTCGTTCTTGCCCGGTGAAAAATCGGAACGGATCTGATAAACGCCGTCGAATTTGCGCAGGCGCGCCATCAACGCCTCGGAAGCGGCCAGAATGGCCGGCATCTGGTGACCTTGAATCCATATCTCGATGGGATCTCCGGGCGGTCCGGCGCTCAGACCGGCAAATGTCAGGGACTTGATTCCCGGAATCGGACCGATCTCCTGTTCCCACAAAGACATGAGCCGTTTGGCATGCATCCCCCGGCGCTCGGAATCGAGCAAAATGGCCTGCACCGACCCCAAATGGGGGCCGTTGCGCGGAATGTCCTCGAGGGTCTGGCCCACCAAGCTGAGGCGGTCCTCGATGAGCGGCTCGCCGGAAAGGGTCGGGATCTTCTCCTGCAGACGCAACAGGGCCGCTTCGATGCGCCCGAGGGTATCGGCGGTGACTTCGGCCGGTGTGCCACTTGGATGTTCCACGGTAGCGGTCATGATGAAGCCGTCGATGTCGGGCATTACCTCGAACTTGAGGATGCCGCCGACCACCAGGCCGAGACTGACAAATAAAATGGCGATGGCCGTGGAAAGGGAAATATATCGCCAAAAAAGGGCCTTTCTCAAAAATGGGGTGTACACCCGCGCCACAAACCACTCCATGCCGGCGGCCGTGGCCTGCTGGAGGCTTGCGAGATACCCCAATACGGGGTTGCTGGGACCCCTGACCCGGTTGGCATCGGGCAGATCGCTTAAATGGGCGGGCAGCAGGAGCAGGGACTCGACCAGCGACACGCCCAGGCAGGCGATCACCACCACCGGCATGATAGCGATGAACTTGCCCATGATGCCGCCCACATAGAGCAACGGCACGAAAGCGACAATGGTGGTCAATACGGCCGCTATCACCGGCATCCCCACCTCGCTGACACCTTCAACCGCCGCCTGCAGCGGCGGTTGTCCATCCTTGCGATGCACATAAATCGCCTCGCCCACCACGATGGCGTCGTCCACCACGACCCCCAGGACCATGATAAAACCGAACAGGGAGATCATATTGAGGGTGCCGCCCAGCGCCCACAGAATCAACATGGCGCCGGCAATGGAGACGGGGATGCCCATGCCGGCCCAGAACGAAAGCCGCGCGCTGAGAAAAATATAAAGCAACCCAAATACGATGAGCATGCCGATGAGGCCGTTTTTGACCATCAGGTCGATGCGCGACTGGAGCATGTCGGTGTTGTCGTAGAGCACCTTCAGGCTGACACCGGCCGGCAGCTGCGCCTGCCGCCGCGCCACGAAATCCTGAACCGCCCTGGAGATGGCCAGGGCATCCTCTTCAAC
Organism: Desulfatitalea sp. UBA4791; assembly: GCA_002402905.1. Classification (GTDB taxonomy): domain Bacteria; phylum Desulfobacterota; class Desulfobacteria; order Desulfobacterales; family Desulfosarcinaceae; genus Desulfatitalea. The sequence goes on along the minus strand of DHGT01000127.1, from coordinate 3,745 downwards.
GGTCTTGAAAACCATAAGGATCACGGCCGGTTCGCCGTTGATCTTGGCGGCGATGGGATCTTCGCTGAAGTCGTCCCTGATGTCGGCCAAGCGGTCCAGGGTGATCATCTGCCCGTCGGGTCGGGCCAGCACCACGATATCGGCCAGTTCCTTGTCGGTATAGCGGCGCCCCATGGTGCGCAGGCGGATCTCCTCGCCCTGGGTGCGGATGGTGCCGCCGCCCATGTTGAGGTTGCTGCGCTGCACGGCCGTGGCGACCTGATCGAATGAAAGACCATAGCGCCGTAACTGCGGGAAAAGTGGAGATGGCGTTGACCTTGGTGCGCACCTCATCCAACACCGTTTCGATCTCATAGGTCTCCAACACCTCGATGCGGGTGGTACTGACATTCTCGGCCGAATGGGTGACAACCAGTTTGATCCCCTCGAGTCCCTCCAGGGCCTCTTCGATCTTGCGGCTCACCCCCTCTTCCACCTCTTCGGGATCGGCACCCGGAAAAGGCACGGTGATCAAAATCATGTCCAACGAAAATTCGGGGAAATTTTCGCGGGTCATGGAGCAGGTGGTCAGGCCGCCGGCAGTCAACATGAGCACCAGCATGATGTTGGCAAAAACGGTATTACGGGCAAAGGACGCCAGAAAATGTTTCATCGGAAATCTTCCTATGGAAACTCACTAGGAGCGATTGCTCAACACTTCTAACAGGCTATTCTCCAGGGGATCGACCAGGCGGGTGACGATGACCGTATCGCCCCCGTGCAACCCACCGGTGATGTATGCGTGATCCCCATCCAACCGGGCAACCTGCACCTCCACGGTCTTGAGACGTCCGTCCACTGCGACGAATACGGTATTTTTAAAACTTACCGCCGACCGTGGCACCTTGAAGGCCTGGGGCAACGTTCGGCCGGGTATTTCCACGGCGCAGAACATCCCTTCGACCAGGGGAAGGTCTCCATTGCCCGCTATGGCATCGGCGGCCGCGACCCGAACCGCCACGGTAATCGTGCGGGTCTTCTCATCATAGGCCACGATTCGCTGCAACCGGCCATGCCACACATGCCCCGCCTTGTCCTCGCTCCAACGGATGCGACAATCCACCGGCTCGGGTTGACCGAACCAGGCTTGGTCGACCGGCTCGGATGCCGAGGCAAAACGTATCCATTGACGCACATCCCGGCCGTCCAGTGGCACCTGAATCTCCAACAGGCGATCATCGGCCAACCTCAATCGAGGCGGCCCGGGCGAAACATACTGCCCCTGTTCCACTGTGGCCAGGGTCAAACGGCCGACGAAGGGCGCGCGGACCTCGCAGCGCGCCAGGTTGGCCCGCGCCAGCTGCAATCTCGCCTGCGCGGCTGCCAGCGTACTTCTGGCCTCCTGGATGCGGATCGGGTAGAGCGCCACGGCTTGGGCCATCTGATCGGCCTGGTCCACGGCCGCATTGTACGCTTGTTCGGCCCGGTCCACGCTCGAACGCGTCCCGACCTGGTGTTCGCTGAACAATTTGCGCACCCGTTCGAACTCAGCGCTGGCCAATTCCCGATTCCGCTCCAGGGTTTTCAGTCGCTGCGTGTCGATCCGGGCCTGTTTTTCCAGACGTGCCACCACGCCGGCCAATTGATCCGCCTCCGCCATCCCCTGGGCAACGGCGGCGGCGTAATTGCGATCGTCGATGCGGAACAACAGTTCGTCGGCCGCGATGCGCTCGCCGACCCGCAACCGGGGATGCACGGCCACCACCTGACCCGCCACCTCGGCCGAAATATCGACCGCCGTGACGGTGCGTACCTGGCCGTAACCGGTAATCGTCACCGGGATCGAGGCGGCCTGAATCTTCTCCACCTTGACCTTGAGGGGCCGTTCGGTATCCCGCACCTCGGCCGGCGGTTTCTTCAGGCTGGCCAGGGCGATGAATCCGGAAATACCCGCCAGCACAATCAGCGTGCACAGGATGATCCGCAACACATAGCGCTGGCGAACCACTTGGGAATTTGGGGCTGCATCATGACTCAAGACATCACCTCTTCAAAACTTCCCGGCATTCATCATCACCGGCATGCCGCAGATCAACCGGCCATGCCCGGTCCGTAAGCCTCGTCGTCCATGATCACCTTCTGAATGGCATCCAGGACCTCACACCATTTCCGGGTCGTCTCGGCATCCAATTTCTCCACCAATCCCCGGAACAACCGGAAGAGGCTCTCTTCCACTGCGGTGATCGCCTTCACGGCCTCGGGCGAAATCCGCACCTCCACCTTTCGGCGATCCTCGCTGCTCTGCTCCCGCAGCAGGACACCCTTTTCCACCAGGCGATCCACCATGGCCGATGCCGAAGGCGCCGTAGTCCCCAACTGGTCGGCCAGCCCGCCAATGGAAAGGGGGCCCTGCTGGCTGAGAATGGCGATCATGTTCAGCTGGGCCACCGACAATTCGCTGCCGATGGCCCCGGCCCGGGCCGCCAGATGGCGGCTGTGGACCCGGAGGATCCGTTCGTGAATCAGCCGGCCGGTGGTATAAATGAACCGGGCCTGTTCCAGCTGATCAGAATCATTCATCATGTCACCTATTACTTAAGCTGGTTAAAGTTTAATTAGAAAAATATTTAGGCAACCTAAAATTTAGCCTCTATATAGGACCCTTCGCCAACGTGTCAAGAAAAGAGATTTGGGGGGAAATGGTCCCTGAATGCGCTTCATGCAACCCGGTATGATGCGGGTAATTGCTCGCCGCCACCCGATTGCCGTGGGACTGAGGTTGCGAACAGGTAAGAAATTCACCTACAGAGAAATCAGAAATCACCCAATTGACCGGCCTGGTTGCGCCGGGTAGAGTCTGACCATTAATAGGGGAATAAGCATGTTACTCGGCTTCATCCTCATCCCATCCGATTCAATCACGATTCAAGGAGGTCAGACATGAAAAAGTACAGCTTACACCTAATGGTGCTCGTTGCAGCTCTCGCGCTGTTGGCGACACCGGCCATGGCCCAGGATTACAGCGTCCAGATCGGCGGCGGCCCCACGGGCGGCACGTTCAACACCTTCTCCAACGCCATGGCCATCTATGTACCCAAGGTCAATGCCAACATCAAAGCCTCATCCGTGGGTTCGGGCGGATCGGTGGAGAACCTCAAACGGGTCTCCAGCGGCGAGTCCGACTTCGGCCTGGCCTACGCCGTGGACAGCGCCCTGGGATACGTGGGCAAACTGCCCAAGGATGAAAACAAGTATACGGGCCAGCGGGTCCTGGGCTACCTTTACGGTGCACCGGCCCAGTTGGTCATCAATGCGGGCAGCGGTATCAACTCGGCGTCTGACCTGAAGGGCAAACGCGTGGCCGTGGGCAATGCGGGCTCCGGCGCTGCGGCCAGTGCCGAACGCTTCTTCCGCCACATCGGTGTCTGGGACAACTTCAAACCCACCTTCATGGGCTACTCGGCGGCGGCCAGCGCCTTCAAAGACGGCAAGATCGACGCCTTCTGGGTGCTGGTGGGCTATCCCAACCGATCGATCATCGAAGCCAGCGTCCAGGCCAAGATCAAATTGGTCGACGTGGGCGTGGAAGCCGAAAAAACCGGTTTCTACGATGCCTTCGCCTACAGCCCGACCACGATTCCGGCCGGCATCTATGGCAAGGATGTGGGCGAATGCCAGACCTTCCAGGACTCGACCATGCTGATCGCCAACAAGGATCTCTCCGAGGACATGATCTATGCTGTCATGAAGACCCTGTGGTCCCAAG
>DHGT01000070.1 GCA_002402905.1 Desulfatitalea sp. UBA4791 | reverse complement strand
TGGAAGGGGACGGCTACCGTTTCACGGTGAAGGTGGGCAGGCCCAAGGATCCTGAGTCGGCGAAGAGTGGTACCAAGCTGATGCGAGCGAATTTCCAATGTTTGATGTCCGGCATTCCGATTTCAGGGGATTTCATCAAGGCTGAGGGTCAAGCGGGCCGGATGGGCGAAAGGATGATGGCCATCGTTGCCGAGGGAGATCGCCAGCGGATCTATCTTACCCCGACCACTGAAATGGAGGCAATCGCACGTCAGGCTAAACCTGAGTGGAAACCTGGTGGAGATGTACCTTCAAGGCTCACCGGAGGCACCTGTGTACCCTATGGGCTTAAAAATTGGGGCGACCTTTTCACCCCCCGGCAACTCGTTGCCCTGACAACCTTCTCCGCTCTGGTACAGGAGGTGCGCAAGCAGGCAAAACTGGATGCCTTGGATGCCGGCCTGGGCGACGACGCCAAACCGCTATCTGAAGGCGGTACCGGCGCCACAGCCTATGCCGATGCAGTGGTGGTGTACCTTGGTATCGCACTGAGCAGACTCACTGATATCTGCAATTCCCTATGCCGTTGGGAGGTCACTAAAACTCAGGTGCGAAACCTATTTGGAAGGCAGGCCATTCCAATGCTATGGGACTTTGCTGAAAACAACGTGTTTGGCGAGGCTGCGGGTGATTACACCGTTAGCCTGTCCAATATGGTGAAAGCTTTAGAGCGAGTTCCAGCCTTTAACGTGGGTGTGGCAGATCAAAATGATGCTCAGACTCAATCAGACAGTGAGGGCAAGCTGATTTCCACGGACCCTCCCTATTATGACAATATAGGCTATGCCGACCTTTCAGACTTCTTCTATGTCTGGTTGCGTCGGTCGCTGAAGACGATTTTTCCTGATCTATTTGCTACGCTCGCAGTACCCAAAGCTGAAGAATTGGTCGCTACGCCTTACCGGCATGGAAATAGGCAAAAGGCCGAAGCGTTCTTTCTCGATGGCATGACCCAGGCCATGCAACGCCTGGCAGAGCAGTCCCACCCGGCGTTTCCGGTCACCATCTACTATGCTTTCAAACAGGCAGAAAACGACAGTATCAACGGCACGGCCAGCACAGGTTGGGACACGTTCCTTGAAGCCGTGATCCGCGCCGGCTTCTCCGTCACAGGGACCTGGCCCATGCGGACCGAACTCGGCAACCGCATGATCGGCTCCGGCACCAATGCCCTTGCCTCCAGCATCATTCTGGTTTGCCGTAAACGGGAATCAGATGCCAAAACTGTCACCCGGCGCGAGTTTCTCACAGCCCTAAAATCAGAGCTTCCTGCAGCCCTTGCCCATCTCCAGCGCGGCAACATCGCTCCGGTGGACCTTGCCCAATCGGCCATCGGGCCGGGCATGGCCGTCTATACCCGCTATGTCAGGGTGCTCGACGCCCAAGGCCAGCCGCTCACGGTGCGCGAGGCCCTGGCGTTGATCAACCAGGTCTTGGACGAAGCCCTCGCCGAACAGGAGGGGGACTTTGATGCGGACAGCCGCTGGGCCTTGGCGTGGTTTGAGCAGTCGGGGTTTGCCGAGGGCGATTATGGCGTGGCCGAGACGCTCTCCAAAGCCAAGAACACCAGCGTCACTGGCATGGTCGAAGCCGGCATTCTGTCATCCAAGTCGGGCAGGGTGCGGCTGTTGCGGCCCGAAGATCTGCCCGCGGATTGGGATCCGGCCAAAGACAAGCGGTTGACGGCCTGGGAAGTGGTGCACCAGCTGATCCGCGCTCTCGATTCGGGCGGCGAGCCGGCCGCGGCGGTGCTCGTCGCGGCACTGGGCGCCAGGGCTGAAACTGCCCGTGAGCTGGCCTACCGTCTCTATACGCTGTGTGAGCGCAAGAAGCGCGCGGCTGAAGCGTTTTCTTACAACAGCCTGGTGCAAAGCTGGCCGGAAATCAACCGCCTGGCCCATGTGGGCGATACACCCAAACCGCACAAGGAGATCCCCATTCCCGGACAGGAGTAAGCCATGGCCATCACCAATCACGAACGGGTCGGCAAAGCGCTGGAGCTTCTAAAGATAGGACTTGGCCCTTATGTTCAACGAGAAATTGCGAGCATCTATAAAGACCGCGCCGAAGCCGAGGTGGGACGCATCCTCGGCGAGGACCGCCTGAATGCCAAAAGACCCATCACGGAGTGGGATGCCGCCGTGCTGCTTCGGCTCATGTGGGAAACGTGGCACGATGTCTTCCGTCTGACCTTGGGGCATACCGAACGCAGCCTGGTCAGCGAATTGCGCGAGCAGCGGAACCGGTGGGCACACCAGCAGGCCTTTTCCAGCGACGACACCTACCGCGCCCTGGATTCAGCCGGCCGTCTGCTGGCCGCCGTTTCCGCCCCCCAGGCCGGCGAGATCGAAAAGATCAAGACCGAACTGCTGCGCCTGCGATTCGACGAGCAGGTGCGCGGCGAGAAGCGCAAGAGCGCAGGCACGGCCATCGAGAGCGCCGCCACCGGCCAGCTCAAACCTTGGCGTGAAGTGGTGACGCCCCACAAGGATGTGGCCAGCGGCCGTTACCAGCAGGCCGAGTTTGCGGCCGATTTGTGGCAGGTGCACCTGGGCGAAGGGACCGACGAGTATCGCGACCCGGTGGAGTTCTTCCGACGCACCTATTTGACCGACAGCCTGGAGCGGATGCTGGTGGATGCGGTGCGGCGCCTGGCCGGCCAGGGCGGCGATCCGGTGGTGCAGCTTCAAACCAACTTCGGCGGCGGCAAGACCCACTCCATGCTGGCCCTCTATCACCTCTTTTCCGGCATCTCTCCCACGGAGCTGGCTGGTATCGAGGCGGTCCTGCAGGCGGCCGGGACATCGACCCTGCCGTCCGTAAGGCGCGTGGTGCTGGTCGGCAACAAGATATCGCCGGGCAACCCGGTCACCAAACCCGACGGCACCGTGGTGCGCACCCTGTGGGGTGAAATGGCCTGGCAGCTGGGCGGCAGGGAGGCCTTTGCCCGCATCCAGGCCGACGACGAGAAGGCCACCAGCCCCGGCGATGCGCTGCGCGAATTGTTCAAGGAATATGGGCCGTGCCTGATCCTGATCGACGAATGGGTGGCCTACGCGCGCCAGCTCCACGACCAGAGTGATCTGCCGGCCGGCGGGTTCGAGACCCAATTCAC
>DHGT01000133.1 GCA_002402905.1 Desulfatitalea sp. UBA4791 | reverse complement strand
ACCGTGAAGCAAGTGGACGACTTGAGGCGTCAATGGCAGATCGAGCAGGACACTCGATAAGTCCTGGTCTGCCGGTCGCCGTCGTGATCTCATGCCTCAAGACAAGGGGATGACCGGCCGATAAAGATACTGGGCCCGGTCTGGATTCTCCCCGGTATCGTGTCGAAAGCGATGCCAGCCCGTCAATGGACAGGGAGGTCGATATTCCAGGGCGCCGAATATAGGGCGATGGCCCTGTGAAGGTACACGATATGCCGACATTATCTGAACACGAGACACGCTTGAAAGCGCTCATAGAGGCCGGCCAGACCGAACAGGCCGTAAAACTGCTTTGCCAACTGGTGGCGTTCTGCGCTCGAAATCAGGATTTCGAAAGGGCCGACGCCTATCGCGACCAGCTCTATGAAGTGGACAGCATGGCGCTGACGGCGATCGTCAAGATGAACGAGATCATCGAAGCCGAGAAGAGCAAGGCGTTGACGCCGGACCGCAGGCGGCTCTGGTCCCGGTTTTTCGAAACGCTGCCCAGTGAGGAGGCCAATGCGTTTTTTTTCGCTCTCAAGGAACGCAGTGCTCCCATCGACACGATGATCCTGCGTCAAGGCGAGCGAAACGACAAGCTTTACCTCGTGGAAAATGGGAAGTTGAAAGTCGTCCACGAAAGGGAGGACAAACAGCAGCTCATTCAGACCATCGGCAGCGGCGATGTGATCGGGGAGGACACATTTTTCTCCATCAATGTCTGCACCGCTTCGGTCACCGCATTGACCGAGGTCAAGCTATCCTTCCTGGAGAGGGAACGGCTCGACGGTATCACGATCCAACACCCGCGGATCGAGCAGCGCTTGCAAAAGATCTGCGGCACCGGTCGCCGGATCTATGATTGGTTGCGTCAAAAAGGATTGGACCGGCGCGCCTGCAAGCGCATCAATCTAAGCACGCCGATCTGGTTTCAAGTGTTGAGCTCGGGTAAGGGCACATCGGTTTCGCGTCCTGTGGCCGGCGAATTGTGGGACGTCTCCAAATCCGGACTCTCTTTTTATTTCCAGTCCAAAAACCGTGAGGCGGTCAGTCGGCTGGTGGGGCGAAGTATCGGTGTGCGTTTCAAGTTGATGGTCGACGGCAAATTGAAGGATGTCGCCCTTACCGGTGTTGTTCAGGGCGTTCAGGATCATCCGTTGGACGAGTATTCCGTGCATCTCATGCTGCGGACGCAATTCAGCGATGATGCCATCCGGACCATCCAGCGGGTCGCAGAGAGATCCTGAACGACAGGTCGCTTATCCCCCGAAATTTCCAGCACCGAGCCCGCGCATGGCCTCTTCTGCAGTGACACGCAAGGTGGCAAGGGATTTGTTGTAGGCATCCCTTTCACTTTGAATGTCTTCCATGCAGGTATCGGGCGAGCATTTGTCCCGAATCTGATCGATGCGGTCATCCAGTTCGGCGATGAGCATATGCAGGTCTTCGATGTTTGGAAGTATCTTGGACTTTTCACCGCCAGGCAAACTTTCCATCTTCCGGGTAATGTCATAAATGATGGCTTTCCAGCTGGTGAGCTCCATTTCCATGGTCTTGCAACAATTTCTGGCTTTCATGATGTGCTCCTTTCTTTGGGGTTGACATTCCATTTTAAAGCGAAGCCGCAGTTCGGCCCTGACCCGATATTTCCGCCGATGCGTCACTCTTGAACCCTTGAACACCATGTTCCCTCGGCAAACGAACGACCATCACCGGCACATCACTGTGCCGGATCACATCCGCGGCTACGCTGCCGATGATACGATCTTCGAACTTGCCATGGCCGTGGGTGCCCATGATGATGAGATCATACTGCCCCTCTTTTGCTGCAGAGACGATGCAATCCGCGGGGTTTCCGGTCCGCACCAGGATATTCTCATCGGCCAGCGGACACCTGGGCATCTGTTGGGTGACACTTTTTGAGGTTTCGTGAATCCTCCGGTGAATGGCCTGCTGCGCCTTTTCGATACCGTTTCGGTTGAATCGTTCCCATTCGCGCTTGTCGATGTGATCGGCCAGATCGATGCCGGCCCCTTTGGACAACTCATCCAGGATGTCCGGAATGACATGCAGCACGGTGACTTCCGCATCGTAGCGGTGGCCGAGACTGCACGCATAGCGGACTGCATGGCGAGCCGTTTCGGAAAGATCCGTGGCATAGAGGATCCTTTTAAAATCCGGAACCAGTGACTCACCATCCGCCTTTGGCATATCTTCGGGTGGGCGGCGCTCAATGGCCTTCTGCTGGACCAGCCTGACCGGTGCGGGTGAGGCTTTGGCAACGGAAGCGCCGAAAATGAAATCCACGACGCGCACATACCAGGCGGCCGATTGAATCTGAATGACATAGGCCAGGGCAATGAGCAGCGCGATGGTCAGGCCTTGTTTCCCAAAGGCGGTCATGGCGATGGCCAGCGCAATGGACAGGTCCCGCATGACGACCCCGAACACCATGGCAATACCATCTTCGCGTTTGAAAAAGAGGCGACCGGTAATGGACAGGAAAACGTAGGTCGCCAGATAGAAGACGGCCAGAGGGATCAAGATGGCGATGATGTCTCCGGGGTTGTCGATGATATTTCTGGCCTTCAACGCCATGGCCACAAAAGCGATCAAAATGACGCCCAATGCCGAAAAGGGAGGAAATTTCGTCTTGATGCGGTCGTTCCAGGCTTTTTGGCCATATTTTTTGATGGCGATATATTGTGTCAACAACCCCATGGCCAGCGGCAGAAAAACAAAAAGGGCAATCTGCTGGAACATATGGAGCATGTCCACATCGATGGTGGCGCCCATGAACAGTTTGGTATAGATCGGTGCGGCCAGGGCACCCAGAACCAACCCGAAAATGACCATTTTAATGGCCGCTTCCTTGTTGCCCTTGGCAAAGCCGGTCCAAGAAATGGTCATGCCCGAGGTGGGCAGTACACCGATCAAAAAGAGCCCTACCGCCCAGAGGCCGTGTTTTTCGAGACCGGTGGAGAAGAATAGTTTTCCAGTGTAGTAGGCCAGCAGGGGGATGAGGATAAAGTTGATGGCCTGGGTGAATACTTGCAGTTTATAATCTTCGCCTTTGAATACGCTTTTCACATTCAAGGTCACCATCATCGGGTAGACCATGACGAAGGTCACCGGAATGATCGATTGCTTCAGGGGGGAGGCGTCGAAAAGGTAGCCGTACAGGAGCCCTGCCAGCATGGAAATGGGTATCGACCAAACCAGGTTTTTCTGCAGCATCGAGAGAAAACGCCACATAAAGTGATCTCCTTTTCAAGGTCTTAAGACATGAGCCGTTGCGCTTGATCCAGAAGCAGTTGCTTGAATCGATCGAGAGACACGGTGTACGGAATGAGCGGTATGCCCATCCAATCGGAATATCCGAGAAAGCCTTCCGGATCGTTGGCCATAAATTCGTCCATATAGCCGATGGCATCCAGGACGATGGCACCGCCGGTGTGTTTGGGGAAATTCTCGTTGGCCAGTGCCTGGTCCCACCCCTTGAACACCTCTTTCTTGAACTTGATCCATCCCGGGGTCATCCACCATACTGGTTCGCCCCCGGCCATCTCCTGGCCAATGCGATCGCGCTCGGATTGGCTGGCGATCATGTCCATGCAGTGGGTGGCCTCGATCCTGGCGACTTTGGGGCCCTGTTCCTCGACAATGTGCTTCATCAAACGGGTGGGTTCGTCGATATTCACGTAGCAGAATTTGCCGCCATACACGACGATGACCTTTTCGGTCTTTTCTCTGGCCTTTTGGATCCGGCGCACCAACTGGCGCTCCAGTTCCGGCGGGTCCTGGTGGAGGCCGGGGGTCGTGTAAAGAATCTGGGGCGTGTCCAGAAACCCTTCCTTTTTCAATGCATTGAGTTCAAGGCTCAATGTGCCGCAAGAGACGATGGAGATGTCGGAAAAAGAGATAGTGTTCATGGTCTGTCATCCTTTTTTGTGGGCCTTGCCGCTTCGTGTACGATGGGAAGCGGCAAGGCGCGCCCATGAAGGGTTTCGACTCAAAAGTCGGGATTGGATTTGCTGAGCATGCCATACCCGCCCTGGATGTTCTTTGTATTGGCAATACCATGGGCCCGCAGCAGGAGCTGGGCTTCGTACGATCGCGGCCCGGTGTCGCATATCAGGCACATGGCTTCCTCTTTCGGCAATTCGGCCCATCGTTCCGCCAATTCGGATTGGGGGATATTGAGCCAACGCTCGCCGTATTTTTCCCTGAACGGTTTGGATTCGCTTTGGCCGCGGACATCGAGCACCCGGGTCTTGCGGGCGTTGAAATCCGACACGAAGGCGCCGACATCGATGGGCGTGTTGTATCCCATGATGATGTTGTCCAATGCGTTGGCGGCGTTGTTGACGATGTCCATGGCCGATGCAAAGGGTGGCGCGTAGGCCACCTCGAGATTGGAAATCGCCGATACGTCGACCTGGTAAGGCAGCAGGGCGGCCACCGCATCCACGCGTGCCTTGACCGCATCGCCGTTGGGTCCCACCGCCTCGACCCCGAGCACCCTGCGGGTGTGGCGGTCCGCGATCAGCTTCAGATGCATGATCGCGTGGGTCGGATAGAAATGGGCCCTGTCCGACTGGGACACCACCGAGTGAACCGGCTCGAATCCCGCGGCACACGCCTGTTTTACCGTCAATCCGGCCTTGGCCACAGACATGTCGAAGACCTTGATGCAAAAGGTACCTACCGTCCCCTCGAAACGGGCATGGCCGCCGGCGATGTTGGTGCCGATGATCCGGCCCTGGCGATTGGCCAGAGAGCCCAGGGGCATGGGCACCCGCTCCCCGCTGACCATGTGGACCATTTCGATGCAGTCGCCGCCTGCATATATATCCGGGTCCGTGGTCCGCAAGGTATCATCGACGACGATGCCACCATATCGGCCGGTCGCCAGACCGGCGGCCGCGGCCAGACGGCTGTTGGGCCTCACGCCCACGGCCAGAATCACCATGTCGCAAGGAATCAGGGATCGTTTCGTCTGCACGGCGGAGACACCGGTTTGGGGATCCCCCACAATCTGGGTCACCGTATCGCCCAACTGGACTCTGACGCCCTTGGAAACCATATGGTTGCGAACCAGCAGGCTCATATCGGCCCCCAACGCCTGGGGCAGCAACTGGTCGGCCATCTCCACGAGGGTGGTGTCGACCTCCCACATATCGGCCAGGGCTTCGGCCATCTCCAGTCCGATGGCGCCCCCGCCGATGACAACGGCCTTGCCCACGCCGCCCTTGGCGATTTTCTCCTTGATGTTAACGGCGTGCTCCAGATTGGAGACCGCGCTGACGCCGGGCAGGTCGGCCCCCGGGATAGGCGGCACCACCGGTGTGGCACCGGTGGCCAACACCAGTTTGTCATAGGGCATATCCGTCGTCCGGCCGCTGTTGAGGTCGCGTACGGTGAGCTTTTTGGCTTTGCGGTCGATATGGACCGCTTCGGTGGAGGATTGGATGGTGATGCCTTTGGCTTTTCTGAAGAAGACGTCATCCCGCACCGTATGGGAACTGGTCGAGCAGAGCCCTTCGATATTGGGCACGTCCCCGCTGACAAAATAGGGAATGCCGCATCCCCCATAGGAATAGCGATTTTCTTTCTCGATCATGGTGATTTCGGCGGAGGCGACCAACCGCTTGACCCTGCAGGCCACCTTGGGACCCAGTGCGACCGCGCCGACGACTAAAATTTTCATGCCCATCTCTGATACACCCTTTCTATCCCATTTCCATTACAGGCTGATGACCGTGCTATCGCATGCCATATGGATCATTTCCGAAGCAGGTGCCAGACGGGCACCCTCGATCAAGTCCTGTTGATCGATCTTCCTGGCCTTGGCGCAAGGGGTGCAGACCAGAATCGGCACCTCGTTGGCCTGTAAATAGGTCAGCAGATCATCGGCTATATCTCCCGTCGCGGCGCGTACGTTTTCGATAATGCCCTCTTTGGCCAGGTAGACTGCCTCGTCCAGAAGGAATAAGGTGACTTCCTTACCTTCCTTGTGAGCCACGGTTGCGAGGTGAATGCCGCGTGTCGATCGGTTGGTGTTGTCGGTGCCGCAGGAGAGCAGGACGAGAACTTTGTTGTTCATTCATTTTCCTTTCATCTTTTGCAGAGTCATTGAAGTGATGCCAACCCCTTTTATTTCTTAAGAAGCCGAATAAAGAAGCCGTTCCTATCGGTAGGCGCCGGATCCAGGAGGAAGATTTCGTATTTCCGCCGGGGCAGGATGCATTGCAGATCTTTTTCTACGGTGGCATCCGGGCAGATGATATCCACGACTTCTCCTGATTTCATTCTTTTGAAGTGGTTGCTGATTTGAAGCAGTGAAAACGGAATGATCGATTCACGCAAATCAAATGTCGTCATCTCGATTACCCTTACTGATATCGATCGCTTGATATCGCTACCATTGTCACTTTTCCGATTGTGCAAGCAGGATGCCACGAGAAAAGAACGGTATCTTCAGCTCGATAAGGCCTTGGTTGGCCTTTCCGAATGTCTTTGAAGTTTGACAGCCTGGTAAAAAGTCCGAAATTCGCGTTTCCCGTCATCCCGGCGAACGCCGGGA
>DHGT01000040.1 GCA_002402905.1 Desulfatitalea sp. UBA4791 | reverse complement strand
GCGTATCCCAGTTCGGAGGTCATGATGATCTCGGCCAGCTTTTCCCGGACATGGGATGCCTTGTGCACGTTGTTGACTTCGGCGGCCAGGGCGGCGGTGCCCAGGATGATGTCGCCGATGGCCGGTTTGCAGCCCGAGTAGGAGTGACGGTGGAACAGGGCGAACAGCAGGGCCAAAACGCCGCCGTGCTGATGCTCGCCGGCCAGGAAGACCCGCTCCCAGGGGATGAAGCAGTTGTCGAAAATCATGTAGGAGTCGGTGGAACCCTGCACGAAACCGCGCGGGAAGTGCTTGCGCGGACGCAGGTTGTGGACGGTGACCACCTGCTTCAAACCGTCCCAGTCACCGGGAACGGCAAACGAAACGGCGTAATCCTTGTCTTCGGGGCGCAGGGCGCGGGTGGGCACCACCAGCACTTCGTCGGCCACAGAGGCTTCTGAGATGTGCAGCTTGCAGCCTTCCACCACGATGCCGTCCTTGAGCCGCTCTTTAATATAGACGTAAGAGCCTGCATTGGGTTGATCGGCCGGACGCAGCATGCGGTCGCCCTTGACGTCGGTCTGGGCGGCGCAGCCCACCATGTCCTCGGTCTGGAAACGGGCCAGCCACTTCTTGAAATTTTCGTGATAGTTGGTTTCGCCCTTGTTCATCTTGTCCGCCTCGTAAGAGACGTTGTAGATGGCGTTGGTGGCGTCGATGCCCATGCAGCGCTGGATGCAGCCGCCCACCTTCTGGCAGAGCATGCGGGTCATGTCCTGCTTTCTATGAAGGTCTTCCTTGTTCTGGTGGATGTGGTTGAAGCGGTTGATGCGCTCGCCGGTCAGATGGGAAATGGCGGTCATCAGGTCCTGGTTTTCAGGCTTGTGGGCTTCGTCGTAGGTCGTGCCGATGGTGTTGATACAATCCATCTGCATTTCGTCGGTCCGGTCGATCAGTTCGCCATCGAAATAGAGGTTGCGTTTCATCTTGGAAAGCGCATTGATGTAATCCTGTTTTGTCCTCATGGGTGTCCTCCCTGCCCGAAGATTCGAGCTAACACATTGATATAAAATAAATTCCCTTCAACCGAAAAAGGGGGCCGCAAAAACGGTGGTTTTGGATCGTCTAAACTGGCCATTTGCCTGGATAGGTCCGATAAAAAAGTCTTAGCAAGGGGTGTGGGGGCATGTCAATGAAAAAAATCGAGCGTTCGTTCTATTTTTTTATGAGGAACTCGCTGACGAATTCCACCACGAACTGGGCATACTGATCCACGGAGATATTGCGCTGGTTGTACTTGTATCGTTTCAGGTACCAGTCCTGGAGCATGGCCTGGATGAGGCTGGCGGTCAGCTGGCTGTCCCGTTTGTGGAACTCGCCACTCTGCTGGCCTTCCAATATGATGCTTTCGATGGTCTTTTCCATGTGCAGATCGCTGGCCACCGCCTTGTCGCGTTCGATCTTGCTGAGATTCTTGGCCTCCATGTAAGAAAAATAGTACCAGGGCTGCATGGCTTCGCTCAGGTACAGATGGGTGTATATGGCCGCCTTGAGCTTGCCCTGATTGGTGGTTTCCTCGTCGAGCCGCTGCCGCACGATGCGTTCGGAGATCGAGCGGCGTTGGTTCTGGAGCATTTCCACCAGTTCATCTTTGCTGGAAAAATAGGTGTACAGCGCCCCCATGCTCAACCCGCTTTCCCGGCTCAGGTCGCGCATGCTCATGGCCTTGAACCCTTTGCGGTTGCTGATCTTCAGGACGGCCCCGAAAATTTTTTCGAGGTTCTTGAAGACGGTTTTTTCCTTTTTAACGCGCAGGGTTTCGCGGTTTTCAGAAATGGTCTCCTGATAAATGTCCCTCTTGGAAATGGTGACGACTTTGCTGAATTCCGCAAAGGTGGTCGGTGGGCTGATGTCGGCGGTCTTTTTTTTCGCGGCCATGGCGTTTGTCAAGGGTCACCTTTCGTGTTCAATTGGAGTCCGTATGCTGAAGCCGCTTGTGGCGGCATCGCTCCGGGGCAGCTCATCGAGCGGACGTTCGTTTTATTTATATGGCTAACCATACCTGCTTTATACAAAATTGAAAAGCGCTTTTTCAATTGGCCATTTGTGAATGGACACGTTCTATTGCCCTATCCAGGCGGCGCCGTAAACCCCCGCCGAATCCCCCAGCCGGTTTTTAAGGATAGGGGTTTGGACATGGGGGTGGAATGCATAGCGCCGAACGCGCGCCATCCCCATGGTATAAAGCTCCTCGATATTGGACACCCCGCCGCCCAGCACGATGGCATCCGGATCGAGCGTGGATATCAATCCGCCCACGCAACGGCCGTAATCGTCGATGAATTGTTCGAACGCGACGGTGCAGTCAAGATCGTCGCCGCGCCGATACCCCTCGGTGATCTGCTCCAGGGTCAGCTTGCGGCCGTAGCGCTTTTCAAAGGCCCGGGCCACGCCGCCGCCGCTGATCTTCGTTTCGATGCAGCCCCGGTTGCCGCACCAGCACTGCTCCCCCTGGGGATCGACCGAAAAATGGCCCCACTCTCCGGCGATCTGGTGCCGGCCCGTATGCAACCGGCCGTCGATGCAGATGCCTCCGCCGCATCCCGTGCCCATGATGATGCCGAAGACCAGGCCGTAACCCTGCGCCGCGCCCATTTGCGTTTCGGCCATGGTGAAGCAATTGGCGTCATTTTCCATCCCCATGGGACGCCCCAGGCGATGTTCCAGGTCCCCTTTCAGCGGCCGGCCGATCAGGCTGGTGGTGTTGGCGTTCTGTACCAGGCCGGTGTGGCGGTCGGTGGTGCCGGGTATGCCGACGCCGACCGTGCAGGGGGTGCGGTTCGGCATTTCGTCGATTATCTCCGTCACCAACCGGCAGATGGCGGTGCAGATGTCCTCGTACTCTGTGTCGGCATGCGCGGCGTGCCGTGGCGTTGCAATCCTCCGGCGGGCCAGGGTCTGGCCGTCGGGTGCCAGCAGCACGCCTTCTATCTTGGTGCCGCCCAGGTCGATGCCGATGCGGTATGGCCGGGTTTGCGAAGTCATAGGCCGATCGATAAAAAGGTGATGATAAGATGATATCGCCAGTCGTCATTTCGAAAAATGCGCCGCGATCCGCTCAACAGATATCCGAAATTGATCCTCTTCGCAACTTTTTGGCGCCATGGCGTTTTGTGAAACACCTTCCATTGAAACCAGAAGCCGGTTGACTTATGATGGGAGGCCAATACCACGCCATTTTTCACCGAACCCCCAAACCGGCCGGCCTTGTCGGTCCATCAGATGGAGTACGCTCATGAGGTTGTGCAGATCGTTTCCGGGATGCAACCGTGCCATGGCGCGGGTGATGCGAATCGTCGGGTCGACGTTTTCCCTTCGGCTTGCATTGGCCGCAGGGATCGTGTGCCATGCAGCGGTGACGCCGGTCGGCGCCGACGTCGCTTCGCCGACGCTCACCCTGGAAGACGCGATTGCGACGGCGGTGAAGTTCAATCCCTATGTCCAGGCGTCCCGTCATGAGGTGACGGCTGCCGATGCCCAGGTGACCCAGGCCCGCTCCGGGCTGCTGCCCCAACTGGACGTGTCCGAGGCGTACAATCGCACCACCAGTCCGCTGTGGGCCTTCGGCACCCGGCTCAACCAGGGTGTGATCACGGCCCGGGACTTCGACCCCGACCGTCTCAACGATCCGGATCCCATCGACAATTTCCGGACCGCCCTCACCCTCTCGTGGAACATCTTCGACGGCGGACAGACCTGGATCGGGTGGCGTCAGGCCCGGGAGAATCTGGAGGCCGGCAACCTGGCGCTCCAACGCACCGAGCAGGAGATCATCGCCCAAACCGCCATCACCTATGTGGGGTGCCTGCTGGCCGCCGAGGGGCGCGGCGTGGTCGACCAGGCCCTGGAGACGGCCGGGGCGCATCTCAAGGTGGTCGAAGACCGCGCGCGCAGCGGCCTGGCCGTCAAGAGCGACGTGCTGCGGGCCAGGGTGCGCATCGGTGAGCTTTCCCAGCAGCGGCTGCAGGCCGACAGCCAGGTGAATGTCGCCCTGGCCCAACTGGGCGCGGTAATGGGCAAACCGGAAGCCGTACCCCCGAGCACTCGGCTGGCGGGGGTCTTTTCCCAATGCACCGCCCCCCAGGGAGAAATGGATGCCTGGATCGAAACAGCCTTGAACCGGCGGTCCGATTTGAAGCAGCTCGATTTGCAGGAGACGGTGGCCCGACGGCAGCTGGACCGGGCCCGCGCCGCCCATTTGCCCACCCTGGCGCTGCAGGGCAACTACGAAATCAACAGCGAAGATTTTTCCGATTCCCATGACAATTACGCCGTGGGCGCGGTGAGGTCCAGTCCCGCAGCCGTCAGGCCCGGGCCGCCCTGGCCCAGGCCGACGCCATGGTGGAGGCCGCCCGCTCGCGGATGCAGCAGGCCCGGGCCGCAGTGGAGCAGGCCAGCCTGGCCCGCAAAGACGCCCAGGTGCTGGCGCCTTATGACGGCCGGGTGACCGCCAAGTTGATCGAGGAAGGCGACCTGGCCGCACCCGGCACGCCCCTGCTCAACATCGAGCAGGAGGGGCTTTTCTGCGCCGACCTGGTGCTGCCCGAGCGCCACATCCAGGCCGTGCAGATCGGCCATAAGGTGACCGTGCGCGTGCCGGCCCTGGACGAACTGGAGGTGGCGGGCGAGGTGGGCCGCATCGTGCCGACCGCCGACGCCCGCAGCCGCAGCTTCGAGGTCAAGGTGGCCATGCCGCCGGACCTGCCGCTCAAATCGGGTATGTTCGCCCGCGTCTTTCTACCCATCGGCGGGGCCGGCCTGCTGATGGTGCCCGAAACGGCCATCGTGCAGCAGGGCCAGCTCACCGGCCTGTTCGTCGTCGGAGAGGAACAGATCGCCCGCTTCCGCCTGGTGCGCACCGGCAAATCTTTGGGCGACCGGGTGGAGATCCTCTCCGGGCTCAAGGCGGGGCAGCGCTATGTCAGCGACGTGCCCGTCAGCCTGCAGGACGGCATGCGCGTGGAGGAGGTCCGATGAAGCCAGGTACCGGTGCAGCAGGCACGATCGCCCATTTTTTCATCGACTCCAAGCTCACCCCGCTGATCATCGTCGCCTCCATTCTGCTGGGCATCGCCGCCGTGGCGGCCCTGCCGCGCGAAGAAGAGCCCCAGATCATCGTGCCCATGATCGACATCTTCGTGCAGATGCCCGGCGCCGACGCCCGCGAGGTCGAACAGCGCATCACCGGCCCCATGGAGCAACTGCTCTGGGAGATCCCCGGCGTGGAGTATGTCTATACCACCTCCAGCCCCGGCATGAGCATGGCCATCGTGCGCTTCTACGTGGGCGAAAACGAAGAGGAAGCCATCGTGCGCCTGCAGTCCAAGCTCATGGCCAACTACGACCGCATTCCCTGGGCCGCCTCGCCGCCGCTGATCAAGCCGCGCTACATCGACGATGTGCCCATCCTTGCCCTCACGTTCTGGAGTGAAGACGACGGCGTGGATCACTACCTGCTGCGCCGGGTGGCCGCCGAGATGGAGACCGTGATCAAGCGCGAACCCGATGTCTCGATCACCGCCCTCATCGGCGGCACACCGCGCCAGGTGCGGGTGCTCTTCGATCCGGTGCGTCTGGCCGCGGCAGGAGTGGACCTCAACCAGGCCGCCGGCATGCTCCAGGCCGCCAACCAGGCCTCCCACGCCGGTACCTATCCTTCTCAGGCGGGCGAGGTGACCGTCCACGTGGGCGGATTCTTGAAAACCACCGAAGATGTCCAACGAGTGGTGCTGGGCAACTCCCACGGCGGGCCGGTCTACGTGCAGGACGTGGCCGGGGTGATCGACGGGCCGGCCGAGCCGGACCAGTATGTCTTCTTCGGCGCCGGACCGGCCGGCGAAGAGAAGCAGATCGAATCCCGGGGGATCCGCCCGGCGGTGACGCTCTCCCTGGCCAAGCGCAAGGGCACCAACGCCATCGACGTGGCCGAGAGAGTGCTGCACCGCATCGAGAAGGTACGCGGCAGCAAACTGCCCGACAACATCCAGATGACCGTCACCCGCAACTACGGCGAAACCGCGGCCGAGAAGTCCAACGAACTGCTCTACCACATGGCCATCGCCGTCATCTCCGTCACCCTGCTCATCTGGTTCGTCCTGGGACGGCGCGAATCGGGCGTGGTGGCCCTGGCCATACCGGTGACCCTGGCCTTCACCATGGCCACTTTCTACCTCTATGGGTACACCCTCAACCGCATCACCCTCTTCGCCCTGATTTTCTCCATCGGCATCCTGGTGGACGACGCCATTGTGGTGGTGGAGAACGTGGTGCGCCACTATCACCTGCCGAAGAACAAGGGGCGCAGCCGCTTCAAAGTGGTCATCGAGGCCGTGGACGAGGTGGGCAACCCCACCATCCTGGCCACCCTCACCGTCATCGGCGCCATCCTGCCCATGGCTTTCGTGGGCGGCCTCATGGGTCCTTACATGCGCCCCATTCCAGTGGGTGCATCGGCGGCCATGTTCTTCTCCCTCATCGTGGCCTTCATCGTCACGCCCTGGGCCTCGGTGCGCCTGCTCAAGAGCGACGACAGCGGCGATCACGGCAGCGGCCATGACCACGCCGCCGAAGACTGGTCCACCCGGCTTTACCGCCGCGTCATGGACCCCTTGCTTCACAACCCGAGCTGGCGCTGGATCTTTCTTATTGGCGTGGTGGGTCTGCTCGTCGTTTCGTGCGCCTTGGTGGCCGTCGGCTGGGTCAAGGTCAAGATGCTGCCCTTCGACAACAAGAGCGAGTTCCAGGTGATCATCGACATGCCCGAGGACGCCACCCTGGAGAGCACGGCCGCCGCGGCCCGTGAGATGGGCGACTACCTGGCCACGGTCAACGAGGTGACCGACTATCAGATTCACGTGGGCACCAGCGGTCCTTTCAATTTCAACGGACTGGTGCGTCACTACTACCTGCGACGGGCGCCTTACATGGCCGACATCCAGGTGAACCTGGCCGCCAAGCACCATCGCGCCGAGCAGAGCCACGACATCGCCAAGCGCGTGCGGCCGCCCCTGGTGGAGATCGCCCGGCGCCACAACGCCCGCATGAAGGTGGCCGAGGTGCCGCCCGGTCCGCCGGTGCTCTCCACCCTGGTGGCCGAGGTCTACGGCCCGGACTACGACCGCCAGCGCGAGCTGGCCGGCCGGATCATGCAGATCTTCGAAGAGACCGAAGGGGTCGTGGACGTGGACTGGTTCATGGAAGACGACCACCTGCGCTACGAGCTGGAGATCGACCGCGAACAGGCCGTCCTGCACGGCATCAGCGTCGCGCAGATCGCCGATACCCTGCAGTTGGCGCTGGACGGCCGCCATGTAGGGTTGCTGCACCAGCCCCTGGAGCGCGAGGACGTGCCTGTCATCGTGCGCCTGCCCCTGGCCCAACGCGCGGACATCCAGCGGCTGCAGGCCATCAAGATGCGCGCCGCCACCGGGGACCTGGTGCCGCTCAGCTCCCTGGTCAGCCTCAAGGAGACCACCGGCCAGAAGAGTATTTATCACAAGAACCTCATGCCCGTGGTCTACGTGATCGCCGACGTGGCCGGCGCCAGGGAGAGCCCGGTATACACCATTCTCGAAATGCAGAAGAAGATCGCGGCCCTTCAGATTCCGGAAGGCTACGAGATCGCCCAGCACACCGCCCAACTGCCCGACACCGGCCGAAAGTTCGCCATGAAGTGGGACGGCGAGTGGCATATCACCTACGAGGTCTTCCGAGACCTGGGCATCGCCTTCGGGGTGGTGCTGGTGCTGATCTTCGTGCTGGTGGTGGGCTGGTTCCAATCCTTCTCCACCCCCCTGGTGATCATGGTGGCCATCCCCTTTTCGCTCATCGGTATCCTGCCGGCCCACTGGGCCATGGGTGCCTTCTTCACCGCCACCTCCATGATCGGCTTCATCGCTGGCGCCGGTATCGTGGTGCGCAACTCCATCATCCTGGTGGATTTCATCGAACTGCGCATCAGGGAAGGCATGCCCCTGGACCAGGCGGTCATCGACGCCGGCGCCGTGCGCTTCCGGCCCATGATGCTCACCGCCGCCGTGGTGGTGGGCGCCTCGGTGATTCTCTTCGATCCTATCTTCCAGGGATTGGCCATATCCCTCATGGCCGGAGAGATCGCCTCGCTGCTCTTTTCGCGCATGACCGTGCCGATCCTCTACTTCCTGGACAAACGCTGGGAGTTCGCCCACGGGCACGGGCTGGCCGAGCGGGGCGGGGAGGCACCGGAAGAGTAGAATGGCAGGCGGCCGGCTGCGTGCATAGGCCGCCCGGATGCGCCATCGATCCGAAATAGTGACAGGAGAAAGGAGGTGAGACGGTTTTCGGTCCATGAGAGACAGAAGCTCTAACGAACACATTCACCCATTTAAAACGATTGGAGCGATTATGAAAGGGCGGTTTCAATTTTTTTGAGCGTTTTCGTTCTTCTGTCATGGATGGTCATCGGAGGCCCTGAATGCTACGGGTCGGACAAACACCCGGGCAACCCGCCGGGTCAACATTGGGGCCACCATCCCGGCCATCATCCAGGAAAACACCCCTGCAAACACCGCGACCGCTATGTCGCCGATATCCGCTGGACCACTTACGGCATCCCCCACATCCGGGCCCGCAGCCTTCCGGACGCCTCGTTCGGGTCCGGGTATGCCTTTGCCAAGCTCAATGCCTGCGTGCTCGCCGATCAGTTGCTCATGGTGCGCGGCGAGCGCTCCATGCACTATGGCCCCGACAAGGTGATCGGCTCCGGGGATCAACAGAACCTCATTTCGGATCTGTTTTACAAGGCCATGGCGGTGCAGGAGCTGGGCCAGGCCTACTATGACCAGCAAAGCACAGAGAACAAGGCCATTTTGGATGCCTATGTCGCTGGTTACAACAAGTATCTGCTTGAAACCGGACCGGAGAACCTGCCCTGTGCGGATCAGCCGGGAGCGGCCGAGTGGCTGGCGCCGGCCAACATCATCGATTATACCGCCTACCTGGTGGACTTCACCTGGCTGGGCGGGCCCAAGCCATTGATGGCCGCCATCGTCAATGCCCAGCCGCCGGCACCCGAACTTGCCGCCATCCAGGATACCGGCAGCCGGGCGGAAAAGGATTTGAAACGTTTGATGTCGGGTGCGGCACCGGGTGCCAGCAACGGTTGGGCGGTGGGTCGGGATCGGACCAGGGGCCGGACCGGCATGCTTCTGGGAAATCCGCACTACCCGTGGGAAGGGGAGCGCCGCTTTTTCGAGCAGCAGGTGACCGTACCGGGCGTGGTCAACGTTTACGGCGCCACCCTGATGGGGATGCCGCTGCCCGGTATCGCCTTCAACGAAAACGTTGCCTGGACCCACACCGTCTGCACGTCGAGGCATTTTACCTTTTACCGCCTGATTCTCAAGGAAGGCGATCCCACCACCTACATTTACGACGGCAAGGAATACCCCATGGCCAGACGGACGGTCACCGTCCAGGTCCGCCTGCTTGGCGGCAATCTGGCGCCGGTGACCATGACTTTCTACCGATCCCACTTCGGCCCCATGGTGGAGATCCCCAATCAGCTCGACTGGACGACCACATCGGCCTGGACGATTCGCAGCGCCACGGAAGAAGATCAGGGGTTGGAAATGCGATGGGCCATGGCCAAAGCCCGCAACATCGACCAGTTCAAAAAGGCCCTGGCCCGATATCAGTCGGTGAGTTATCTGAACACCATCGCAGTCGACAGCGCCGGCCGGGCCTTTTACGCGGACACCGGCAATGTGCCCAACGTGACCCGGGAGATGCTTGACGCCGGATGCGCAGTGTTCGGCGATCCCCTCTACCTGGATGGCTCCCGTTCGGCCTGCGAATGGGCAGACGATCCGGCGGCGGCCCAGGATGGTATCGTGCCCTTTAAGGATGCCCCCCAGCTCACGACCACAACCTATGTGGCCAACTCGAATAACAGTTACTGGCTGGCCAATCCCGACACGCCCATCTACATGACCGTTCCCAACCAGCTCTGGGGAACCGAGGAGACCGACATCGGCCTTAGACCCCGGATGGGATTGACCCTCCTCGAGGAAGTGGCCGGCCGCGGCAATCGGGTGAGTTGGCGGACCTTCCAGAATCTGCTGTTCAACGACCGGGTCATGGGCGGTGAGCTCCTGGCGGAAGAACTGGCGGATGTATGCGGGGAAGACCCAGGCCTTGCAGCCAGTGGCGCCTGCGCTATCTTGGCCAACTGGGACCAAACCTATCGCCTGGACAGCATCGGCGGCCATATCTTCCGGGAGTTCATGGCATCTTTTCTAGCCGTCAACAAATATGAAAGCCTCTGGGCCGTTCCTTTCGATCCGGCCGATCCGGTGAACACGCCCCATACGCTGAATACGGAGGGCAATCAGGAGAACATTCTGGTGGCCCTGCAACAAGCCGTCGTCAGACTCCAAACCGCCGGCATTGCACTCGACGCGCCGTTGGGAGAGATTCAGTTCACCCGCAAGGGCGACGAGGTGATCCCGATCCACGGCGGGCCGAGTCAGGACGGTGCTTTTAACATGCTCTACTACAACGCCAGCTCCAACGGCACCTTGCTGCCGCCCGACGTGTCGCTGGGCGGATATCCATCGGCTTCCCTGGAGGATCAAGGCGGCTATCTGATCAATTACGGCAGCAGTTACATGCAGCTGGTGGAGTATTGGAAGAAAGGTAAACCTCGGGCCAAGGCGCTGGTCAGCTACAGTCAGTCCACAGATCCCGATTCGCCCCATTTCAGCGATCAGACCTATCTTTTTTCCCAGGGCCGGTGGCGCGATTGTCTTTTTACCGAGGCACAGATCGCCAGAGATCCGAACCTGACCATCGAAAGGGTAAGAGAATAACATACAATTCCAGCGACGGGGCCGTCGGACCATGGGCGGCCCCGTTGCCCTCGATTCTATCACGAACGGTAACCGTGTTTCTTGCGACATCCAAGTCCTCCACGCACAGGTGCATGCACTCATCCCGCCGAAGGTCGCCACCGAAAATTTCGGGTTTGACATGGGAGTAAAAGCTCCTCAACCAATGTATATAGGTCTTTTCAGTACGATATGATCTCTGCTTCAATCGAAGCACGCGCACCATGGTTTCGCCGGCGGTCCTGCAGTCCTTGATGGATTCCGGATGTTTAAGGGACCTGTCTGGTCGATGCGGCCGTTCAAGAAAATAACAATAGTGCTGGATGGCATGCCTGGCCTGGTCTACCTGCCACTGCTCATATGTCTTAGCCAAACGAGTTAAAATCCGATCGACCTGCATGGATGGCTTTTGCGCATTCGGTTGAGATTGGCAGAACCGATAAGAGAATCGGATAATTTTCCTCAGGAATTGAACGGATGTCCGTTCAACAC
>DHGT01000036.1 GCA_002402905.1 Desulfatitalea sp. UBA4791 | reverse complement strand
GGGCATAGACCGCATCGAGGACCTGTGGGGTGGGCGGCAGGGCCGGCGGGTTGTGCACCAGGTAACGGGTGTCCTGCTGCTGCACCAGTCGCCGGGCAGCGGCCGGCTCGGCATGGACGTAAAAGAGACCGAACATGCGGCTGTAAGCATCCCGGTCGGCCGCTACGTCGGCATGGGGCGGCAGGATCACATCGCCGCCGGGAAATCGGGGATCCGCTTCGGGCAGTTCGCGGCGGATATAGCACAGGCCGCGCAGACCGCTGACGTCGGTCCGGTCGCGCAAACCCCGGGCCAGGTCCACGACGCTCTCGTCGGCCATGCCGTAGAGCAGGTAGTCGGCCTTGGCGTCGAACAGGATGGATCGCCGCACGCTGTCGGACCAGGCATCGTAGTGGGAGACGCGCCGCAGGCTGGCCTCGATGCCGCCCAGCACGATGGGCCGGGTCTGCTTGAAATGGCGCCGGATAAGGTGGCTGTAGACCAGAACCGCCCGATCGGGCCGGCGGTCGTTGACCCCGCCGGGGGTCATGTCGTCGCTTTTTCGGCGCCGTCCCGACGGGGTGAAATTGGCGATCATGGAATCGACGCTGCCGGCCGTGACGCCCCAGAAGATGCGGGGTTCGCCCAGGCGGGTGATGTCGCGGTCGCTGTGGGGGTCGGGCTGGGAGATGATGCCCACCCGGAATCCAGCCGCCACCAGGGTGCGACCGATCAGGGCCACCCCGACATGGGGTGCATCGATGTAGGCATCGCCCGTGACCAGGATCACATCCAGGGGGCGCCAGCCCAGGGCGTCCATTTCTTCGGCGGTGGCTGGCAGAAATGCCGGTTGGTGTAAGGTGCGCGTCATCATTGTGGTTTCTCGCTCTAAAAAGCGCCATCCTATGCCATGCCCCGGTGCACGTCAATCCTCGCCCATGGAAGCGGCGATTCCGACTGAATGCTGTTCCTTATACCCGGCATGGGTGAGGCAGGTGACCGATGCCACACGCCAAGCGGTCAAGNNTCGCTGCGCTCAAACAGTCTGGGCCGCTTGTCCGCCGTTTGCATTAAACCGGCACTAACCCGCATGGCTCACGTGGCCCTGGCCACCTGCCCCACCCATGCCTGCCATGACTGTTGTCATGCGAATTTCTTTCGAACACCTTTTGGAAAGCCTGCCCTTCAGGGTGAATCACAGTCAGTAAGGATCGCTTCTATGGGACCGGCGATTCTATTCAAACGATCTTAATACAAAAACGTCTGCTATGTGCGGAACGCCCGCACATAAGTTGTTGCCAACCGGGCACGGCATGGTATATGAGGTGGTATATCCATTGATTCCAATAGGCTGGCGTCGTCTCTGATTTTTCACCAACCGTCGGACACCATCCGAGCAGCGGGGAACTTTGCCATGGAAAAGAGCCAAACCCTCCTGGAAGCAGTCGAGATCGACCGCATTCTCAAGCGCATGGCCTACGAAATTCTGGAAAAGCACAAGGGCAACAACGTGGCGCTGGTGGGCATCCATACCCGCGGCGTGTTCCTGGCCCGGCGCCTGCGCGACAATATCCGCGCTTTCGAGGACACCGAGGTGCTGGTCGGCGAGATCGATATCACCCTGTACCGCGACGACTGGACCCAGTTGAGCGCCCAACCGGTGGTCAAAACCACGGATATTCCCTTTTCGGTCGAGGGCAAAAAGATCATCCTCGTCGATGATGTGCTTTACACCGGGCGCACCATTCGCGCGGCCATGGATGCCATCATCGACTACGGCCGCCCGGCCCGCATCGAACTGGCCGTGCTGATCGACCGCGGCCACCGTGAATTACCCATCCAGAGTACCTATACGGGCCACTGCGTGCGCACCGAACCCTCCGAGACCGTCAATGTGATGCTCAAGGAGTGCGACGGCGAGGACCGGGTGGTCCTGGAAAAGAGTTGAGGCATCGATCATGGGACACCACGAACACCGTGCCGCGGCGCAAGAATCTGTGAGTGTTGCGGTCCTGAGCGTATCGACCACGCGAACCCTGGAAACCGATACGGCCGGTCAGTGGATCGCCAAACGCGCCGAGCGCGAGGGGCACCGGGTGGTGGCCCACCAGGTGGTCACCGACGACCGGGACGCCATTCGAGAGGCCCTGCTGCACATCATCGCCGATACGGCTCCCCAGGCGGTCATCGTGACCGGCGGCACGGGCATCACCCCTAAAGACGTCACCATCGAGGCGATCCGGCCTCTGTTCGACAAGGAACTGACCGCATTCGGCCCCATCTTCGCGCAACTCAGTTTCGAAGAGATCGATTCGGCCGCCATCCTCTCGCGCGCCACGGCCGGCGTCATCGGTGCCTGCGCGGTCTTCTGCCTGCCCGGAAGCCTGAAGGCCTGCCAGTTGGCCTGCAAGGCTTTGATTTTCCCTGAGATCGGACACGTCTGCAGTCATCTAGGATAGTGCCCGTCCGCCATTGGCCGATTTGCCCGTTATCCCATCTGCTGCCCCAAATATCCGGTGAGCCAACCGGGCCGATCGGTGAGAATGGCATCCACACCCAGCCCCAGGGCCTTCTGTACCTGCGCCGCCGTGTTACAGGTATAGGTGCAAACCCTCAGGTTGCGATCCGCAGCCCAATCCGCCAGCCGTCGGGAGAGCCGACCGATGGGCACGTCGATGGCCCACAGAAAATCGACCTCCTTGTCCGGGAGACGCATGACCGTTTCGGGTTGCCGCCCCGGCACGTTATAGACATAACGCCATTGGGGGGCAAGGCCATGGGCCAGGCGCAACACCGCCAGATCGAAGCAGAGCACGAGGATGTGCGCCGGCGGCGTCCCATGGGGCAGGTTGGCCAGTTGGGCCACCACCTGGTGCGTCAGACGGTGGTTGTCCACCTTGGGCAGCGCCTTGATTTCGATCAACAGGCGGGTTCGGGGGGCGAACCGGGCGAGGGTCTGTTCAAGGGTCAGCAGCGGCTCGCCGGCAAAATCGCCATGGAACCAGCGGCCCCAGTCGAGCTCGGCCAACTGTGCGGCGGTCATCTTCGCCACCCGGCGCCGGCGGCGCATGATGCGCCACAGGGTCGCGTCGTGATAGATCACCGGCACGCCATCGGCGCTCATCTGCACATCGAGCTCGATGCCGTCGATGGGGTAGGCCAGCGCCCGGTCGAATGCCGAACGGGTATTTTCAGGGGCTTCATCCCGCGCACCACGGTGGGCGACAAGCCAAGGGGCGCCATCCTGAGCATGATTTGGCATTCCGACTATCCTCTTTTCAGTTTGAGGTGCATGGCAGCAGGCAAAACACGATCAGAACATATTTGTATTTTTATGCTACGTTAACTACATTTTTGTTTTCTCATCAGGCAATAACAATCATCGTGTATATTTTTCGATTTTATGTTAACAATTTGATATTTCTCAAAATAGACGTCTCCACCAATCGCTTTAAGTCGTTTTGGCACACAACCTGCTTTGAATAGAATCAACTGTCGTCGGAAATGTGGGCCGCTGGATTGCGCTGGAAAGGAGGTGACACCGCCATTCGAACATTCCCACGATCGCCAGGCGCGACGCCGGTCGGCAAACCATATCATCATAAAAACCCGTTAAATTTCACAATGAGGAGAACCACACACCATGAAACGACTGATTCCTGTTATCGCTTTGGCAATGGTTTTGGCAAGTAGTACGATTTGGGCAGCGGATGCAACCCTGAGCATGGATGTCAACTCGGCATACGTATGGCGCGGCATGACGCTAAACGACGAGATTGTGGCCCAACCGAGCATCGATGTCACCAACGGCAGTTTCGGCGTCAATGTGTGGGCCAACTATGATATCGGCGACTACGATGGCGCCGTGGATGACAATGAATTTTCCGAAGTCGATTTGACCGTCTATTATGGATTCAGCCTTCAGAAACTCGAAATCACCCTGGGCCTCGTCGAATATCTCTTTCCGGCAGGGGGCGATAGCACCCATGAGGCCTACGTGAGCCTCAGCCATCCGATCATCGGCGGCCTGTCCGTTGGAGCCGACTTTTACTACGATTTCGATGAAGTGGATGGCTACTATGCCGATCTGGGGTTGACCTATGCCATGGATCTGGTCGAAAAACTCAGCCTCGAGGTCAGTGCCCGCGCGGCATACGCGGACAAAGATTTCGCGGAATTTTACGGGGGTGGGACCGACAGCGGGTTTCACGACTACACCCTGTCGTTGGGCTTGTCTTATGGGCTCACGGATGCGCTGAGCTTGGGCGCCAGCATTAATTATACGGACAACCTGGATGATGATACCCTTCCCGATGGGGCCGTGGACGTCAACACCTACGGCGGCATCAGCATCGCCTATACCTTTTAAAGACAAATCCCCTGTTTTGCCGGCTTCCCCGGCAAAATGCCCCTCCTTATGCCCTCGGGATGCGGACGAACGTCCGCATCTCATTCTTTTGTCTGGACATGGCTCAGCGCAGCTCGAACCGAACCGGCACCTGGACCCACATCTCGATGGGCCGGCCGAAACGGCGGGCCGGTTCGAATCGCCACTGGCCCACGCTTTTAACGGCGCTGCGGTCGAGCATGGCATAGCCGCAGCTCTCGGCCAGCCGGACCTGGGCGGCACGCCCCTGCCGATCCACCAGCACATCGAGCCGCACGGTGCCCTGGTAGTTTCTTCGGCGGGCCACGGCCGGATACGACGGCGGCGGGTTCAGGTGGTAGAGGGGCACCGATGCCTGAACCTCGGCCTGGTCCGGCCCCGGCATTTGGGCCTCTGCGGACGGGGAGGCGTTTTCCGGCGACGGCGCTGCGGCCGCCGGTTCGACCGCAGCTTGTTGCGTCCGCGACGCTTCGGAGGCGGCCGGTTCCGGAATGGGCACCGCCATGAGGGCCGGTTCGGGCATGGGGGGCGGTTCGAATTTCACCGGAGGCGCCTTCCTGGGAACCAGTTGAGCCAATGGCGCGATGGGATCGGGCGCATCCACCTGCAATGGCCGGATCGGTTTGCGAGGTGCGGGCGCCGGTGCCTGGACCAGGGAAATGGTGATGGTGCGGTTTTCGTGCATGGCCATGACCGGCGGCGTGGCGACCATATCGAGTTTGAAAAAAACCGCGTGACACGCCAGGGCAATCAGCACGGGAACGATCCAGCGCTTCATGGCGCCCTCTCGGACTCGGCCTGCAGGCTGATGCGGGTCAGCCCGGCCCGACGCACCTCGTCGAGCACCCGGAACAGGGTCTGGTAGGGCAGGTTCCGGTCGGCAAAGAGCAGCACCCCGGTTTCGTGCGCGGTGTCGGCGCGTTGCCGCAGCAACGGGGTCAGATCGGCCAGGGCCACCGGCGCCTTGTCGACAAAAATGTCGCCGGCGGCCGTCACGGTAATCGATACCGGCGCGGTCCGGTCCAGCTCGGCCGACGACGATGTGGGCAGGGCCACCGACAGCCCCTTGTGCACGGCCATGGAGAGCATGGCGTAAATGAAAACCACGAGCAACAGGAAGACCACATCGATGAGCGGCAGCATCTCGATGCGCGGCGATCGGGTTTCGATGGGTTGAATCTTCATGGCTCGGTAGAATCTTCTGTTTTCAATCTGAAGGACGCCTGCCCATGCACCAGCTTTTCATACACGATTTCCAGGCTGGTGGCGTACTTTTCGATCTCCAGGGTGGCCCGCCGCACCTTGGAATTGAAGTAGTTGAAGGGAAACACCGAAAAAATAGCGATGGCCAGTCCGGTGGCCGTGGTGATCAGCGCCTCGGCCACACCGGCGGTGACCGCCTCGGGATGATCGATGCCGCTGGCGCCCAGCATCTCGAACGAGGTGATGATGCCGGTTACCGTGCCGAAGATCCCCAGCAGCGGCGCAACCGTAATCATGGTATCGAGTACAGTCATGGTGCGCCGCATGCGATGGATCTCGTCGGCCGCGGCCGACTCCATAGCCTTGACCATGGAAAATTCGCGATGCAGGATGCCGGTCACCAGGATGCGCACCACAAAATCGCGGCTGCCCATGGTCTTGAGCCGCACCGCCTCCCAGTTGCCCGAGCGGCACAGCTCCAACACCTCGTCCACCAAGGCCGGCTTACGCTGCAGGCCGACCCGGATCCAGAAAATGGCGCGCTCGACCACCACGGTGAGCACGATAAACGAGCAGGCCAGCAAAGGGTACATCACCGGCCCGCCGCTGCGAAAAAATTCGTTCATACTGGCCCCCGAACCTATATGGATCCGAAGCGGGCAGTCACGCCGGCGAGGACGTTGAATTCGGGCGAGGGGTAGTAGCCCCGTTCTTGAATAAAGGTAGTCTCATTATAGCGAAGCGCGCTATAAGAGGAATAGCTTTCATCGAACAGGTTATTAAAGTTTACGAAAAACGTAAGCCATTGCCAATCATAAGACGCCTTGGCATTTACGACCGTGTAAGAATCCGTTTTTCCAGACTCATTTTCAAAATCGCTGATCATATAGCTTTCACCAATATAATTTGCATCAACTGCTAATGTCAGTCCAAAATCAAAAGCATAATTGATGTTGGCAGTTGCTTTGTCACGAGGCACAAAAGGCACCTCTTTACCATCGTATGGGCCATCCTCGAATTCTGTATCAGTAAACGTGTAGCCGACCCCCATTTGAAGATCATGCCATACCCAAGTCACGCTGGCTTCAAAACCGTGGCGAATTGTCTCGCCCGGCATGTTATCGTTTTCATAGGTTATCGCATTAAAAAATATTTCATCCTCGGTCTCTATCCTGAAAATGTTGAAAAGAAATCGAACTCCCTTGATGATTTCAAATTTGGTGCCCACTTCGTAGTTAAAAAAAGTTTGTGGCTGTAAGGAGGTGTTTACCGAACTGGAAGAATAAGTGAACTGTTCATCCAATACCGGATATCTAAAGCCACGGTTGAAACTGGCATAAATATGAGAGTCATTGTTGAAACTATAATTGATACCCACGTCGAAAGCTTCTTCATCCATTTTTCTTCGGCTAACGTTGGCGGGATCATATTTGAATTCGACCCGATCATCTCGGTAGCCACCGGAAAGGGTCAAATGTTCACCGATACCAAGCTCGTCATGGACATAAAAAGCGTGGTTATGCTTTTCAAGCTTTGCCAGAATGGAACCGCCAGTACCAACACTGTCATACTCTTGTTCAGCCCGAGTATAGTCAAACCCTAGAATAATTTTGTTCGATACACCGCCAAAATTTTCATTGAAAACAAGCTGCGGTGCAATTGACAGAATATCGGTTTCCGTATCTGCGTCAAACCACCAAGATCCGCCTGAATATGTGCCATAGCTGGATTTCTCCCTATCGCGCCATGACGTCTCCAGCTTGAATAGATCGTTGGAAAGGATACCCAGCTCCAATCCCCCCTGAACATAATAGTCTTCGACCTTATCATAATCCAAGGGATGGGTGGTGGCTTTGCGTGATACACCAGCGTTAAGCTCACTTTCAAGCAACGCGCCAGGGTTTCGCGTATCATCGTAATGGTATCCGGAGCTTAAATGCAGACGAATGCGATTCGTCGGATCAATCCATAAATTGGCGCCTACATCCGTTGCGTCACTTTCACTGTTGTCGCGGTATCCATCTGTATCAAAATAGGTCGCTGTAAGGTCATATCCAATCATGTCGTGTGCCCCGCTGATCGAGGCTGCGCCTTTATAGGTGTCGTAGCTTCCATACGCTGCGGTTATGGCTCCTTCCAACTGACGACCTTCTTTAGTGATGATGTTGATCACACCGGCAGTGGCATTATCGCCATATAAAATATTGCCTCGGCTGCCTCTAATCACCTCTATTCGGTCAACGCGCTCCAATGGTATCAGGTTCCAGTCAGGCCCGGAAAGATCCGGCAGGTTAATGCGTCTTCCATCGACCAACAACAGAATATTTTGGGGGGAACTCTCGCCATGGCCTCTCAAATCCACATTATAGTTTCGTCGATTGCCTCCAAGATCACTTACGTGGATGCCGACCAAGGTACGCAATACTTCTGGTACGTTCTGGGCTGTGGATTTTTCTATCTCATTTGCCGAAACCACCGTCACATGGGCCGGCACTCTGGCTGCCGGCTCCGCCTCCCGGCTGGCCGTCACCACCACCTCCTCCATCGCCACCTTTGTTTTCTGCAATTCGGTCTGTTCCGCCTGGACCGAGCCCCAGGCACCTCCGGTCAATATCAAAGCCGCCGCAACCACTTTCATCACACCGTGCATCTTCTCGTCCTCCGTTTCAGGCTCTTTTTGCGGGGATGGCCGTGCATCGCCCGTGGTCCGGCAAAAAAAATCCCGGACCGATGAAACC
>DHGT01000001.1 GCA_002402905.1 Desulfatitalea sp. UBA4791 | reverse complement strand
TTCTCTGTTCAGTTAGAATCGCTGGAAGGCGGCTGGGAGGCTTGCCGTTCATATGGGCCCATGCTACGTTGAACAGGCATCGGTCGAAAAGGCCGACCATGTCCGACGGCAGCGGCGCCCCGAGGGAAACGGATAACGAATAAAGGATCGGAAAGCGATGACAGATATGAGGAATAGCAACTGGCAGAAACGGGTGGTGGCGCCGGATGTC
The DNA here is from genome assembly GCA_002402905.1 of Desulfatitalea sp. UBA4791. Lineage (GTDB taxonomy): Bacteria > Desulfobacterota > Desulfobacteria > Desulfobacterales > Desulfosarcinaceae > Desulfatitalea. Next base: position 15,853 of record DHGT01000001.1, on the reverse strand, counting down.
GCCCTGGGGCGCATCGAGCCGGGCATGAACCTGTTTCTCGGCACCGGCACGGGCGAACCGCGCACCCTGGTCAAACACCTGATGGCCTCCAAGTCCTATAACCTGCAGGACCTGACCCTGATCCAGCTGGTCAGCTTCGGCGACGCCATCTCCCTGGAGGCCCTGCAGTCGCAAAAGTACCGCCTGCGCACCTTCTTTTCCGGTTGGGTGGCTTCCGAAGCCATCACCGCCGGACATGTGGACCTGATCCCATCCCGCTTCTCCACCATTCCCCGCCTGATCCGTTCCGGCCAGATCCCCATCGATGTGGCCTTCATACAGATCACGCCGCCCAACGAGGAAGGCTATTGCAGCCTCGGCCTGGGGGTCGATGTGGCCCGCTGGGCCATGGAGCAGGCCGAGCTGGTGGTCGGTGAAATCAACGACCAGGTACCGTTTACCTATGGCGACACCTTCATCCCCATCGGGGAGTTCGATCTGCTGGTGCAATCCACCGACCCGCCGATCTATTTCGACCGCTGGCCCCAGGAGGAGATCTTCGACCGGGTGGCGGCCAGCGTGGCATCGGTCATCGAAGACGGGAGCTGCCTGGCCTGGAGCATCGGCCCGCTTTTCGAAGCCCTGCCCAAACACCTGGCCGATCGACGGGACCTGGGCGTCCACACCCCCTCGTTCACCGACTCGCTGATGGAGCTGGTTCAAAGCGGGGCCGTCAGCAACCGTCGCAAGGGGGCGTTCCGGGGCCGATCCCTGGCCGGATTCGCACTGGGCAGCACCGGGCTGATGCGCTGGCTGGATCGCAACCCCCTGGTGGAATTCCAGAGCGTGGACCGGGTGTTCAACCCGGCCGATATCGGCCGCAACGACCGCTTCGTGCTGATCATACCGGGCCGGCGTGTGGACCTGGCCGGACGGGCGGCCATGATGGTGGGCAAAGGCGGCGTTACCGCCGGGCCCGGCCAGATGGCGGACTTCTTCAACGGCGCGGAGATCTCCAGGGGCGGGTACACCATCGTGGCCCTGCCNNTGCCGAGCCGCAACCGCAAGGGAAAGCCCAACGTCCGTCTCTCGGTGGAAGACCTGCCCAACCTGATCAATCAACCCGAATCCATGGACATCATCGCCACGGAGTACGGCACGGCGCACCTGCGCGGCCGCACCCTGCGCGAACGGGCCCAGGCCATGATCGAAATCGCGCACCCCGAAGACCGGCCGGGCCTGGTCGAAGAGGCCAAAAAGGCCCGCATCCTCTACCAGGACCAGATCTTCCTGGCGGACAGCGCCCATCTGTATCCCCAGGACGTGGCCACCCGACACACCTTCAAAAACGGGGTCAACGTCCGTTTCCGGGCCATCAAACCCTCGGACGAGGAACAGATGCGGCGGCTGTTCTACCGTTTTTCCGACGAGGCCATCTACTACCGCTACTTCGCGCCGCTTAAAACCATGCCGCACACCGAGATGCAGGATTATGTCAACGTGGATTACCGCGACACGCTCTCCATCGTCGGCCTGGTCGGCGAACCGGGACAGGAGAAGCTGATCTGCGAGGGACGCTATGTCAAGCACGACCGCCGGCCCTATGCCGATGTGGCCTTTGTCGTGGATGAAACGTACCAGGGACTGGGCATCGCCACCTTTCTCTACCGCATGCTGGCCCAGCATGCCATCCAAAACGGCTTGCAGGGCTTGACCGCCGACGTGCTGGCTTCCAACAAGTCCATGCTCAAGGTGTTTGAAAAAGGGGATGTGCAAATGCAGGCCAGATTGCTCGACGGCGTCTATGCCCTCACCATGACCTTCAAACATACGACCAAGAACAACGATTAGATCCGGTACCATAGAAAACCAGTCAGTCAATATCAGGAGGCCCCATGGACTTAGGTTTGAAAGGAAAATCCGTTCTGATCACCGGCGGCTCCAAGGGCATCGGCCGAGCGACGGCCGAAACACTCGCTGCCGAAGGCTGCAACCTGCATCTGGCCGCGAGGGATGAAACGCAGTTGCGCGATACCCAAAAGAAGATCGAATCGAAACATCGCGTCTCCGTAACCCTCCATCCCCTGGACCTGAGCATCGGGGACCAGGCTCGCAAGCTGGCGGCCGCGTGCAAGGATATCGATATACTGGTCAACAACGCCGGCGCCATCCCCCGGGGCAATCTCTGGCAAATCGACGAAGCGCAATGGCGAGAGGCCTGGGACCTGAAGGTGTTCGGCTACATCAATCTGACCCGGGCGGTCTACGACCGGATGCGCAGCCGTGGCAAGGGTGTCATCGTCAATGTGATCGGTGCGGCCGGCCAACGCCCCCTGCCCGATTATATCGCCGGCGGCACCGGCAATGCGGCCCTCATGGCCTTCACCACTGCGATGGGGGGTAAAAGCCTGCGCGACGGCATCCGGGTGGTGGCCATCAATCCGGGGCTGATCAAGACCGAACGGCTGGAGGCGCTGTTGCGCAGCGTGGCCCAGGCCAAATTCGAGGATGCCGACCGCTGGCAGGATCTGATGCCCAGCGACCCACCGCCCGGCGATCCCGAGGATGTCGCCCGTCTGGTGGCGTTTCTCGCGTCCGACTGCGCCAAGTACATCACCGGCACGGTGGTGACCATCGATGGCGGCTATTCGTCGACATAGAAAGGAACATCGATCACCCAACTGCACGAAAGGGAGGAGAGCGGATGAACCTTGCAGAGTTGCCCCAAAAGGAAATCGAGCGCTTTGGAGAACACGTCGCGGTCATCTTCAACGACCGGGAATACACCAACGTCCAGATGCGCCAAATGGCCCACAAGCTCGCCAATGCATTGAAAAAAATAGGCATTGGCAAAGACGACCGGGTCATCATCCAGATGCCCAACTGCCCGGAGGTCTACCTGAGCTTCCAGGCCGTCTATATCGTGGGGGCCGTCATCGTGCCGATCAACTTCATGGTCGGTGATGCGGAAACCGCCTATATCTACAAGGACACCGGCGCCAAAGCGGTCATCAGCAGCAAGGTCTTCCTGACCAAAATCGAGGCGTGCCGCAAGACGGCGCCCGAGGTGCAACACGTCATTCTGACCGAGCGTGACGCACCGGCCGGCACCCTCTCGTTCCACGACCTGATCGAACAAAACGACGACACCATCGAAATGACGCCCACCGCCGACGACGATCTGGCCGCCCTGATCTACACGGCCGGCACCACGGGAATGCCCAAGGGCGTCATGCACACCCACCACAGTCTCTACATCAATGCCGTGATGCAGAACGACACCGTGGGGCTGCCGTCGGGCCTGACCAGCATCAACGTGCTGCCCCTGTGCCACTCCTACGGCATCGCCAGCCTGAATTACGGCCACATCGTGGGCGGCGGGAAAACGGTGGTCCTGCCGGCCATCGGCATCGACGCCATCTTCGCCGCCATCGAAAAGAACAAGGCCGACATCATGGCGGCCGTGCCCACCCTGTACGTGTACATGCTGATGCATCCGAATCCGAAAAAATACGATTTGAGCTCCATGAAGTACTGGATTTCGGGCTCGGCGCCTCTGACCCTGGACACCTGGCAGCGCTTCAAGGAGACCTTCGGGGCCGAAATCACCGAGGGCTGGGGATTGACCGAGGCCGGCGCCAACAATTCCGCCAACCCCTTCAACGGCGTCAAGAAGGTCGGCTCCATCGGCCTGCCCATGAAGGGCACCCGGATGAAGGTGGTCGACGACCAGGGCAACGAACTTCCCCCGGGACAACAGGGCGAAATCCTCATCGCCGGTCCCCAGATCATGAAGGGCTACTGGAACAAGCCCGAGGAGACCGCGAAAGTGATCAAGGACGGCTGGCTCTATACCGGCGACGTTGGATACCAGGACGAGGACGGCTATTTCTTCATCACCGAACGCAAAAAGGACTTGATCATCAAGGGCGGTGAAAACATCGCTCCCCGGGAGATCGAAGAGGTGCTCTACAGCCACCCCAGCGTCAACGAAGCGGCCGTGGTGGGCATGCCCGACGAGGTCTACGGAGAAAATATCAAGGCCTTCGTGGTCCTGGCCCCCGGTAAAAGCGCCACTGCCGAGGAGATCATCGCCTATTGCCAGGGCAAACTCAAGCGCTTCAAGTCCCCCAAGGAGGTCGTCTTCCTCCAGGCCCTGCCCAAGAGCCTGGTCGGCAAGATCCTGCGCAAGGAGCTGAGGAAAATGATCGACAGAACGCCTTAACTTTCATACTTTCCGACTTTCATACTTTTCACTTTAAACTTTAAACTTCTTCACCACCATGATATCCACCCCCTCCATGAAAAAATTGAAAATCGCCCTGATCGCCCCGCCCTATCCCCTCGAAGAGGCGCCGTCACCTCCCCTGGGACTCTGCTATGTGGCCGCCGCCTGCGAAGCGGCCGGTGCCGAGGTGAGAATCTTCGATTATATCGTCAGCAAGTACACCCCCGAAAAATTGAGGGCGGCCCTGGACGCGTTTCGGCCCGATGTGGTGGGCGCCACCTCGGTGACCATGAACTTTCCCCAGGCCATCGGTATCATTCAGGACGCCAAGACCCACTTGCCGCAGGTCATCACCATGATGGGCGGTCCGCACGTCAGTTTTGACGTGGAAAACACCCTGCGTCGCTATCCCCAGCTCGACCTGATCGTCATCGGCGAGGCCGAGCAGACCCTGCACGATCTGATCCCGGCGGTCCAATCCCCCACTGCGTGGCCGGCCATCGAGGGCATCGCCTTTCGTCAGGACGACCAGGTGCTGCGAACCCCGGCCCGCCCCCTGATCGCCGACCTGGATGCCTTGCCGCTGCCGGCCCGGCATCTGCTTCCCATGTCCCGCTACGAGGCCCTGGGATTTCCGGTGAGCATCATCACCAGCCGGGGCTGCCCCAACCAGTGCATCTTCTGCCTGGGCCGACGCATGGTGGGCCACAAACCCCGCCTCAGAGATCCCGCCCGGGTGGTGGACGAAATCCAGGGGTTGCTGGCCGAAGGCATGACGATCATCAACGTGGCCGACGACCTGTTCACCGCCAACCGGAAACGGGTGCACGCCCTTTGCGCGGAAATCCGGCGCCGCAACCTCGACTTCATCTGGAGTGTCTTCGCCCGGGTCAACACAGTGGACCCGGAACTGCTCCAGGATATGCGATCGGCCGGTTGCTACAGCATCAGCTTCGGCATCGAATCGGGCAACGCCGAGATGCTCAAGCGGGTCAAAAAGGGCATTACCCTGGCCCAGGCACGCCAGGCCGTGGCGTGGAGCAAAGCCGCCGGTCTGCGCACCCACGCCTCGTTCATGGTGGGACTGCCCGGCGAGACCCCGGACACCCTGGAAGAGACCCGTCGGTTCGCCGAATCCCTGGGCATCGAATACGGCTTTCATTTCCTCTCCCCCTTTCCCGGCACCACGATCAGAGAAAACATCGAGCAATACGATCTTTCCATCCTTACCGACGAATGGCGCCTGTACGACGCCAACCAGGCCATCGTGCGCACCGCCGCCCTGACGCCCGAACAGATGGACGCCTTCGTGGCCGACGCCTACCGCAAGCAGATCGAGGAAAGAGACACCGTGGAAGCCCGCTACCGCCAAGGCACCTGTTCGGACGAGGAATTTTTCACCTTCGAGGGCTTCTATCGAATGAAGCTGGCCTACGCCATCCTGTCCGAAGACATTATCAGTGAAAGCGAAACCCTGCCCGCAGACACGACCGATCCCACGGCCCCCCTGGCGGCCCATGTGACCCGCACCACCGGCATGGACCCCAACCTGGTGGCGCGGACCATTAAAAATTACTACGAGCGCGGCTTCTTAAAATACCAGCAGGCACCGGAAGGCCTGCACTGGTCCTGGACCCACAACCGCAATTGCCCAACCCTATCCGCGCCCGCCCTGCCCTAATCAGTCTGACGCGGCGATTCTAACCGAACGCGATTCATTAAACCCGGCCCGGGTGGATTCGCCCCCCATTTTACCCCACATAATTCATCGTTAAGTGCGCTCTGTGCATGACGATACTACCGTAGAATGATTTCATCTGCGGCGGCAGGACTCCGCATAATGGTTTTTTGCCCATTGAAATCAAAAAATATTTGATCGTTTGGCATCATTTTTTTGGGTCTAAAAAGCGGATCAACTTATCCAGGAGGAAAGCGTTCAATGAAAATCAATCTCAAAACCATTTCATCGAAGCTGATCATCGGGGGTCTCATTTTAGTGCTGGTGCCCGTCTTTGTGGTCGGCTTTATCGCCTTTCAAAAAGCCGGCAATGCGCTGCAAAAGCAATCCATGGAGCAGGCCCAGGGCATTGCCTCGGACCTGGCGCGAATGACCACGAACATCCTGGAAAGCGAAATGAGCAAAGCGGCGTCCATGGCCTCTCAGCAAAGAATCCGGGAAATGGCCGAAGCGGTGGCGTCCAATGGCATTGAAAGTTCCCAGCACCGCATCGAGGATGTGTTCGGCGCCCTGGCCCGGCAATTCTCGGAAATGGGGAACACCTACCAGGGGATCTTCATCGCCGACGCCAAGGGCCAGGTGTATAACGGCATTCTCGACAACGGGGACCGCTATCAGGACATCGACATCTCCACACAGGGCTTTTTCGTGGAAACCAAGTCGGCCGGCAAGACCATCATCGGCAAAATGGTCGTCTCCAAGGCAACGGGCAAACCGGTGCTGACCATCTGCGCTCCCATCCAGGGCGAGCGCAGGCAGTTCCTCGGCCTGTTGGGCATCGCGATCAAGGCGGAATATCTGACGGACCTGATTGCCAACCGTAAAATCGGCCAAACCGGCTACGGGTACATGATCAACGAAGCCGGCATGATTCTGGCGCACCCCAAGGCCGAAAACATCCTCAAGCTGGATGTCACCACGATGGAAGAAATGAAAAGCATCAACGACAAGATGCTGGCCGGTCAGACCGGTGTGGAATCGTATCGTTTCAAAGGGATCGACAAGATCGCCGGTTTCGCGCCGGTCGCCATCGCCGGCTGGTCCATTTGCGCCACCCAGGACGAGAGCGAGTTTCTCGCCGCCTCCAACGCCATTCGTAATGCGACCCTGCTCATTGCCATCGTCACGAGTATGGTCGTCGCGGTCGTCATTTTGCTGGGCGCCCGCACCATCACTGCGCCCATCATCAAGGCGGTGGGTATCTCCGAACAGTTGAGCAAAGGTGACCTGACCGTGGAAATTGCAGTCAACAGCAAGGACGAAACCGGCCAACTGCTCAACGCCATGAAGAATATGGTGGAAAAACTTCGCAATATCGTGGCCGACGTGCAGTCCGCGGCCGATAATGTGGCCTCGGGCAGCCAGGAACTGAGCTCGAGCAGCGAGGAGATGAGCCAGGGGGCCACCGAGCAGGCCGCCTCGGCCGAAGAGGCCTCTTCCTCAAATGACCTATGGCCAACGTGCTCATCGTCGAAGATAGTCAGCCGGCTGCCAACGCCCAGGCCCACTCGCTCTGGGCATCGGGACACACGGTAGAATTTGCCGGCAACGGCAAGACGGCCCTTGAGCAGTTTCAGGCGCAACACTTTGATGTGATCCTGCTCGACTACGATCTGCCGGACACCACCGGCCTGGCGCTCTACCACCGCCTGCGTCAGATCGACAAAGAGGTTTCGGTGGTGATGATCACCGGTCGGGGAGACGAAAGGCTGGCGGCCAGGATTCTGAAAGAGGGGGCCAAAGATTATCTGACCAAATCCAACGGCCTGCTGGAGGTCCTTCCCGAAGTGGTGCAGCGGGTGGTCAACGATCGGGAAATCCAAAAACAGCTGGCCGCGAAGGAAGAAGCGCTCAAGCGGGCCCATGAGGAGCTGGAGCAGAAGGTGGCCCGGCGTACGGAAGAACTCAAACAGGCCAATCAGCGGCTGGAGCAGGAAATCGACTACCGGCGCCGTGTGGAAAAGGTGCTGCTGCAAACCAACCGGGACATGCTGTTCATTCTGGACAGTGTGATCGACGGCTTCGTCTCTCTCGACGGCACCGGACGCATCAGCTACATGAACCGCGCGGCTCGAGAGTGGTTGACACCGGAGTGCCCCGATCCGATCAATAGTGCCTTCCACGACGCCTTTCCCTGGGCGGAGGGAACGGGGTTGGAAGAAAAAGCGGCCCAAACGGCAACCCTCGGAAAGGGGTGCACCTTCGACCTCGAGGTGGACAGTGATCGATTGAAAGGCATCGTGGAATGCCGCATCTATCCAAGGCCCCAGGGCGTGACGTTGCAATTGCAAATCGCCGATCAACGCAAATCTCAGCAAATCCGGCTTGGAAATGACCGATGATGTGTCAATCGACATCCCGATCGACCAGCGAACCGCAGGAGGAGAAAACCGTCACCATGATGGATTCGCTTCACCGCAGCGGCAAACGGCTCACCGAACTGTGCGGCCAAACCGAAAATGATTTTCTCGACCTGGGCGGCCGGCTGCAGACCATCCAGGCCGAGGCACGGCAGCTGACCCAAACCATCGTGGCGATGCTGAGTGAAGAGCAGGATGCTTCTATCCGGGGTGCTCTCAGAGCCATCGAGAACCATGCCGCCGGGGCCATCGATGAGGTCAAGACCCACCGGCAGCACCTGGCCGCCGATCTCGACGGGTTGCATCGGATTCAGGCCGATTTGGCCGCGCTGCATCTTCAGAACCAGCAGTTCAAGGTAGTGGCCAAGAACCTAAAAATGGTCGGTCTGGCCATCAGCATCGAAAGCGCCCGCAGTCATGCGGCGGCCGAGGCATTTCAAGCCCTGGCCGAAGAGATCGCGCAACTATCGCGCACGGTTTACAGCGCGGTGGGCCATATCGGCGAAGACACTCAAACCGCCCAACGGGTCCTCGATACCGTGCACGCCGATATCAGCGCGCGCATGTCCCACCTGGAAACCCTCATGGCCGATGCCCAGGCGTCGGTCCGCAGCGCTCTGGATCAGGTGGCCTGTTTCATGAACCTGACCATGGACGCCCTGGACCGTATCGGCGAACAATCCCTGCAGATCGACCAGCAGGTGGGCCGCCTGGTCGTGGGCGTTCAAATCCACGACAACATCTCCCAACGCGCGGCGCACATCCAGGAGGCACTGGACGAGGCCGAACAGATCATGAACGGGACGCTCGGCGACTCGCTGCCGCAGACCTCCATGCAGGCCATGCTCGGCCGCGTCTACGGTATCGTTCGTCTGCAGATGGCCCAGGTGCAAACTATCTGCGAGGATGTGGCGGCGGTGCGGGAAGAGAGCCGGTCGGCACTGGGTGCCTTGCAAACGGCGGTAGGGGCGGTCACCCGCGCCGAAGCCCTGGACACCCTGGAGATCGATGCCGCCTACCCGGTCGCTGGCAGCCGTGCCCGCCATCCGGTGACAGTGCTGACCCAGGAACTGGAGCGGCTCACCGGCCTGTTCGACGAGGGCACGGCGCAGATCCGCCGTCTGGCCGAGGCCCGCAAAGAGACCGGCCAGACCGTGGCCCGCATGAACACCCACATCGACCAGGTGCGCGACATCAATTTCGACATCCGCCTCAAGGCTCTCAATGCGGTCATCCGCTCCTCCCGCCTGGGAGACGCAGGACGCGCCATCGCCGCCATCGTCAACGAAATGAAAGCGCTGGCCGAGCAGTCCAATACCACCATCGGCGCCGTCACCGATATCATGGCGCGCATCGCCGAAGCCTCCCGATCCATCCGATCCGTGGAGAGCGCCGGGGACGATCGGGGAGGAGCCGACGGCGCCGGTGCGCTGCTGCGCCGGGGCATCGAAGGCTTTTCCATCGCCTGTGCCACCTTCAAAACCGAGTCCCGGCAGGTATTGGGAATGGGGCAACGATTGGAGCAGCGCATCGCAGAGGGTCAAGCGCACCTCGGGTTTTTCGACACCCTGGCCGATGGCGGCCAGGCGCAACGGTCGCGCCTGGCGGAGGTTCAAAACATGCTGCAGCCTTTTGCCGAGGCCGCCTCGGACGATTGGCAGGCCGAAGAGCGGCGCATCATGGCCCGTTACACCATGGATCGTGAACGCGAAGCCCACCTGGGTCAGCCCGGCCCGGAACGTGCCGCTTCACCCGAACGGTTGGATCGATCCTCCGAGACCGACGATGCGGCCGCGGAACCCGAGATGTTTGATGACAACGTGGAATTGTTTTGATGAGAAGGGAGATCCCATGCCCATAGAAAGTCGAACCCTTGACCATGGCCGCACGGTGTTTGTCCGCGGCGCCCTGAGCATCTGGGAAGCCGCCGACACGTGGCGCACCCTGTTGCCCCTGCTGTCGTCGCCAGATCCACTGACTGTCGACTTGAGTGAGGTGGAGAGCTGCGACGGGGCCGGCCTCCAGATCATTTGCCAGATCGCGCGCGCCGCCGGCTTACCGGATGCGGCGATCACCCTCGGCCCGCCATCGCCCTCGGTCACGGCGGCCCTGGTGCGAGCCGGCCTGGTGTTGGAACCCTTTTCAAATAGAGCTCAAGAGACATAGCCCATGGATACCCAACGCGAAGCTTATAAGATCGAAGCCTACGAACTGCTGGCCGAATTGGAGACCTCGCTGCTCGAGCTGGAGCAATCCCCAGATGACACGGCCCTGGTGGACCGCGTCTTTCGCGCCATGCACACCATCAAGGGATCGGGCGCCATGTTCGGCTTTGACGAGATCGCCGCCTTCACCCACGACGTGGAAACCGTGTTCGACCGGGTGCGCGACGGCCGCATCCCGGTCACCACCCACCTCGTCAATCTGGCCCTGCTGGCAAGGGATCACATCAAAGGTTTGCTGGACGGCGGCGCTGAAGCCGAGGCCAACGATCCTGACAAAGGCGCCGGCATCCTGGCCGGCTTTCGCGCGCTTCTGAGCCCGGACGATGCATCGATGCCGGACGAAACCGATCCCCTTTCCAACCCGGCGCCAGCCGCACCGGCATCGCCGACGCCGGTCCGTGAACAGATGTTTCGCATCCAATTCACCCCTTATGACGACCTGTTCCGCAACGGTACGAATCCGTTGGCCCTGATAGACGAGCTGGCCGGCCTGGGCCCCTGCCGCGTCATCGGTTACACCGACCGTCTGCCCGAACCGGCTCTTTTCGACCCGGAAAGCTGTTATCTGCATTGGGAGATCCTGCTGACCACCGGCCGAGGGATCGACGCGATAAAGGATGTCTTCATCTTCGCCGAAGACGCCTGCGACTTGGCGATCGAACCGATCGACGAGCCGGAGACCGAAGACAGGCCATCTCCGCGCCTGGGTGAAATCCTGGTGGCCCGGGGCGATGTGGCCCCCGAGGCAGTGGAAACAGCCCTGCATCGCCAGAAACGTCTGGGTGAACTCCTGGTGGAATCCCGGACGGTCAGCCCCGAACAGGTGGGGGCTGCCCTGGCCGAACAGGCCTTTGTCCAGGAAACCCGTCAACGTCGCGAGCAGCAATCATCGTCCGGCAGTGTGCGGGTGGCCGCCGAAAAACTCGACGCCCTGGTCAACCTGGTGGGCGAGCTGGTGACCGTCCAGGCCCGGCTGAGCCAGAAAGCCACAGCCGACCGCGACCCCGAGCTGCTGGCCATCACCGAAGTGGTCGAACGGCTGACCGCCGAACTGCGCGACCATGTGTTGAGCGTACGCATGCTGCCCATCGAGACCGCCTTTGCCAAGCTGCGCCGCCTGGTGCGCGATCTTTCCGGCGAGCTGGGCAAACGCATCCAGCTGCACACCGAAGGGGGGGAGACCGAGCTGGACAAGACGGTCATCGAGCAGCTCAACGATCCGCTGGTGCATATCCTGCGCAACAGCATCGACCATGGCATCGAAACGCCCGAAAAGCGCGGCGCGGCAGGCAAGTCCGAACAGGGCACCATCCGCATCCATGCCGAGCATTCCGGGGCCAATGTGCTGATCCACATCCAGGACGACGGAGCGGGCATCGATCCTCAACAGATCCGGCGCAAGGCCATCGAAAAGGGTCTTCTTTCCCCGGAAGCCGATAAGAGCGATAAGGAACTGCTGCAGATGATCTTCCTGCCCGGCTTTTCCACCGCAGGTGCGGTGACCAGCGTTTCGGGTCGGGGTGTGGGCATGGACGTGGTCAAACGCAGCCTGGAGACGCTGCGCGGCAGCATCGACCTCACCAGCCGCAAGGGCCGGGGCACCGCCATCACCCTCAAGCTGCCCCTTACCCTGGCCATCATCGACGGCCTGCTGGTCGAACTGGGCGATGAAAAATTCGTCCTGCCCCTGGCGGCCATCGAGTCGTGCGTGGAGCTGACCCGCAAGCATGTGGCCGATGCCCACGGCCGCAACATTCTCAACATCCGCGGCCAGATCGTGCCGTACCTTCCCTTGCGCGAACGATTCGGCATCGAAGGAACGCCGCCGGCCATCGAACAGGTGGTGATCAACCAGCTCGACGGCCAGCAGGTGGGCATCGTGGTGGACCGGGTGATCGGCGAACACCAGATCGTCATCAAGACCATGAACACGCTTTACAAGGATGTGCAAGAGATCTCGGGTGCCACCATCCTGGGCGACGGCAGCGTGGCGTTGATCCTCGATGTGCAGAAGCTGCTGCACGAGTTGGACGACGCAGCCGTGGCGGCGTAACGGACCGCTCGCCATGCCCATGCCCCACCATGCGGATCTGCCGCAACACTACCTGAAGCCGGGTGAGATTTACTGCACCGAACGACCGGTGGTGGTGACCACGGTTCTGGGATCTTGCGTGTCGGTGACCTTTTACCATCGCGCCACCGGCCTGGCGGCCATATGCCATGTGTTGCAACCCCAATGCCCGCGGCCGACGGCGTGCATGACGGGTTGTGAGGCCACGGGCCGTTACGCAACTTGCGCCATCGACGCCATGGGCCGCTGGATGGCCGACTGCGGTGTGCGCCCGGGGCAGGTCGAGGTGAAGATTTTCGGCGGGGCCGCCATGATGGGCCGGGGGACCCGGCGGGTCCAGCCGCCGAGCGTCGGCCGGCTCAATGTGCAGGCCGCCCTGTCGTCGCTCCAGCGCCTGGGCTTCAAGCTCAAGGTCGCGGATGTGGGCGGCGCCACGGGCCGCAAAATCCTGTTCGATACTGCCAGCGGCGAAGTGTGGCTGAAACGACTCATACCCGCGATGGTGGCCGAAAAAATTGAGGCGTGAAAGGAATCGGAGATGAAAACCCTGATCGCGGATGATGAGTTTGCTTCACGAACCATCGCCCAGCGGCTGCTCGGCCGTCTCGGACCATGTGACGCGGTGACAAACGGCGCCGATGCGGTGCAGGCTTTCGCGCGCGCCTGGCAGCAGAACCGGCCCTACAACCTCATCTGTCTGGACATCTTGATGCCCGACATGGATGGCCAGGAAGCCCTGGTTCGCATCCGCGAGATAGAAAAAGCAAAAGACATTCGCGACCCCCTGAAGGTCAAGGTGATCATGGTCACGGCCCTGGACCATCCCCAATCGGTGATGACGGCGATCTACCAGGGCGGCGCCACCGCTTACCTGGTCAAACCCATCCGGGAGCGCCAGTTGATGTCCGAGCTGTTCCAACTGGGTTTGGTGGCGCAAACGGAAGTCACGCCGTCCGGCACGCCATGCTTGCGGATGATCACAGGACAAGAGACATGAAAACCAAAATACAAGTACTCATCGTGGACGATTCGGCGGTGGTGCGCAACACCCTGGCCGAGATCATCAACGCCGACCCGCGGCTGGCGGTGATGGCCACGGCCCAGGATCCGTTCATCGCCGCCGAACGCATGCGCAAACAAGCGCCGGATGTCATCACCCTGGATCTTGAAATGCCGCGCATGGACGGGCTCACCTTTCTGGAAAAGATCATGAGCCAGCATCCCGTGCCGGTGGTGGTCTGTTCGAGTCTGACCGAAAAAGGCTCCCTGTCAGCCCTCAAGGCCATGGAGCTGGGGGCCGTGGAAGTCATCGCCAAACCCCATGTGGGCACCCGCAACTTCCTGGAAGAGTCCCGGGTGCGCATCTGCGATGCCATATGCGCCTCGGCCGCCGCCCGGGTCAAACGCATTGCGCCCCCGCGCCGCATCGAACCCAAATTGACGGCCGATGCGGTGATCGCCAAGCCGGCCAGCCGCGCCATGGTGCGCACCACCGACAAGGTGATCGCCGTGGGCGCCTCCACCGGCGGAACAGAAGCACTGCGCGTCTTTCTGGAAATGTTGCCGGCCGACGCCCCCGGCCTCGTGATCGTGCAGCACATGCCCGAGCACTTCACGCGCGCCTTTGCCGAACGCCTCAACACCACCTGCCAGGTGACGGTCAAAGAGGCGGAAAACGACGACACGGTGATGCGCGGCCGGGCGCTGATCGCCCCGGGTAACCGTCATGCCCTGCTCAAACGCAGCGGCGCGCGCTACTTCGTGGAGGTCAAAGAGGGGCCGCTGGTGAGCCGCCACCGGCCGTCGGTGGATGTGCTGTTCCGTTCCACGGCGCGCTATGCCGGCGCCAACGCCGTGGGCGTCCTGATGACCGGCATGGGCGACGACGGGGCCCAAGGCTTGCTGGAGATGAAAGAGGCCGGGGCCTATACCATCGCCCAGGACGAAGCCACCTGCGTGGTGTTCGGCATGCCCAAGGAGGCGATCAAGAAAGGCGCCGTGGACAAGGTCATGCCCCTCGAGGGCATCGCCAATCTGGTGTTACGGCAATGTTTGTAGATATCGTCTATCCGTTATTCGTCATCAACCGTCCGTGGGTGGCACGACACAAGGAGGCAATCAGATAATGAGTAAAAAAATCATGACCGTGGACGACTCGGCCAGCGTACGCCAGATGGTCTCGTTCACCCTCAAGGGGGCCGGTTACGAGGTCAGTGAAGCCCAGGACGGGCGCGATGCTTTAAACAAGCTCAACGGCGCCGGCGTGCAGATGGTGATCACGGACCTGAATATGCCCAACATGAACGGCCTGGAACTGATCAAGGCCCTGCGCGCCAAACCCGAGTGCAAATTCATGCCCATCGTCTTTCTGACCACCGAGTCCCAGGCGGAAAAGAAGAGCGAGGCCAAGGCTGCCGGCGCCACCGGATGGATCGTCAAACCCTTCAAACCCGACCAGTTGCTGGCCGTGGTGAAAAAGGTGCTCGGTTAACCAGGAGAAGAACCCATGACCGCCGACATCGCCGCCCGCACGTCGAGAGGCACCCTGCTCACCCCTCAGCTGTTCGACGCCCTGAGCCGGTTCATCACGGCCGAGCTGGGTATCAAGATGCCGCCCTCCAAGCGCACCATGCTCCAGTCCCGGCTGCAGAAACGGCTGCGCCGGTTGCGCCTGGACAGTTTCGAGGCCTACCATGACTATGTGTTCAGCGACGAGGGGCGTGACCGGGAATTGCACCACCTGCTCGACGCGGTGACCACCAATAAAACCGACTTTTTCCGCGAGCCGCGTCATTTCCAGGTGCTGATGGAAACCACCTTGCCCGACCTGCTGAACCAGACCAGGGCCGGGCTGCGTCGGCCCCTGAAATTGTGGAGTGCGGGCTGTTCCACCGGCGCCGAAGCCTTCACCCTGACCATGGTGCTCAGTGAATATGCCGAACAAGTGCCCGGCTTCGCCTACCAGATCCTAGCCACCGACATCTCCACCCGGGTACTGGAAACCGGCCGCCAGGCCATCTACGAAGAGCGCGAAGTCGAACCGGTCCCCATGGCTCTGAAGAAAAAATACCTGCTGCGCAGCAAAGACCGCCGACGGCCCCGCGTGCGCATCATCCCGGTCTTGCGCGGCCGGGTGAAATTCCAGCGGCTCAACCTGATGGACGCCGACTACGCTCGCACCGCGGAAATGGACATCATCTTCTGCCGCAATGTGATCATCTACTTCGACCGCCCCACCCAGGAGGCCGTGCT
>DHGT01000130.1 GCA_002402905.1 Desulfatitalea sp. UBA4791 | reverse complement strand
GCCGGCCAGGAGGAGGGCAGCATCGATCACGATGAGTTCCGCCGGATTCTCGCCGGGGCGCCCGAATCGATTCTACTGGTGGATGTTCGTGACGCGGATGAATATAAAAAAGGTTCCCTGAAGGGTGCCGTCAACATTCCGGTGGATGATCTGGAGAACAAAATAAAGACCCTGCCGACCGACAAACCGATCGTCTTTATCTGTGGAACAGGCGCACGCAGCGGCGAATCCTTTTACATGGTCCAGGATCTGCGGCCGGAGCTAAAAGAGGTCTTTTACCTGGATGGTGAGTTGACCATCAATAAAGATGGCAGTTACAATATCAAAAAGCCGATATAGGTGCCGATTCTCCATTCAACCCAAAAAAGGGGGAAAACCATGAAGCCAACCCGAGGGAGCCTATTTATCGTGCCATGCACATTGCTCCTGTTGGTGGCCACCCTGCTTTGCATGCCGGCGGCCGACGGTGCCACAGACAAGGCGGACGGGCAGGCGCCGGGCCGGACCATGGCGCAGCAGGCCACCAAAGGGAAGAATATGTGGATCACGGTCGACCATTCCCGAATTGAAGCGCTGAATAAGGATTTCCGTTCGGGACCGGAAGTGACCCAGGCGTGTCTCTCCTGTCATACGGAGGCGGCCGATCAGATCCACAAGACCATCCACTGGACCTGGCAGGCCTATACCACTGCAGACGGCAGCGTCCACGGCAAAGGCGGCGATTCGATCAACAACTACTGTATCTCGGCCAACAAGATGCAGGACAAGGGATGCATGAGCTGCCATCCGGGTTGGGGCACGGAAGCCAAGACCATCAACTGCCTGAACTGCCACAGCAACAAGACCATGAACTGGGGCGAAGCCTTCGAGGACCTGTCCGCCTTTGCCGATTCGGACGATCCCGGTGAGAAGGAGATTGCCGACGAGCTGCGGTCCAACATCCAGGCGTCGGTTCAGGCCGTCGTGCGGCCCCAGCGGCAGAACTGCGGCGAGTGTCATTTCAAGGGCGGCGGCGGCGACGGCGTCAAACACGGGGACCTGGACACCTCTTTGACCAACCCCAACAAGTCCCTGGATGTCCACATGGCGGTCGAGGGCCACAATTTCGAGTGCACCCGCTGCCACACCACCATTCTGCACAACATCGCCGGGCGCGTTTACACGAAGCCGGCGGCAACGGATCGCAAGAGCCTGATCGATGATGATCTGGCGCCCAAGATCACCTGCGAATCGTGCCACACCAGCAAACCGCACGCCGCCGATTCCAAGGCCAACGATCACACCGACAAGGTGGCCTGCCAGAGTTGTCACATTCCCAAATTCGCCCGGGTCAACCCCACCAAGATGTCCTGGGACTGGTCCCAGTCCGGCAAGCTCAAGGACGGCAAGCCTTACAAGACCCAGGACGAATTCGNNCTGTCGATCAAGGGACAGATGCGGTGGGCCAAAAATGTGCAGCCGGAATACTTCTGGTACAACGGTTCCATCAGCAGCGTGACCGCCAGAGACAAGATCGATCCGAGCCAGACCGTCCGGGTGAGCCATCCGGTCGGGTCGCGGGACGATGCCAACGCCCGCATTTTTCCATTCAAGGTCCACGAGGGACGGCAGCCTTACGACAAGGTGCACAAAACCCTTCTGGGTCCCATGCTTTCCGGCCCCGATGGGTACTGGAAGACCTTGGATTGGCAGCACGCCCTTTCAAAGGGCCAGGAAATCCTGCAGATTCCTTACTCCGGTGAATTCGACTTCGTGGACACCACCTACGTCTTTCCCATCACCCACATGGTGGCCCCAAAGGGGCAGGCCGTTTCGTGCGAGGAGTGCCATGTGCGCACGGACGGCCGCCTGGCCGAGCTGACCGGATTTTACATGCCCGGCCGCGATCGCTTCTCGCCGCTGGACGCCATGGGCTGGATCGTGGTGTTGGGCAGCCTGGCAGGGGTCTGTCTGCATGGACTGACCCGAATGTTCACCGGCGGCCGGAAGGAGGGCAAGTAGCATGGAACATCTCAAAAAAATAAATATATACCTGTATACCCGCTACGAGCGCTTCTGGCACTGGCTTCAGATGCTGCTCATCGTGCTGTTGCTGGTGACCGGCCTGGAGGTCCATGGCAGCTTCACGCTGATCGGTTTCGAGCGGGCCGTGACCATTCACAACGCCGCCGGGATCACCTGGCTCATCGCCTTCTCCTTTTTCGTCTTTTGGCTCTTCACGACGGGCGAATGGCGCCAATACATCCCAACGACGCGCAAGATGTTCCAGGTGATTCGTTACTACAGCTACGGTATCTTCCGGGGCGAAAGCCACCCGGTGCCCAAACGCAAGGAGGCCAAGCACAACCCCCTCCAGCGATTGGTCTACCTCTCCCTGGCGGCATTTTTACTACCCGTTCAGATGGTGTCTGGCTTGCTCTACTGGATGTACAACGACTGGCCCGCCTGGGGATTGGCCGGCCTCTCGCTGAACCCGGTGGTGCTGATCCACACCGCCGGCGCCTTCGCCATCTTTTCCTTCATCATCGTTCACGTTTACATGACCACCACCGGCCATACGGTCAGCGCCCATGTACGTGCCATGATCACCGGTTGGGAAGAAGTGGAGGAGGGCGAGGTCGAGGAGTGGGAGAGAGCCACCCGGCGTGCTTCCGCCTCGCGGTCGCGCTGATCGCTTTGCCCATCCGCCGTTATATTTCCGGCATCTGATCGACATCACGCTCCGGAATCTTGTGAATGGGTTCCGGAGCGTTTTTTTAATCCCTTCGACCGCGCCTGCCATTTCAGGCGCCGGCTGTATTCCAAGGCCAGCAGATAAACCGTAGCCGCGGCATAACCGAGGACCGTGCCCCAGGCGACCCCTATAGTGTCGTAGGTCGCCGTCACGATCAGCACATAGACGAGCAGCGACTGAAGACCGCGCGGCACGTTTTTGATGATCGTGCGCACGTGATCCGGGCGGTAGGTGAACTGGATGATCACCAGCAGCGGCAAGACAGTACTGGGAAAGGCGGAGAAGATCCCTGCCCATCGCGGTCCGACGACTTTCGCGGCCGTAGTGATCGTCAGGATCACCACGGCCGCAAAGGCGGCCCGAATCAAGGTCACGCGGAAGCGCAGGCGGTTTCTGTCGATAATCGGCGCATCGGCGATGGCCCTGAAGGCCCAAGTGGCCAGGGCAATGCTCGCCGCCGCGATGAGCGCGGCCCCTCCAGCGCCGATGGACAACCGGGTGAGGAGCCAGGAAGCCCCGCCATAGGCGGCCAGGGCCGTCGAAACGGAGATGCCGATGGCGGCCGCGCGGCCTCGGTTGCGCGCCCAGCCCAGGCCCACCAGATAGCCGGCCACGAAAGCCACCGTGGCCGACAGGCCGGCGGCCGTGAAAACCGCGCTGCGGGCGGCGAAGTCGGGTCCGATCTCGACGCCGATGAAAAACAGGGTGATGGCCGCCCCCATGGGATAGCCGGAGATGACACCGGCCACGCGGGGGCCGGCCCGCTCGGCGATGATACTGAGCGCTACCACGAAGAGGACCGACACGGCGATCTTGACAAGGGCAAACAGGCCGAACCCGATCATGGCGCGTACAACCCGGCCTTGATCGGCAGATAAAGGGATAATATCGGCAGCAGCGAGAGGATCAGCAGCACGATGACATCCATGACCACATAGGGGATGGCCTCTTTGGCCACCACGTCGATGTCGCTCTGAATCAGGTTGGCCGCGGTGAACAGGTTGACGCCCACCGGCGGCGTGGCCTGGCCGATGGCCAGGGCGGCGATGAAGATTACACCGAACCAGACCGGATCGATGCCAAAGGCCTTGAGCACCGGTATCAGGATAGGCACCAGCAGATAGGAGATGCTGATGGCGTCGAGCACCATGCCCAGGGCCAGCAGCAGCAGGTCCACCAGAACGATCATCACCACGGCATTGGGAGAAATGCTCACGATCAGTTCGGCCGTCCGGTCGATCACACCGATGACCGAGGCCGTCCAGGTGAAGATGCCGGCAAAGACCACGATGAACATGATCACCGAACTGGTGACCGCCGCACTGACGAGCATGTCGATCATGTCGCGCCAGTGGATCGAGTGGTAGATGAAGACGGCCACGAAGAGGCTGTAGAAGACGGCCACCACGGCCGCCTCGGTGGGCGTGAAGATGCCCGAGTAGATCCCACCCAGGATGACCACCGGCGCCAGCAAGGCCCATATCGATTTTTTGAAGGCTTGCCAAAGCTCCTTGGCGCTGCCGCGCCCTTCTGTGCCGCAGTAGCCCCGCCGCCTTGAAATCAGGTAAGCCACCAGCACCGTACCGGCGCCGGTGAGCAATCCGGGGACGACGCCGGCCATAAACAGCGCGCTGACCGATACGCTGGTGATATTGCCGTAGATGATGAAGGCGATGCTGGGCGGGATGATGATCGACAGGTCCGAGGCGTTGGCGATGGTGGCTCCGGCAAAACTCTTGTCATAGCCGTGCCGGATCATGGGGGCCAGCAGGATCATGCCCACCGCCGCGGTGGTGGCCGGGCCCGATCCGGACAGCGCCCCCCAGAAGATGCAGGTCATCACCGCCACCATGGCCAACCCGCCCGTGCTTCGGCCGACGAGCAGTTCGAAAAAGCGGGCGATGGTGGCCGCCAGACCGGCGCGATCGAGAATCACGCCGGCCAGCACGAAAAAGGGGATGGCCAGCAAGGGAAACGAGGCGATGCCCGAGGCGAAGTTGACCCCCAGCATCTCGATACCCAGGTCGAACTGGTAGATCGTCACCACGCCGGCCACGCCCAGGGAGATGCCGATGGGCACGCCCAGCACCAGGAGTACCAGGAAGACCGAACTGATCAGTGCGATTTCCATCAGGCCGCCTCCCGGTCCATTTCGGCCAACCGGGTGCGGGTGCCGCGGTAGATGCCCCTGAACACGAACACGGAGAGCAGCGGCACGCCGGCATAGTAGATCCAGACCGGTATGCCCAGTGATGCACTGGTGGCTTTGAAGAAGGTGATCTCGTCGTAGATGGCCTGGATCATGTAGACACCGACCAGGATGAAGAGCAGGGCGCCCAGCAGGGCGCTGAAGACCACCAGCCGACGCCGCATTTTACGGGGGAAGAGGTTGAAGAAGGTGACCATGCCCAGGTGGGCGCCCCGTTCAAAGGCGATGCCCGTGCCCACCACCGTCATCC
Organism: Desulfatitalea sp. UBA4791; assembly: GCA_002402905.1. Classification (GTDB taxonomy): domain Bacteria; phylum Desulfobacterota; class Desulfobacteria; order Desulfobacterales; family Desulfosarcinaceae; genus Desulfatitalea. The sequence goes on along the minus strand of DHGT01000130.1, from coordinate 17,231 downwards.
AGACGAAGAGGTTGATGGTGATCTCCTCGGTGGCGCCGATGGAGAAGTTGACGAAGTAGCGGCTCAGCACATTGATGAAGGCGATGAGAGCCATGGCCATGAGCAGAACCGCCACGATCCAATAATCCAGGCGAATCGATTCAGATTTTTTCAACATCCGCTCCTGCTTTACTTTTTTTCCATATCGGCCTTTGCCTTGGCCACCAGTTCCGCGCCGATCTCCTGGGTCCATTTTTCCAGGACCGGACGCGTGGCTTCGGCAAACGCTTTGACCTGGTCGTCGTCGAGGAAGGTGACGGTCATGCCCTTGGATTCCATGAATTGAACGGGATTGGGTACCTCCATCTCGTAGTTGAATTCGTTTTTGAGAATGCCGATCGATTGTTCTCCGTCAAGGCCGGCCCGGCAGAGAGCGATTTCAAAACGCCCCGATGCCTCGGCCGCTTCCAAAATGGCCTTCTGGATGTCGGACGGGAAGGCCTGCCACTGCTTCTGGTTCCAATAGATCACCAGCGGGTCGACCAGGTAGTTCCACATGGTGGCATATTGATGATACTGCCAGATCTGCAGCGGCACCAGCACGCCCACCGGATTTTCCTGGCCGTCGACCACCCCCTGTTGGAAAGCGGTCTGGGCATCGCCCCAGTTCATGTTCACCGGGTCGGCACCGAGCTGGCGGAAGGTTTCCATGAACAGCGGGTTGCCCACCACCCGGATGCGCAGCCCCTTGAGATCTTCGGGGGTCTGGATGGGACGCTTGCTGTTGGTCACCTGGCGGAAACCGTTTTCCGCCCATGCCAGGGGCTGGAGCCCTTTTTGGGTCATGGCGTCGAAGACCGCCCGGCCGGACTGGCCTGCCTTCATTTTGTCCAGGTTGTCGAAGGAGTTGATGAAAAACGGCAGGTGGAACACATTGGCTTCGCCGATCACCGGCGAGATGTTGATCGTCGATTCGTAGGCGCAGTCGATGACTCCCTTGGCCACCATCTGGGCGCAGTTGAGTTGGGCCCCTTTGAGCAGCGAGCTCCCGAAATAGGGTTTGATATGGATCCGGCCGCCGGTTTTCTCCTTGACCAGGTCAGCGAACTTGCTCGCGCCAATGCCCCAGTAAAAGGATGGGCCCACATTGACCTGCAGCTTGTATTCCTTTTTGAAGTCGGCGCTATGTCCCACCGGTGCCATGCAGAACATGCCCGCCAGGACCACGCATGCCCATGAGGAGCATTTTAGAACAACTGTCCATGCGCCTGTTTTTCTCATCGCTATCTCCTTTGGTTGATGGGTACGGAAAGCAAATAAAACGCATATTGCGGCCTGAAATTCGGGCCCCATACTGCGGCAGCAAAAACGCTCCGTCAAGGTGATTTTGAGGATCAACCAACCGGATGGCCATGGGTTTCGGCTAAAGTTTCCCCGGATCTTGCCAATGATCATCATCAGGTGATTCCGCTGGGGTGCGGCGGCTGAGGTTTGATTTTCCCGGTTTTCGAGTGGACACGAACCTGTTCTGAATGCATCATTCTGTTTTGGTTAGAAAAACGCGTGATAAAGGATTGGAGCATGAAAAAACTGAAAATCAATACCATCAGAAGCAAGATCCTATTGCCCATCATCGGATTGATCGTACTTGGGATGGGGCTGACCGCGGCCGTTTCCTATTTCCGTTCGAGCCAGGCGCTCGAGGAGGTGTTGACCCAAAACCTCAACCAGCACGCGGATTCAATCGCAACGATTCTGCAATCCTGGATCAAGGACCGCAAGCTCGATTTGACCACCTGGAGCGAACAGCAGCTTTACGCCAGCGCGGTCAAGGACACCTTCATGGGCAAGGCCGCCAGAAAATCAGCCGACCTCCAGCTGGCGAAACTGAAGGAGCAATACGGCTACTACGAAGACATCAACCTGGCCGACTCCTCTGGAAACATCGTGGCTTCTTCGAACGCGGAGCTTCCAGGCAAATTCAAGGTCGATGATCGAGATTACTTTCAGGTGGCCATGAAGGGCACGTTGGGGATCGGCGAGGTGACCCGCAGCCGCCAGACCGGTCAACCTGTCTTTGCCTTGGCGGCACCGATCGAGGAGAAGGGGGCCGTCATCGGCGTGGTGTTCAGCGTCGTGGACGTGTCGGCCTTCAACAAGGCGTTCGTGGATACGATCAAGGTCGGTCAGAGCGGCTACGCCTTTATGTACAAGCAGGACGGTGTCGTCATTGCCCACCCCGACAAGGCCAATATCCTCAAACTTGACTTGAACGATTTCGATTTCGGCAAAAAAATGCTGGCCGGCAAATCGGGTATGCTCGAGTACACTTTTGAGGGCGTCACCAAGCGAACCGCGTATAAACCCATCGAGGGGCTGGGGTGGACCGTCGTCGTGGGTGTGCCCACCGATGAGTTCATGGCCGCCGCATACGAACTGGGCCGTTTGAATCTTATCATCACAGCGGTGGTCCTCCTGGTGGCCACCATATTGATTTTCATGGTGGTCAACGCGATTGCCGTAAAACTCAATCAGGTCGTCCACGGGTTGCAGGACGCGGCCGAAGGGGAGGGTGATCTGACCAAAAGGCTGGCGGTCAAGAGCCGCGACGAGGTGGGCGAATTGGCCCGCTGGTTCAATGCCTTCGTTGAAAAGATTCAGGGCATCGTCCGCGAAATGGCCCAGCACGCCGCACGCATCAATGACGCGTCCGGCAGTCTGGCCGGCATTTCCGAGCAGATGAATGCCGGCGCCGAGCAGACTTCCGCCAAGGCCACCACCGTGGCGGCCGCCAGCGAGGAGATGAGCGCCAACATCACATCGGTCGCCGCTGCCATGGAGCAGGCCGCCAGCAACATCAATGTGGTGGCGGCCGCCACAGAAGAGATGACGGCCACCATTCGGGAGATCGGTCAGAGCACCGAAAAGGCCCGGAATATCACGGAAGAGGCGGTCGGACAGACGGCAAAGGCTTCGGAACAGGTCGGCGAGTTGGGCAGTGCCGCCCAGGAGATCGGCAAGGTGGTCGAGGCCATCACCGACATCTCTGAGCAGGTCAATCTGCTGGCCCTCAATGCCACCATCGAAGCCGCCCGGGCCGGTGAGGCCGGCAAGGGGTTTGCCGTCGTGGCCAATGAGATCAAGGAACTGGCCCGCCAGACATCGGAGGCGACCCTGGCGATCAAACAGCGTGTGGAGAGCATTCAGCGCTCAACAGGAGGCACCGTGGCCGAGATTGAAAACATCACCCGGGTGGTCAAAAGCGTCAACGAAGTAGTCACCACCATCGCCAGCGCCGTTGAGGAGCAGTCCACCACTACTGGTGAGATCGCCGGCAACATCGCCCAGGCCTCCCAGGGCATCGGTGAAGTCAGCGAAAACATCGCCCAGAGTTCGTCGGTGGCCTCGGATATCGCCGGAGATATCGCCGAGGTGACCCAGGCGGCCGGAGAGATGTCCAACAGCAGCTCTCAGGTCAATTTGAGTTCCGGCGAGTTGGCCAAGTTGGCCGAAGAGCTCAATGCTCTGGTGAGCCGCTTCAAGGTGTGATGGCGCGATATTGCCACGACGATCAGTCATTCACCCCCATAGAGGTTGACAAGCGCACAAAGTAGACCATCTATTCATGAATTATCGATTTTGAGGAACGTTCATGGCAGGTCGTAGACCGGCAAGCGGACGATGAAGGCTCTATCGGGTTCCGCGGGGAGGTCATCATGTTCCAGGAAAATGAACTGCTCATGCTCCTGCTGGGGGTAGGTGCGTTGGTTCTCGTGCGCGGCAACTATGCCAAGCTGAAAAGATACGAGGCCGCTTATCTTTTCATCTGGGCCTTTGCCTTCATGCTGATCGGATGGCTGCTGACCATTTTCGAAGGGTTTTTCCTCTATTCGGTCTTTAACTTTTTCGAACACCTCAGCTACCTGGCCGGCACCATCTTTCTCGCCTGTTGGGTCTGGTGCATCACCCGTCCTCGGGAAGAGGGACGATCCCCATGATCGCCTTCCTCGATGCCATTGCCTGTCTGGCCTCTGCCGCCGCCCTGTTGTTTTTCTTCATCGGTTTCAAACGCCTGCCGCTGACCAAGGACTCCCGCTATCTGCTGGCCGGTTTTCTTATCTTATTGACCGCGTACCATTTCAGCCTGTTCATGGAATGGCGGCATGCGGGAACCGGCAACCGTTTCGACCGCATCGAAAATTTTATCGGCACGTTGACGCCCATCGCCTGGTTTCTGATGATCTATTGCCTGGTCAAGGAGGTGACCACCCGCGAGCTGCACGAAAGCGAACAGAAGCTGCGGGCTTTTCTCGACCACCACTTCGAGTTCTCGGGCATCGTCGACCCCGAGGGCCGTCTGGTTCTGGCGAACAAAACAGCCCTGGACTTTATCGAGGCGCGGCTCGAGGACGTGGTCGGCACGCTGTTGTGGGAGACGCCCTGGGCGCAGGGCAACGAAGTATTTCAAGCCGAATTGAAAAGTTGTTTTCAAAAGGCCGCTCAGGGACAGTTCACCCGTTTCGCCGCCCAAATTCTCAATTACCGGAAAAAGCAGAGTTACATCNNTTTATTCAAAGTGGACCTCGCATCGCGCCGGTTCGAATATGTCAGCCCGTATATCGAAACGGTTACCGGCTTTCCGGCCGACCGCTTCATCGAAGGCGGACCCGCATGGGTTGCAGAAAGAGTTCACCCCGATGACCTTGAAAAATTCAATCGCATCAGCCGGGATATTCTTCGCCACAAGCCGGGCGGCACCTCGGACCGAAACTACCAGTTGCGGTTCATGGGCCGGAACGGCAGCTACGACTGGTACCGGGCCAGGATGACCATCCGTTTCAACGAACAGGTCCGGCCGGCGGCTGTCGTCGGAAGCATCGAATCGATCACCGAACAGAAGCATGCCGAGAAGATCCTGCGCCATTATGAGCAGATCGTCTCCCACACCGGTGACCTGCTGGCACTGGTGGATGCCGATTGTGTCTATCAGGCGGTGAGCAACTCCTATTCCAGCTTTTTCGGCAAATCGTCCGACCAGCTTATCGGCCGAACCATCGCCGCGGCCGTGGGCGAAGACCATTTTGCCAGGGTCACCCGACCCATGGCCGAGCGTTGCCTCGACGGTGAGGAGGTCCACTATCAGACCTGGATCACCCTGCGGGGCGGCGAGCAGCGCTGTCTGGACGTCAACTATTTTCCCTATATCGACCCCGAAAAGCAGGCCATCGTCGGTTTTGTCGTCAGCGCCAGGGACGTCACCGTCAATCAGCGTCTCGAGGAGCAGCTGCGCCAAGCGCACAAGATGGAGGCCATCGGCACCCTGGCCGGTGGTATCGCCCATGATTTCAACAATATCCTGTCGGCCATCATGGGATACTCGGAATTGGGACTCTCGCCGCACGAAACGGTTGACGCCCTGCGGGCCTACATGGGCAAAATCCAACAGGCCGGGCGGCGTGCCGGCGATTTGGTCCGCCAGATCCTGACCTTCAGCCGCCAATCCAAGCAGAAGATCGACGTTCTGCATCTCAAGCCTCTGATCGAAGAGGCGTTGAAATTCATCCGTGCCTCGCTGCCGGCAACCATCGTCATTCGGCAGGAGCTGCTCTCCGACGGCCGGGTGCTGGCCGATCCGACCCAGATTCATCAGATCGTCATGAACCTGGCCGCCAATGCCGGCTATGCCATGAAGGAGAAAGGCGGGACCCTGACGGTCAGGGTGGAGGATTGCCAGGTCGACGAGGCCTTTGCCGCCCATCATGTGGATCTTTCGGCCGGCGCCTACGTGCGGTTGCGGATATCGGACACCGGAACCGGCATGCCCTCCCACCTCATCGATCGCATCTTCGATCCCTTCTACACGACCAAACCCAAAGACGAAGGCACCGGACTGGGGTTGTCGGTGGTCCACGGCATCGTCAAAAACGCCAAGGGTGCCGTTGCGGTGGAGAGTTCGCCGGGCAAGGGAACCACCTTCGATATCTATCTGCCCAAAATGTCGGGTGAGTCCCAGACCCTACGCGACGCGCGCTTCGAGGAGTTGCCCGGCGGGAACGAGCGGGTCCTCTTCGTCGATGACGAGGCGCCGCTCGTGGAGATCGGCAAAAGAACGCTGGAAAAGCTGGGTTATCGCGTGACCGGCCATTCGAGCAGCATCGCAGCATTGACCTGCTTCGAACACCGCAAAGAGGATTTCGACCTGGTGATCACCGACCTGACCATGCCCGATCTCACCGGCGACAAGCTGGCCGCGGCGATCTTGAACATCCGACCGGATATGCCGATTATCGTGGCCACGGGTTTCAGCAAGGGCATGTCCGCCGAGGAGTTGACCGCGTTGGGCATCCGAAAGGTGATTTTCAAGCCCATCGTGAGAAATGAGATCGCCGAAGCGATCCGTGAGGTTCTGGGAGGTTCTGGATCAACGATAGATCAACCAGCGTATCCCATAGGCGAGAAGAAGGGTCGAAAGCAGACCGCCACACCACAGGGCCGCGAACCAGAGCCATTGCCTGCGTCGACTAGTAGTGGATGTCATGGGAGCTCTTGCCCCTGAAAATATAGTAGCAATATGCCGTATAGCCCAGTATCACCGGCAGCAGGATGACCGTGCCCACGATCAGCAGGGATTGGGATTCGGGTGCGGCGGCGGCCTGCCGGAAGGTGACCTCGAACGGCACCAGCCAGGGCCACATGCTCACCCCCAACCCGATATAATTCATGAGAAAGACGCCCTGGACCAGGAAGAAAGGTCGGTTTTCATGGTTTCGGTGCAGATCCCGCCACAGCAGGACAAAAAGGACCACACACGACAACGGCATGATTTGCAGGTAAAAAAAGTTGGGCAGGCTGAACCAAAGCGCCCGGATCTGCGGGTTCATGATCGGCATGCCGATGCTGACCAGGGCCATGAAGAAGGCCACGAAACCGATCAGATAGACGGCGCAGCGGCGTGCCCAATCCTGGGTGATGTCTTCGGTTTTCATGATGAGCCAGGCGGCGCCCAGCAGGGCGTAGCCGAAGACGAGGGCCAGGCCGGTCATGAGGCTGAAGGCGCTCAGCCAGGCCAGCGGTTCACCCGAAAAAGCGCGGCCCTGGACCGAGACACCCTGTACGAAGCCGCCCAGGATGGTGCCCTGGGCAAAAGTGGCTGCCAGGGAGCCGAAATGGAAGGTATAGTCCCAGAGGCGTCGGGACGGACCATGGGCCTTGAAGCGGAACTCAAAAGAGACGCCACGAAGAATCAAGCCAAGCAGCATGACGATCACCGGCATGTAGAACGCCGGCATCAGGATCGCGTAGGCCAGCGGAAATGCCGCGAACAACCCGCCGCCGCCGAGCACCAGCCAGGTCTCGTTGCCGTCCCAGAACGGCGCCACGGACCCCATCATGCGGTCCCGGCATTTGTCCGACGGCGCGAAGGGGAAGAGAATACCAATGCCCAGGTCAAAGCCATCCAGAAGGACATAAAGAAAGATGGCCGTGGCAATCAGACCATACCAGACGAGGGGCAGGTCGATGAACGTGTCGAGATTGAACATGATCTTCTCCTGATGCGGAATGCTTGAAGTTCGGCGGAAGCGCCGTGCTTGGGATCACTCCGAGGCCAGGCGGCCAACAAGGGCCGGCCTTCCCTGCTTTCGGCCATCGTCCTTTTCGCTGGTGTCCACGTCCGGTCCCTTGCGGATCAGCCCGATGATGTAATAGACCCCTGCGCCGAAGACCAGCAGGTAGACGGCGACAAAGGCCAGCAGCGAGAGTCCGACCTGAATGCCTCCCACCGGGGATACCGCTTCGGCCGTGCGCATCACGCCGGAGACGATATAGGGCTGACGGCCGATCTCGGTGACGAACCATCCGGCCAGTACGGCGATGAAGCCTGACGGGGTCAATGCCATGCACCAGATTTGAAACCAACCGGTGTCGAACAGGCGTTTTTTAAGGTGCAGCACGGCCGCAAAGAGTCCGGTGAAGATCATGAGGACCCCGATACCCACCATGATCCGAAACGACCAGAAGACCCAGAGCACCGGGGGGTGTTCCTCCCTGGGCCAATCCTTGAGTCCCTTGACCTCTCCATCGAGGCTGTGGGTGAGAATCAGGCTGGACATCTTGGGCAGCTCGATGGCGTAGCGGGTCTCTTCGGTCGCTTCGTCCGGCCAGCCGAACAGCACCAGGGGCGCGCCGCGCTGGGTATCCCACAACCCCTCCATGGCAGATACCTTCACCGGTTGGTGTTCGAGGGTATTGAGACCGTGCATGTCCCCCACGAGCAGTTGCGTCGGTGCCACGAAAACCGCCATCAACATGGCCATGCCGAACATGATGCGGGCGTGTCGGACGAATTGTTTGCGGAAAAGATAGAAGGCGCCGACCCCGCCGACCACGAAGGCCGTGGTCAGATAGGCCGCAATGGTCATATGGGCGAATCGGTGGGGAAACGAGGGGTTGAAGATAATGTCGATCCAGTTGGTCGGGTAGAAAAGGCCGTCCGCACCGATGCGGAATCCCTGGGGGGTCTGCATCCAGCTGTTGGCGGAGAGAATCCAGAACGCGGAGATCAGCGTACCCACGGCCACGATGATCGTGGCGGCAAAGTGCATTCGAGGGCTGACCCGTTGCCATCCGAAAAGCATGACGCCCAGGAAAGAGGCTTCCAAGAAGAAGGCGGTCAGCACCTCGTAACCGAGCAGCGGCCCGAGGATGTTGCCCGTCCGGTCGGAAAACACCGACCAGTTGGTGCCGAACTGGTAGGAGAGCACCACGCCGGAAACCACCCCCATGCCGAAGGTGACGGCGAAGATCTTGACCCACATGCGGTAGATCTCCCGGTAGAGCGGGTTTCCGGTCTTGAGCCAGCGCCACTCCACCACGGCCAGCCAGCTGGCCAGGCCGATGGTAAAGGCGGGAAAAAGGATGTGAAACGATACCGTGAAGGCGAATTGGATGCGGGCCAACAGGGTTGGGTCGAGGTGATCGAACATCTCTTGCTCGCTGTCGTTGAATGTTAAACCGCAGGCGCGATCTCCGGGCACTTGCGACAGGATACCCGGGCATCAGAGGAAACGATAATGTTTGCGGCCTGCCTGTCAAGGCGGGTCAGCAAAGGCGCGAGCATTTTCGGCAGTTGAAAATGGAACCGGATCAAGGTGATCCGACCTATTTCCTTGAACTTTGGTGCCGCTGACCGTATAGTGCCCCCGCCTTTGAATCGTCGAAGGGCCTTGCTCGGCCGTGCGCTGGTGCGGCAAAAGACGATAACGACCGTTTGGAAAGGAGAAGCCATGTTGGGGTTTTCTCAAAGCTTGCCCGCCATCATGTGGTTCGTGGCGGGTTTGGTGCTGATTCTCATGGAGTTTGCGGTTCCCGGCGTGATCCTGGTCTTCTTCGGCATCGGTGCCTGGGTCGTTACCGTGTTCGTCTATTTCGATCTATTGACGACGCTGACGTCGCAGCTTCTAGTGTTCAGCGTCGCGTCCCTGGTCTTGCTGATCGGGTTGCGAAAATGGGTGCGGGACAAGTTCTACGGCCACATTACCGGGACTCAGGATCTGTCACGCAACCTGGATGATTTTGTCGGTCACAAAGTGGTGGCCCTGACCGATGTGACGCCCGGGCGATCCGACGGTCGGGTCGAGTTCAAGGGCAGTGACTGGCAGGCCGTATCCGACCAGCAGATTAAAAAGGGAGAAACCGCTACCATCGTCCGAAACGATGGTTTGACACTCATCATCGAAAAATAAGTTGGGAGGAACAAACGCATGGGTTCCGGTTTGAATTTTGGATTGGTCGTCTCCATCGGCATCGTCATTCTCATCGTGGTCACCGTTTTCAAGACCGCGCGCATCGTGCCCCAGAAATCGGCCTTCATCATCGAACGGCTGGGGAAATACTCCAGAACCTTGGACGCAGGGTTTCACATCCTGTTTCCTTTCCTTGACAATGTGGCCTACAAGCACTCCCTGAAGGAGATGGCCGTGGATGTGCCTTCCCAGATCTGCATCACCAAGGACAACATCGCCGTGGAGGTCGACGGCGTGCTCTATATGCAGGTGGTCGATCCGGTCAAGGCGAGCTACGGTATCGAAGACTTTCTCTATGCGGCCACCCAGCTGGCCCAGACCACGATGCGTTCCGAGATCGGCAAGATCGACCTGGACAAGACCTTCGAAGAACGGGTGGCGATCAACAGCGCCATCATCCAGGCCGTGGACAAGGCCTCTGATCCATGGGGGGTGAAGATCACCCGCTATGAGATCAAAAACATCAATCCGCCGCCGACCGTGACCGATGCGCTGGAAAAGCAGATGCGCGCGGAACGTGCAAAGCGCGCCGCCATCGCCGAGTCCGAAGGGCAGCGGCAGGCCGTGATCAACGTGGCCGAAGGCGAAAAGCAGGAAGCCATCATGAGGTCCGAAGGCGAGAAGATGAAGCGCATCAACGAGGCCGAAGGCCGCGCCAAGGAGATCATGTTGGTGGCCCAGGCCACGGCCAAGGGGATTCAAATGATTGCCGAGGCCATCGAAACGCCGGGCGGCGACAGGGCCGTCAACCTGCGCATCGCCGAGCAGTACATCAAGGAGTTCGGCAACCTGGCCCGAACCAACAACACCATGATCATTCCCCAGAACATGAACGACATCACCGGCCTGATCGCCACGGCGACCAGCGTCATCGCAAAGACCGGCGAGGGAAACCAGCGATCATCCGAATAGCGGGCCTATCCCTATGCCGGATAGCGGACCTATGCGCGCGTGATACGCACTTTCTGGTTCCCGATACGATAGGATTTGCCGGCCGCCAGAACCTGCGGCACCAGTTGCCTGGGCACGTCGACAAAGGTCATTTGGCCGTCGATATGAATTTTACCCAGGCTGCTGCCCGGGATGTTGGCGTGCTGTGAAAGGCTGCTCACCACATGGCCGATGTTCAGACCGTCCGCCTTGCCGCTGCTCAAGATGAGCCGCACCATGCCCTTTTCGTGGGACTGGGCGGGCACCGGGCCGCTTTTGCGTGGGGCTGATGATTTGCCCTTAAAAGGCTTCCGTTTGGAGGCATCGTCACAGAGCGCCGAGATCGGCGCGATGGGTCGCTGTTTATCTTCCGCGCGGACCAGCTTGATGGCGGCCGCTGCGATGTCAGCCAGGTCGAACCCCTGGCCGGTCAGATCGCTCACCATCTGGCGCTCGCGGTGGCATCGTCCGCGCCGCAACCAAACCAGGAGCTGCTCGCCCAGCAGATTGTCCCGCCGGGACTGGATTTCCTCTTCGCTCGGCAGTTGGGCCAGGGTCAGTTTCTGCTTGGTGTAGCCTTCGATTTTGCGTAAAAACCACCGTTCCCGGGGGGTGATCAAGGAGATCGCCACGCCCGACTTGCCCGCCCGTCCGGTTCGGCCGATTCGGTGGACGTAGACCTCGGGGTCCTGGGGCAGATCGTAGTTGAAGACATGCGAGATATCCTCGATGTCCAATCCCCGGGCCGCCACATCCGTTGCGACCAGTACCTTCACCTGGTGGTTGCGGAAGCGTTGCAGGACCCTTTCCCGGGCTTCCTGGCTCAGTTCGCCGGTGAGCATTTCGGCGGCAAATCCCCGGCCGACCAGTTCATTGACCAGTTCGGCGGTGCTCAAGCGGGTGCGGGCAAAGACCAGGGCGCTGGTCATCGGTTCCATTTCGAACAATCGGGTCAGGGCCGCGCAGCGGTCGCTTTCGTTGATCAGGTAGTAGCGCTGTTCGACCGTGGCCACGGTCAGCTGTTGGCGGTCGACGGTGCAGGAGTGAGGATCGTTCAGGTAGCGCTTGGCCAGGCTACGGATGGCCGGGGGCAGCGTGGCCGAAAAAAGAGCGGTCTGGCGATCCGCGGGCGCGGCCTCCAGAAGCGCCTCGATATCCTTGATGAACCCCATGCTCAACATCTCGTCGGCTTCATCGAGAATGACTGTCGAGACCCGGCTCAGATCGAGCACCCGCTTTTCCATCAGGTCGAGCAGTCGGCCCGGTGTGCCGACCACCACATCGATGCCTTTTTTCAGGCGGTCGATTTGGGGGGGGTAGGGCTGGCCCCCATAAACGGCCAACACCCTCGCCTTCATGTGGCCGCCCAATTGTTCCATGGCCTCGGCGACCTGCAGGGCCAACTCACGGGTGGGGGTGACGATGAGACTCTGGACATGGCGCTGTCCCCGCGCCAGCCGCTGCAGTACGGGCAGACCGAAGGCCGCGGTTTTGCCGGAACCGGTCTGGGATTGTCCGATCACGTCCCGTCCGGCCAGCATGACCGGCACGACGGCGGATTGAATGGGCGTCGCGACAGCGTAGCCCAGATCTGAAATGGCCTGCATCAACTCCGGACGCAGGTCCAGATGGGAAAACTCTTGATTCGACATGGTTGCTCCTGATTGTGTTGGGATACGTCAGCCAATGCCGCCCTTTCCAGGGCCGGCATCTCTTTCTAAGTCAACAGCCGACCCGTCCCGTAACCAAGAGCCCATCTGTTGTTGCATCACCGTCCATCGGGATGCCACTTAGCCGTTCGAAAGATATTTTTTGAACCGCCATACATACACGGTTTGATGGATTAGTGAAACATAAAAAACAGTGTGGGCCGCTTTTCCTCCGCTGCACCCGACCGGCACTAACACGACATGCGAACGAGGGAGCGGATCGCCCGCCGGACGCATCTCCTGCGTAGATGATACGACGTCGGGATGTTAGTGCGTAATTGCGATCATTATCTCGGGCTCGTCGGGTTTAAGGCTTGGGACATGGATTTTTAGAGAAATGAACTTATATTATTTTCATTTTTAATGGCTATGTAAAAAGTCGTCAGTTTTAACGAACGCCTAAAGGTCGCAGAAGCGTCATGCGGACCCGATCCGGCATCCAGCGAATCTTCCCGCTGAACCCAGTGCATCCGATAAGAAAGGAGACGTCGATGATTATCAGACAGATTCCCATGGGATATATGGACAATTTCTCCTACCTGGTCGCCTGCGAGCAGACCCGCGACGCATGGGTCATCGATCCGGCGCCTGAAGTTCAGCGCATTCTCGCCGAAGCCGAAAAGGCGTCCGTCCATATCAAGGCCATCATCAACACCCACGGGCATGGGGACCATACGGCCGGCGACGCCGAGCTCAAGCGTCTCACGGGAGCGCCGGTCATCATCCATTCGCTGGACAAGGATCGCTATCCCCAGGCCGATAATTTCCTGACAGACGAAACCACCCTGCAGTTGGGCGAGATCACCTTCGAGGTGATCCATACGCCAGGGCACACCCCGGGCGGCATCTGCCTCTATGCCCAGGGCAATCTTTTTACCGGAGACACGTTGTTTGTCGGCGACAGCGGACGCACCGACCTGCCCGGCGGGCACCGCCCCACCCTGGGGGCCTCCATCCGCCGGCTCATGGAACTGCCCGATGATACCATCGTCTGGCCGGGACATGACTATGGTCCCACCCCATCGTCCACCATCGGCTGGGAAAAGCGCAACAATGTGAACGCGGTGGAGTACGGCTATTATGTTGCCGATTGAACGGCGATGATGGTAGGTTGATAAAGGCCCGCACTTTCCGTGTCAGACAAAATGTGCGCCGATCGGGCCGTTTCTGATCTATTCCACGGATGCCTGTACAAGTGGACATAAATTGATGGATCTGTAAAAGGTCGATTACGGACGGCGCTTTCAAGATGGGAGGTTCAATGAATTCGGCATTGAAGGACAAATACGCTATCGTGGGGATCGGGTATACGCCCCAGGGCCGCGTGCCCGGAAGAACGTCACTGAGTTTTCATCTCGAGGCGTCGGCCAATGCCATCGCCGATGCCGGCCTTCAGAAGAGCGATGTGGATGGTTTCATATGCTACCGCCACTTCCCGGCCGCGACCGATGAAACCGATCTGACACCGAACCGGATCGCCCAGCACCTGGGGATTTCTCCCGCTCACATGTACCAGGACGCCAACTGATCGCGGAGCCACATCCAGCACGCAGTTGGCGCGCTCGAATCAGGTTGGTGCAATTATGTTCTGATATCCTACGGACACAGTGCCCTCTCCAGCGACAGCATGGCGACCATGCTCACGGCCTTTTCCGGAGATGATGCCGTATTCGGTCATTTTGGCGCCACCGGCGGCTATGCCTTGGCGGCCAGGAGGGCCATGCATGAATTCGGCACCGGTCCCGAGACCTGGAAGAAGATCGCCGTGGGCCAGCGCAAGTGGGCCAACCTCAATCCCCAGGCCCGAATGCACGCCAAGCCCATGACCGAATCGGACTACGACAACGCCAAGTGGGTGGTCGAGCCGTTTCGGCTTCCCGACAATTGCCTGATCACCGACGGCGGGCGGGCCATCATCATCACATCCGTGGAGCGGGCCCGGGACCTGAAGCAGCCGCCGGCCGTGATCATGGGCATGGGACAGCAGCATCCCTCCACGGAAGTGGCCCAGTCCACCTGGATGGCCGGGCCCACCGGGGCCAAAAAGGCCGGGGCCATGGCGTTGTCCATGGCGGGGATCAGCCTCGATGATGTGGATGCCTGCCAGATCTACGACTGTTTCACCTATACGGTGGAAATCACGTTGCAGGATTACGGTTTTTTCGGACCGGGTGAAGGCCGAAATTGGCTCGAGGGCGGCACCATCGAGCCGGGTGGCCGCATGCCGGTCAATACGTCCGGCGGCCTGTTGTCGGAGGCCTATTTCATGGGGCTGACCCCGATTTCCGAAGGCGCCATGCAGATCATGGGGCGCTGTGGAGAACGGCAGCTCGGCCCGGCCACCCGCACCAAAAGACCGGAGATTATTTTGTGCAGCGACAATGGCGGTGTCCTGCAGAGCCACTCGAGCATCCTGCTGAGGAGGTTGTAAATGGCGACTTACCTTAAGCCCTTGCCTAAACTGAACGGCGACAGCAGCTCCTTCTGGGAAGGATGCCGGCAGCACGAACTCCGGTTTCAGCAGTGCGCCGCATGCGGCCACGTCCGATGGCCGCCGGCATTCCTGTGCCCGCAGTGCCATGCCACGGAGGTCCAATGGATCGCTTCCAGGGGTGTCGGCCAGGTGTATACTTTTGCCGTCTACCACACCGCTTTTCATCCGGCCTTCGCAACGGACTTGCCTTACGTGGTGGCTGTCGTCGCGCTCGACGAGGGGCCGCATCTGTTGACCAACGTGGTCGGCTGCCCACCCGATGCGGTGTACTGCGAGATGCCGGTCGAGGTGGTGTGGGAGGAGGTCACTGAAACGATAACGCTGCCCAGGTTCAGGCCGTTATCGACATCCTCAAGATGGTGAGGTTCATCATATTCCTGAGACGTCGCAGCGGCGTCATGCCGATGCAATACATTTTAACTCATACTGTTGAAAGGAGGCTTACATGAGACGTGACGATGGCGGATGGAATCCCTACCTGGCGGGAGCCCTCAGCGGAGTGGTGGGGATCTTGTCGGTGTGGCTTGCCGGCAAGTACTTCGGCGCTTCCACTTCTTTTGCGCGCACGGCCGGTCTGATCGAGCAGCTCTTCGGCCCGGAGCGGGTGGCGCAGATGGATTACTTCATCAAAACCGTTCCTAAAATCGACTGGCAGTGGATGTTCGTGGTGGGCATCTTCCTGGGTGCCTTGATCTCAGCGGTCACCTCGGGATCCTTCAGGTGGCAGGCCGTTCCCGACATGTGGGCCGACCGTTTCGGTGCCGGCAGCGCGGTCAGCCGTGGCGTGGTGGCCTTCGCGGGCGGTGTGGTGGCCATGTTCGGGGCGCGACTTGCCGGTGGGTGACCCAGCGGCCACGGGTTGAGCGGTTCGCTCCAACTTGCAATCAGTGGTTTCGTTGCCCTGGTGTGTTTTTTCATCGGCGGTATGATTGTGGCCCGCATCGTATACGGGGGAGGTGCGCGATGAAGCTTTTGATTTATGGATTGGTGACCGGCCTGTTATTCGGTTTCTTTCTGCAAAAAGGGCGGGTCCTGCGCTATGACAAGCAGCTCGGCGCCCTGCGTCTGAAGGACATGACCATCCTCAAGTTCATGCTTTCCAGCGTGTGTGTCGGCATGGTGGGGATCTACCTGTTGAACGACCTGGGGTTGGTCAAACTGTCGATCAAGGCCACTGTATTGGGGCCGGTGATCATCGGCGGCCTGATTTTCGGTCTCGGCTGGGGGCTGTTGGGATATTGCCCGGGAACCTCCATGGGCGCCCTCGGTGAAGGGCGCTGGGACGCCGTGTGGGGCATCATCGGCATGATCGCCGGCGCGGCCCTGTTCGCCGAGGCCTACCCCGCGCTCAAGCAGACGGTCTATACCTGGGGAGATTTGGGGAAGATCACATTGCCCCAGGTGTTGGGGGTCAATCACTGGGTGGTCATTCCGCTGTTCTTGATCGGCGCTGTATTTTTCTTCGGTTGGCTGGAGAAAAAGGGGTTGTGATTCGATGAAGACCATGGCCACCCAGCTGGCGCTGCTGCTCAGGATGGGGCAGCAGCGCAGCAACATGCGCCTGCTGGTCAAGTTCATGCTGGTGCTGCTCTTCTTGTTCCTGATCTACAGCGTGCTGTTCCATGTGTTGATGGTGTATGAAGGCCGTGAATACTCCTGGATTACCGGGTTTTACTGGACCCTGACGACCATGTCCACTCTGGGATTCGGCGACATCACCTTCGGCAGTGACATTGGACGGCTCTTTTCTGTTGTCGTGCTCATCAGCGGCATCGTTTTTCTGCTGGTCATGTTGCCGTTCACTTTTATTCAGTTCTTCTATGCCCCCTGGCTGGAAGAGCAGAACAAGGCACGTGCACCCAAGGCCGTACCGGAGACCCTTTCCGGCCATGTGATTCTCACCCATTTCGACGAGGTGACCGTCAACCTGATTGACAGGTTCAATCAATACGGGGTCCCCTATGTCATCGTCACCCACGAGCTGCAGAACGCGCTCGATTTGCACGATCTGGGGTTTTAGGTGGTGGTCGGCGAGCTGGATGATCCGGAGACCTACCGACGGTTACGCATCGAGCATGCCGCCCTGGTCGTGGTGATGAACGATGACATCGTCGGTACCAACGTCATCTATACCCTGCGGGAGGCGAGCGAAAGCGTCGTCACGGTGGCCAATGCGGATCTCGAAGACTCGGTGGACATCCTGCGATTGGCGGGAAGTACGTATGTCTTCCAATTCACCCATATGCTGGGCCAGGCGTTGGCGAGACGTGTCCTGGGGGTGAGCATGAAGGCCAATGTGATCGGCCGCTTCGATCA
>DHGT01000128.1 GCA_002402905.1 Desulfatitalea sp. UBA4791 | reverse complement strand
TCAGGGATTTTTCGATTTCTGGCCGGCCAACTGCTGCCGCCAATGGTCGACTCGCTGTTTGATCAGCTTCTCATAACCCCGTTCCTGGGGAAAGTAATAGATATTGCCCTGCAGCTGCTCGGGAAGATAGTGCTGGGGTACAAAGGCGTCCTTATGGTCGTGGGCATATTGGTAATCACGACCGTAACCCAGGGATTTCATCAGTTGCGTGGGGGCGTTGCGAATATGTAGCGGCACAGGTAGGGTGCCCGTTTTACGGATCACCTCCTGGACTCTTCCATAGGCTTTGTAGATACTGTTGCTTTTGGTCGCCGTCGCCAGATAGACGGCCGCCTGGGCCAGCGCCAGTTCGCCTTCGGGTGGACCGATGAATCGAAAAGCCTCCATGGCGGCCATGGTCAGGCGCAATGCATACGGATCGGCGTTGCCGATGTCCTCCGATGCAAACCGCACCATGCGCCTGGCCACATACAGGGGATCTTCACCGGCCATGAGCATACGCGCTAACCAATAGAGCGCCGCATCCGGATCGCTACCGCGCAGGCTCTTATGAAATGCGGAAATCAGGTTGTAGTGTTCTTCGCCGCTTTTGTCGTATTGCAGTGCCTTTTGCTGGACCGCTTTTTCGACGTCATCCAGTTCAATGAACCTGGGCGTCTGGTCCTGGGTTGGACCCTGTCTTGCCAAGGTCATAAATGCGGCCATTTCCAGATTGTTGAGCGCTGTCCGGGCGTCGCCGTCCGACAAACGAATCAGGTGCTCGGCCGCTTCGGTGTTGAGCGCCAGTCGGTACCGTCCCAAACCGTTCTCCACATCGTCGAGTGCCCGGTTTAAAATGGCTCGCAAGTCCTCCTCGGTCAATGCCGAAAGCGTCACGACGCGGCATCTGGAAAGCAGCGGCGCGATCACTTCGAATGAGGGGTTCTCGGTGGTCGCACCAATGAGGGTCAACAGCCCGCTTTCGACATGATGAAGAAAGGCATCCTGCTGGGATTTGTTGAAACGATGAATTTCGTCCACGAACAGGATCGTTCTGCGACCATGTGTGTGCAACTGCTCCCTTGCCTCCTCGATCACCGCGCGTATCTCTTTCACGCCCGACAAGACAGCCGAAAAGTGAACGAAATAAGAACCCGAGGCCTGGGTGATGATGCGGGCCAGCGTGGTTTTACCTGAACCCGGGGGCCCCCAGAGGATCATGGAGAAAATCCGATCGTTCCGAATGGCCTCGGCCAGTAGGGTGCCCGGTCCGACGACATGGGCATGACCGACAAACGCCTGCAGGGTTCGCGGCCGCATACGTTCGGGCAATGGCCTGGATTCAGGGGGTTGTGCATTTTTCGTTTGATCGAAGATATCCATCATTATGAAACCAACGGTATGATAAAAAATATTTCTTTGAATTGCCCAATCGGCATGAAAAAACAAGGAAAATTAAAACCAAAAATCTACATTCGGCCAAGGATCGACCTTCCGGTGTGCATTTACATTCCAGTTAAAAGCATTAGGTTACTTGCAACTTCGAAGACGCTTTGAGATAGTCATGCATAAATCCTGTCTTGGAACCACAATCGAATTGGTTCAAACCCACCCCGGATGCGAGCCATCGTCCGGAGTCAAGATCAAATCGCCGTACCCTTACCGTATGGAGGTTGCATGTCAAAACCTTTAAAATGGGCGTTGATCGCCATCGTCTGTTTGATCGTTGTTGTTCTGGTGGCCGTCATGATTGCCCCCATGGTCATCAATTTCGAGAAATACAAGCCGGCGATCGAGACCGAAGCAAGCAAGGCCATGGGCCGAAATGTCGTGTTGGGCGGTAAAATCGCCCCTTCCGTTTTCCCGTGGGTAGGCCTGGCCCTTTCTGACGTATCTGTCGAAAATCCTTCTGGTTTTAGTGAAAAACACTTTGTTTCCGTCGGCTTGTTCGAAGTTCGCATCAAACTGTTGCCGCTACTCACCGGCGCGTATGAAATCAAGCGCTTTGTGATCAAAAGCCCATATATTGTCGTGGAAACATCGAAGGCGGGCAAAAGCAATCTGGACGGCCTGGGAGGCGCGGCCAAACCCGCGACCGTCGCAGGCTCGAAAAGCGAGGCACCGCCAGAATCCCCCAAAAAAACCGGACTTCCAATTAAATCCCTAAAAGCCGAAGAGTTCGCCATAACCGACGGCCGGTTGCTCATTCTGGATCAAAAGGCCGGAACCAAACAAGAGATCAAGGATGTGGGCCTGATTCTTACAGATCTCTCCATGGACCAGCCGATCGGAATAGATTTCAATGCCATAGCCAACGGGCACCCGATCCAAGTGAAAGGAACGGCCGGTCCCTTGGGTACCCCCATCGGCCAGAAACCGATCCAGCTGGATATCGTGGTCGGTTTATTGGAAAAAATCAACGCACGGATTCAGGGACAAATCGAGAATGTTTTAGAAGCCCCCCGGTTTAACGCCGGCATCCAAGTCTCGCCTTTTTCGTTGCGCAAGGCGCTGGAAGAGGCCGACATAGCACTCCCCTTCAATACCGCGGACCCGCAGGTTCTCGATCACATCGCCCTGGACATGACCGTTTCCGGACAACCGGATCGGGTTGTCATTTCAGATGGCAAGCTGACGCTGGACGACTCCCGAATCACCTTTCAGGGGCGTGGTCAGGCATGGAACAAGCCTGATCTGCAACTTTCCGCCGAACTCGATCGTATCGATCTGGATCGCTATCTACCGCCGCCTTCCGAGAAAAAGCCTTCCAAAGAGGATAAAGCCCGGACCCCCACTCCCGAGACAGCCGAAACCGACTATGCCCCTCTGCGCAAACTCGTGTTGGATGCACAACTGAAAGCGGGCCAAATCAAGGCCAAAAACATGATCGTGCAAGACATCACCTTTAAAGCCAGGGCCCGAGACGGTATCATTCGGATCGATCCCCTTGGGATGGCGCTCTATGAAGGCCATATGGCCGCAAAAAGCACTGTCAACGTGCAATCCCGCAAACCGATGAGCAAGGCTACCGTCACACTCGACGATGTCCAGTCCGCCCCCTTGATCAAGGACCTGCTCGACAAAGAGATGATTCAGGGGATGATGAGTGCGGCCCTGGATCTTCAATTCAGCGGAGACACGGCCGATACGATTCGCAAGACCCTGAGCGGCAATGGCAAGCTCCAATTCAACGACGGCGCCATCGTAGGCCTCGACCTGGGCGGCATGGTGCGCAATGTTCAGTCGGCTTTCGGTCTGGCCGAAAAATCCTCTGAACGACCGCGCACCGATTTCAGCGAACTGGTGGTTCAGTTTGTCGCCAACAATGGCGTTACCACCTTGGAGGTCGCCAACCTCGTATCGCCCTTGCTGCGCGTCGCCGCCAGTGGATCGGCCGACCTGGCCCAGGAAACCCTGAACCTCCGCATCGATCCCAAATTCGTAGGGACTCTAAAAGGACAAGGCGACGCCAAAGAGCGTGCGGGGGTGATGGTGCCGATCAACGTCGGGGGGACCTTCGAAAAGCCAAAATTCAAACCGGATCTCAAAGCCCTGCTGGAACAACCGCTGCCGGACAAGGAGGCGCTTAAAGAGGCCATCCCGACCGAAAAAGAACTCAAGCAGGATCTGGAAAAAAAGGGAATGGAACTGCTTAAAGGGCTGACCCTTCCGGACCGCAAGAAGGATTAAAGGAATCGAACATATGCGATGGCATTCCATCCGACGGGTCATCATGCGCCTGTGCGGTTTCATCCCGGCACTCGTGCTGTTTGGCTGCGCCACCCTGGGGAGTGGATTTGAAACCCCGCACATTGGTCTGGCCGCCATCCGGTTGCAGGAGATCAAAGGATTCGAATCCATATTCCAGGTGGATCTACGGGTATCGAACCCCAACGACCATAGCCTGCCGATTCAAGGGATCAATTGCGACCTGGCGCTCAATGGTCGCCGTCTTGCCAATGGCGTCGCCAATCCGGAAAGGGAAATCCCCGCCTATGGCAGCGATATCGTTACGGTTACGGTTTTTGCCGCCATGATCGACATGGTCGGTATCGCCCATCACCTGATCCAGGGCATGCAAAACGACACCTCAAATGAGAAGTGGACCTATGCCGTCAAGGGTCACATCCGCTTGAACGGCGCTGTGTGGCCGGGGAAAATCCCCTTCAGCAACCGGGGCGAGATCACCATGGAAGAACTGGTGGGAGCCCAGCCGCGAAAAAAATAGTGCACAACGAATCCTACCTCGACTTCACCACCCCGATCCGCGGACACATCCATGCCACCGGACAGCGGCTGCAAAACGGGGATATGGGCCGGCAAATCACCTGGCCGAAGGCCACCAGCAGTTCATTGTAGCGAATCCAATGTCTGCGCGGCAGCTTGTCGCGCAGCGCCATCTCGGTCTGTTCGGGCGTGCGGGTTTGCACGTAGCCGATGCGATTGCTGATGCGATGCACATGGGTGTCCACACAAATGGCGTCCTGGCCGTAGCCTTCCACCAGCACCAGATTGGCGGTTTTGCGCCCCACCCCGGGCAAGGCCAACAACCCCTCCATGGTATCGGGCACCTTTCCGCCGTGTTCGTCCCGTATGATCCGACTGATCTCCACCAGCCGCTTGGCCTTGGTCGGATAGAAACCGACCGGATAAATCAACTCGGCGACCCGGCGCTCTCCCAGGTCTAACATCTGTTCCGGCGTGCGTGCCCGGGCAAAAAGCCGGGCCGCCGCCGCCGACGTCACCTCGTCCTTGGTGCGTAGAGACAAGATAGTGGACACGAGCACCTCGAAAGGCGTCGCGCCGCGGTTGGCCAGAAAGGTGATGATCGGCGCCCGCCACTGGACATATGCGGCGGCGAGCAAATCCACGAACCGATCGATATCAAAATTTTCCGAAGCGTCAGGCATGCATCCCCCCATGGCTTGAAAACGGTCAGTGATCATATCCCACCGCCGCGAACCTGTAAAGCGACGATCCCTTTAAATGTAACGATTAAAATCAACATGAATATTTACATTGACATTTACATATCGTCGATTATAGTTTTTTAAAAACCACCAAAACGGAGTGGCCATGCAACCCCGACTGACCCCCAAACAACAGCAGCTCTTCGACTACCTGGGCCGGACTGTCGATCGTGACGGCAAGGCGCCCAGCCTGCGGGAGGCCGCCGCAGAACTGGGCATCAGCCATGCCGCCGTGGCGCAGGGACTCAAGGCACTGGAGGAAAAAGGGTACGTGAAACGCGAGGGACGCTACAGCCGGACCCTTTTTCTGCTCAATCCGGCTCAGCAACCCATCGCACCGCATCGCTGGCGGGAAGTCCCCATCGTGGGCCGGATCACCGCGGGTCTGCCCATGTATGCCCAGCAGGAGTGGGACGGCACCGTGGTCGTGGACGCCGCCCTGTTCCAGGAGCAGCACCTGTTCGCCCTGCGGGTGCAGGGGGATTCCATGCGGGATGCCGCGATTCTCGACGACGATCTGGCCATCTGCACGCCGCGCCAGTACGCCCGCAACGGCGAAATCGTGGTGGCCCTGGTGCACAACGAGGAGGCCACGGTCAAGCGCTTCTTTCTGCGCAAGAACCGCATTGAGCTGCGACCGGAGAACCCCGATTTTGCGTCCATGTTTTACGGTTTTGACGAGGTGTTGGTGCAGGGCAAGGTCATCGGCATTCAACGCGCGGCGGTTTCGTAGTGTCATCCGGCGAAAAGGCAAAGGCGACAAAAATTCATGATATCATCGGCGGCATCATCGGCGACACCCTCAGTCCCTCTCGACACAGCCCCTGCATGCCCGCTGCGGGTGGGCACCAGCGGATACGCCTACCCGGAATGGAGCGATGCCGGCTTCTATCCGCCGGGCACCCCGGCACGCGAGATGCTGGCGCTCTATGCCCGGCAATTCAGCGTGACCGAGCTCAACTACACCTGGTACCAGATGCCCCGGGCCGCGGCCATGGAACGCATGCTCCCCAAGGTGCCGGCCGATTTCGGCTTTGCCGCCAAGCTGGCCCGCACCATGACCCACGAAATCGATCCCCACGGCTGGCGCGACAAAGCGGTCCAGTTCCGTGACGGCATCGCGCCACTGATGCAGGCCGGTCGGCTCCTGTCCGTCCTGATCCAACTGCCTCCCACGTTCGAACGCAACGCGGCCAACCGCCGTTATCTGGCCCATCTGCTCGATGCCCTGGCGGGGCTGCCCCTGGCCGTGGAGTTCCGCCACCGTACCTGGGCCGTGGCACCGGTCTTCGGCGAGCTGCAGGGCGGCGGGTCACCCTCGTGGCGGTGGATGCGCCCGATCTGCCCTACCTGTTCCCCACAGCGGTATCGCCTTTTTCAACAACCACGTGCGCGCCCAGGCGCCGCGCAATGCCAACATGCTCATGGCAGAACTCTGCACCCGTTCATCCGGCAGGGCGCTCCATTGAAAACAGCGCACGAAAGCACCAGAACCCATGGACCGAAACATCATTCATATCAATGTGGCCGATTTTGCCGTGGCCGTGGAACGGCGCCTGGACCGACGCCTGGCAGGGCGTCCGGTCATCATTGCGCCCGAAGGGGCGGCCCGGGCCGTGGTCTATGACATGAGCGAAGAGGCCTACCAGGCCGGTGTGCGCAAAGGCATGCCCCTGGCACGAGCCGAACGCCTGTGCCGCGACCTGGTGATCCGCCCCCCTCAACCGGCCCGCTACGAGCAGGCCATGGCCGACCTGCTGCGCCACGCCCTGCCCTACTCCCCGCGCATCGAGCCCGGCGATCGCGACGGCCACCTGTTCGTGGACGTAACCGGCACCAGTCGCCTGTTCGGACCGGCCGCGGACGTGGCCCGGCGCCTGCACCGCCAAGCCTGGAAGGAGCTGGGGCTGGACCCGATCTGGTCCCTGGCGGCCAATAAACTGATCGCCAAGGTGGCCTCGCGGCTGGTCAAACCCCAAGGCGATTGCATCGTGCCCCCGGGCGGCGAAGCGGCTTTCCTGGCGCCACTGCCGGTCTGGCTCGTACCGGGTATCGAAGGCCCGGACCTGATCCGGCTGCGCGAATTGAACCTGACCCGTGTCGACCAGGTCGTCGGTCTTGGGGCCGCCCGACTGGCCGTGGCCCTGGGACGACCGGCCGCGGAAATCGACGCGGCCCTGCGCGGTATCGACACCTCGCCGGTGTTGGCCGTGGACCAGGCGGCGCCCCGGGTGGCGCTGGATCATACCTTCGGCACCGACGTCCACGCGCTACCGGTCATGGAGAGCCGGCTGCACACCCTGGTGGCGACGGCCGGCCGGCGCCTGCGCCAGCAAGGCCGGGTGGCCCGCCGCCTGGCCGTGGCCGCGGATTACAGCGACGGCCGGCGCTGCATCCGCCAGGTCCGCCTGGAGCCGCCCACGGCCAACGACCTGGCCCTTTTTCCCGCGGCTCGCCGCGTCCTGCACCTGGCCGTCTCCCGGCGCACCCGGGTCCGCCACCTGCGCCTGATCTGCGACCGCCTGGTCTTTCCGCCGGCCCAACTGCCGCTCTTTGCCGAAGAGGGCCAAACGGTGCTGCGGCAAAACCGTCTGATCGGAGCGATGGACAAGATCCGCGACCGCTTCGGCGGCCAGGCGGTACGCATGGGCAGCGCGTGGGCGGGCTGAAATGATTCCGCTGACCGTCCGTTCGCACCATTCGCTCATGTGGGGCACCGCCTCGGTCCGGACGCTCTGCCAAGCGGCCCGGCGGCTGGGCTACGACCGGCTGGCCCTCACCGACACGGACAACCTCTACGGTTTGTGGCCCTTTCTGGAGGCCTGCCGCCGGGAGGGGTTGACACCCATCGTGGGAGCCGAAATCACCGATCCGCAAAGAGCGCGCCGCGCGGTATGCCTGGTGGCCAACGGCGAGGGATATACCGGATTGTGCCGCCTGCTCACCCATCGCCATATGGACGCGGGATTCGACCTGGCCGGCGCCCTGCCCCCGCAGGCCCGGGGGCTGATCGTGCTCACCGCCGATCCCGATCTGCTGACCCGCTGGCACCGGTCCGGCGTGCAGGTCTATGCCGCCATGCCGCGCACGCCCCTGGCGCCCACCCACCCCTTACGGCAACGCGCCCGGGATCTGAAGATTCCCCTGGTGGCCACGCCGGGCAGCTTTTTTCTCTCTCCCGACGACCACCGCTGCCACCGCCTGCTGCGGGCCATCGATCAGAACACCACCCTGGAACGGCTGCCCGTAGATCAGACGGCGCCGGCCAATGCCTGGCTGGCCGGGCCCGAAGTCTACGACCAACGGTTTGCCGCCTGCCCCGAAGCCGTGGCCCAAACCCACGCCATCGCCGCGCAGCTGAAATTCATGGGCCCCGATTTCGGCCTGGTCATGCCGCCCTGGCACGACGCCCAGGGCCGCCCGGCGGATCAGGCGCTGCGCGAGGCCGCTTACAAGGGGGCGCAACACCGCTATGGCCGCGATCTGCCCGAACCGGTGGTGGACCGCCTGGAGCACGAATTGCAAACCATCGCCCGCATGAACTTCTGTGCCTATTTTCTCGTCGTGCGGGATATCGTCCAGCGCAGCCCGCGCACCTGCGGCCGGGGATCGGGAGCGGCCTCGCTGGTGGCCTATTGCCTGGGCATCACCAATGTCTGTCCGATCAAGCACAACCTCTACTTTGGCCGTTTTCTCAATCCAGGCCGCAAGGATGCTCCCGATATCGACGTGGATTTCGCCTGGGACGAACGCGATGCGGTGATCCAGGGCGTCCTCGACCACTACGGCGCCCGGGCCGCCATGGTCTCCAGCCACATCCTGTTCCAACCCCGCATGGCCATCCGGGAAACCGCCAAGGTGTTCGGCCTGACCGACGCCGAAATCGGACAGGTAACCGGACGCCTGCCCTGGTTCTGGCACCGCCATGAAAAAGCCGACCTGCTGGCCGACCTCAAACGCCACCCTGAAACCCGAAAGCTGGCCCTGGATGATCCCTGGCCCCAAATTCTGGCCCTGTCGCGGCAGCTGCTCGGCACGCCCCGCTACCTGTCGGTTCATCCGGGCGGCGTGGTGATCACCCCGAATCCCATCCAGGACTATGTCCCCGTCCAACGCGCCGCCAAGGGGGTGCCCATCATCCAGTGGGAAAAGGACGCCGCCGAAACCGCCGGCCTGGTAAAAATCGACCTGCTGGGCAACCGCAGCCTGGGCGTCATCCGGGACGCTATCCATAACGTTCAAACCAACGGTATTCCCTTCGATGAAACCCGATGGACCCCCGAAGACGACCTGGCCACCCAGGAGACCCTGGCCCAGGGCCGCACCATGGGGTGCTTCTACATCGAAAGCCCGGCCACGCGCCTGCTCCAGCAGAAAGCCGGCGTCGGCGACTTCGATCATCTGGTGATCCACTCCAGCATCATCCGGCCCGCGGCCAACCGCTTCATCCAGGAGTATATCCGGCGGCTGCACGGCGGCGCCTGGGCGCCCATCCACCCCCTGCTCGCCGACGTGCTGGACGAGACCTTCGGGATCATGGTCTACCAGGAGGATGTCTCCCGGGCCGCCATGGCCCTGGCCGGTTTCGACGATGCCGCAGCCGACGGCCTGCGCAAGGTGATGTCCCAGAAAGACCGGGCGCATCGATTACAGGATTACCGCCGGCGCTTCGCCCGAGGCGCCCGGGAAAGAAGCCTGACGCCGCAACAGATCGAAGCGGTGTGGGCCATGATGATGAGTTTCTCCATCTATTCGTTCTGCAAACCCCACAGCGCCTCCTATGCCCGGGTGTCGTTCCAGGCCGCCTATCTCAAGACCCACTTTCCGGCTGAATTCATGGCCGCGGTGATCAACAACCAGGGGGGCTTTTACAGCACCTTCGCCTATGTCTCCGAAGCACGCCGTCTGGACGTTGCCATTAAAGGACCGGACGCTCAGTGCAGCCGCATCCAATGGGCCGGGGATCGAGATGGCATTCGGGTGGGATTGATGGCGGTAAAGGGCCTTGCGGCCGAAACGGCCCGGCGGGTCGTGGCGCAACGGGAGCGGCGGCCTTTCGCGGACCCCAACGATTTTTGGGAACGTATTCGGCCCGACGACGCCGAGGCGCGGGCCTTGATCCTGTGCGGCGCCCTGGACCGTCTGGCTCCCGACCTCTCCCGGGCTCAGCTCCTATGGATGCTCTCCCAGTGGCATACCGGCCGCAAAACCGCCGGCGGCGCACCCGACCTCTTTGGCGGCGGCCATCGCCTCGCGCCGCCGGAACTGCCGCCCGACGATCCTGTGGAGCGGTTGCGCCGGGAATTCAAGGTGTTGGGATTTCTCTGCGACCGGCATCCCATGACGATTTTCAAAGCCACGGCGCACCGGGTCGGCGCCGTCGACGCCCGCGAGGTCATCAAGCGGACAGGGTGTCGCGTCCGGTTCGCCGGGTGGCTGATCACCGGCAAGGTGGTTCACACCCAGCGGGGAGAGCCCATGGAATTTCTCACCTTCGAAGACGATACCGGAGTCGTGGAGACCACCTTCTTTCCCCGGGCTTATGATCGCTTCTGTCACCTGCTCGACCACGGTCGTCCTTACCTTTTGGAGGGGTTGGTCGAACAGAACTGGGGAACGGCGACCCTGACGGTGGATCGTGTCCAACCGCTCGCGCAACCATCGTAAAGATAAAAATAAGTCCATCCGGCGAAATCGTTCAACAGCCGGTTAGAACCGATCGGCGTCAGTGGGCCTGAACAGAACGGTCAGGCGCAGATCGTCGATACCGAAGCGCTGCAAAGGGATCACCACGGCATGATCGGCGGCGAGTCCCGCTGGAAAATCCACGGATACGGGTATCTCCCCCGAAACGTGCCCTTCGCCCCCGCATCTCGCGCACATGAAAGGTCCCACGCTCCCATATCCGCGGCATGTGGGACAAACGGTTCGGGCTGGAACGAGCACCCTCGCCGTGCCACCGGCCCGGGCCTGCTGCCGGGTCAACGGGACCTCCAGGGTGAGATGCTGCAATCGACCCGATTTCAAATGTCCCAGGCCGCCGAACCCCTGCCACAACCGGTGGAAAATTTCGTCAAACGAAGGGGCGAAGGTATGGAACGATGTCACCGGCGAAATATCACCCAGATCTGCGGGGCGCGATTCCGGAATCAGCGGCTCTGGGGCCGAATAGGAAGCCGATGGCGGCCGGCGCACCGGCCGCGGTTGGACGGCACGATCGACCGCCTGCTCGTAGTCATGGCGCCGGCGTTCGTCGCTCAGAACGGCATAGGCCTCCTGAACCCGGCGAAAAGGCTCGCTGTCTCCTGAAAAATGGTCGGGGTGATAAGTCTTGGCCAGGCGACGATAGGCAGATCGAATCTCTTCCGCAGATGCCCCGGAAGAGACACCTAGAATGGCAAAGTAACTCTTGGGCATCTTGTTTCTCCTAAGTGATCCAATTGATTTTAAAAGGTTTCATTGAAGGAAAAACAGGATATTGGTTTCATGATGAATTTATTTTGGATTAAAAAGTAATATAATCTTTTATGCTGTCAAGGCACATCGGCATGAAATTTCCCTTGCCCACAAACCATTCACGGGTTAGAACCGGCCCGATACGCGATGCGCCCTTCGACTGCCCGAAAAGGTCTTCTACGATGATTCCTTTTGAACAGGTGAAACACTTTTACCAAACCCATCTTCCAAACGGCGCGTGGAAGGGTTTTCACCTCGTTGCGCCCTGCCCTTTTTGCATTCAGAACCAACGAGAAAAACAGGGGCAGTTGACGGTCCTCCTTAACCCGGACAGCTTTTTCCGGGGCATGTTCAAATGCCAATCGGGTTGTGTATCCGGCGGCTTTCATTTCCACTTTGCCCGCCTGCTTGGCCTCGACGGCCGCCAGGTACCGGGATTCGATCCGGACGATGACGGATTTGCTTCGGATATCGCCTACCCGCCCCGCCACCTGGGCTCGGAAATCGAAAAATTCATCTCACTCATGGGCAAGGATCAATACGACTACTTTGCCCGATATAACGTGACCCAATCGACGCTCGATGCGATGCGTGTGGGGTTCAACGGCCGCTACCTGGTTCATCCTTACACCCAGGAAACCGGATTGGCCTATGCCGCGCGTTGTGTGATGCCCGGCAAGCCCCAGGAGTTCTTTTGGCACGGTAACGAACTCTTCTTCAAAGGCGAGGCGGCCGTTTATAATGCACCGGCCATCGGTTACTGCGAAGGCGGCGCCCTGTTCATCACCGAAGGCGAACTGAGTCAGCTGATTCTGCACGCTTTAGGGTATCCGGCGGTCGCATTCCCATCCGCCGCCGACTTGAGCGCCTTGAATCCCGAACGTCTGAAACGTATCGAACATCTCTTTCTTCTGGTATCCCACACGCCCGAATCCCGTCAATCGGCAAAGGAGTTGGCCGTACGCATTGGATTCAAAGCCCGCATCTTGACCTGGCCGGAACAGTTCAAACGTGGGGACCACTTGCCGCAACTGGCGGCTGGTTCATTGGATGTGCTGAAGAAAACGCTTCAGGACATGATCCGTCAATCCAAAGCGTTTTCTCCATTCGCATCACCCGAAAAAGAGCACCGTCAATTCATCACCTTGCTGGAAAAAGACAAGGGCAAAACATTGCTGGGGATTCAAACCGGTTTTGCCAAATTCGACCGGCACACCGACGGTCTGCGTGGGATCAATATCCTGGGCGGACCGCCCAAGGCAGGCAAATCGTGCTTTTTCATGCAGGTTTCGACCGAGGTGGCCCGCCGGAACGTCCCGGTGATCTATTATGATTTTGAAAACGGACGACAAAAAATATACATACGCACGCTGGTGCGTCTGAGCGATATCGCCGAAAAAAAGATCCGCAGTGGTGCCTTCTCCGCGGACGAGGCCACGCGTCTCAAACAGGCCACCGCCACATTCAAAACCTTGTTGACCTATTTCAGGGTGGTCAACGATCGTCGGTTGTCTCCGGACACCATGCGGCGCCATATCGATTTTCTCCAGCACGAAACCCGCAAGGATGAACTGCTCGTGGTGGTCGACAGTCTGCACAAACTCCCCTTTAAGGATTTGACCGAACGGCGAACGGGTATCGACTCCTGGCTGCGCCAATTCGAGTCGATTCGGGATGACCACCAGGTCTGTTTCCTGGTGATCAGCGAATTGAGCCGAGGCAAGGGTGGGGGCTACGGGGAGACGCCGGATTTAAGTTCCTTCAAAGAGTCCGGCGACATAGAGTATAGCGCGGACAACGCCCTGATCCTGATGCCCGACTGGGACCCCATGTCGCCGAAAGTGTCTGAACATCGTCAAATCAATCTATGGGTCGTCGCCAGCCGCGAGGCCAATCCGGGTCGGGTGGCCACCTACGAGTTGGATTACCCGTTCTGGCGGTTCAAAGAGATCTAAGCGGATTTTACTCAGTCAGAACCTGGAGCGAATCGAGTCACCAACCGAACCGTAACCGAAGGCAAGCACAGTGCAAATGGATCAAGGGGTGAAGGAAGGAATTTTCCGGGCTGTTTCCAGAGAGCCTTTCGCGCAAGCCCTTCACATGTCTCTCACGGCGTTATCGTTGGGTCATTCGGTCGTTGAAATGACCTACGACCCGGTCTTGATGAACAACATCTACGCCCGCGCCCATGGCGGGGCGCTCTATGCACTCATCGACGAGGCGTTCGAGACCGCCTCCCAAACCCACGGCAAGATCGCCGTGGCGCTCAACGTCAATGTCACCTACATCAAATCCCCCGAACCCGGTGATCGCCTGGTGGCCCAGGCCGATGAAGTGGCCGCGACGCGCAAGACCGCCACGTATGCGATCAAGGTGACCAATGGCGGCGGCGACTTGATTGCCTCCTGTCAGGCCTTGGCCTATCGCACCGGGAAACCCGTGCCCTTTCATGCCGATTAAAGTTTGATTCCCATCGACCGATATGGAAACATATCGGCATCTTTTATCACTGGTTGTAATGATCGGCAATTTGCTGGCAACAACTCTATGAAACCGAAATTACTAATTTTTTCTGGGTGGTTATTCTATCTGGTGGCGCGCCGCACCTCGGATGAGGTGTGGTATGTCATCACCGCCTACAGCCTTGTCTTGGCCATTTGCGCCCTCTTCTACCGCAGGGAAAAACAACCTCGGAAAGCTCAGAAGGCAAAATCTTAACCGATCCGTTCATGCCCACCGGGCCGCGCGGTCCGTTAGCGCTAATGAATGGCCTGCAAACACTCGAAGACCGATTCGGCATTGGAAGGGGTGGTGATGATGAGGTGGTCATCGATCCGGGTGCCATCCACATAATCGCCCAGAAAAAAGTCGGATCCATCGGCTCGGTAGATTTTGGCGCCGACCGATTCGACGACAATGCGCACCGCCGCCAAATCCTTGAAAGATTCGTTGGCGACGATGGCTGCATCGGCCCTTCCCATGGCCACATAACAGGCATGCACCCCGGTGCTGCCGAGCGCTCTGATTTTGCCGGGAAATTGGGAGCGATAGTGCTGGTGGAAGCGGGAAAATGTCAGCATCAGGCTCTCTTGGGAAAGGTCGCCGCGGTCCACCAGTGTCAATGGCCGATCGTTCCAGAAGGCCTGTTGCTCAGCGACGGCATAGAACAGGTCATGGGTGGCCGGCATGTAAAAACATCCGAAGACCGGCCAATTGTTTTCGTAAAGGGCCAGGGACATGCCCCAGATCGGAATCCGTGTTTGGAAATTATCGACGCCATCCAATGGATCGAACACCCACAAATATCGTTTGGCCCCGTGGGTATACCCTTCGCCCAAGGGATCTCGGCCGTAAATCTGGTGCTGGGGGAATTGGGCCGTTATGGCTTTTTGAAAGGAGTTGTTCAGATGAAGCTCGGCCTGGGTGACGAGGTTCTGATCAAACGGGGGATGTAAACGGCCTCGACCATAGAACTGAAGGGCTTCGTCACCCATTTGACGGATGGTTTGCATTGCAAACGAACTCAGTGCGCCGATGTCAGGGACAACAGCAGAATGCGCCATGGCACCTCCTTGGAAAAGGTTGAAACCCATAGACAAACGATAAGCTTGGACTCGTACCGGGATTTGAATTAAAGATAAACGCCAACACACCATGCCTCCAGCGCGATGCCGGTGCGCTTGGTGTTGGTAGGGTGTAGCCTGCGGGTCCCGCAGGCCGTTGGGGTGCTATTTCTTGGTCGAGGCGTATCCGTCTGCGTACCATCCACCACCTTTTAGTTCAAAGGTGCAGGGACTCATGATTTTTTTAGCCATTTCGCGTTTGCAGTGAGGGCACTTGGCCTCCTCTGTCCCCATGGGAACCAGGTCCTCGAAAACATGGCCACATTTGCATTCGAATTCGTAAACAGGCATGACGCTTCACTCCATAGGCTGTTGGATAGCCAGCGCGATTTGATTTCAAAGCAATAATTTATTGAGCGAATGGGTTTCTGTCAAGACTTATATAGCGCCAATTTTGAAAGTATGCAGTCTTGGAGCGGGCCGGCAGCCATCTCTGACTGCCGGCCCGAATGGAAACGGGCGTCAAAGGCTCGCCCGCGGAGGGGGTTATGGAACGATCTTGATGGCCTTGAGGCCCTCGTTGCGCCGCAAAACCAGCATGTGAAGGTCTTTTTTGTCATCGGCTTTTTTCATGACAGCCGAATAATCCCCTAAATTTTCGACCTTTTTCCGATTGATCCCCTTGATGATATCGCCGACGCGCACACCGGCTTTATCTGCACGGCTGCCGTTTTCCACGTCCACCACCAAGACACCGCTCTCATCCTTATCCAGGCCGAATTGCTGGGCTCTTTCAGGTGTCAGGTCAGCCACTTGCAGTCCCAGTACATCACTGCGTTCATCCTCCCTGGCCGCCTGCAACGACTTTTCCTCCCGTTTGGCGACTTTGGCGGTGAGGGTCATCTTCTCTCCTCCCCGAATGAGTGTGATGCTTGTCTTTTCACCAACCGGTGTATTGGCGATAATTGCGGACAACTCTCTTCCGGTGGTGACCGGCTGATCATTCAAGGCCACGATGATATCGTTCTTTTTGACACCGGCCTTGTCCGCCGGATCACCTTCGAAGACCTGGGTCACCAATACGCCCTTGGCGCTGTCGAGGCCCCAATACTCAGCCAGTTCGGGCGTGACATCCTGGATACCGACCCCCAGCCATCCGCGTGTCACCTCACCTTTGTCCTTGAGTTGAGCCACGATGGTCTTTGCCATGTCGATGGGGATGGCAAAACCAATGCCCTGCCCGCTCGCCACGATGGCCGTATTGATACCGACGACCCGTCCCTGCAGATCAAGCAGGGGACCGCCGCTGTTACCCGGATTGATGGAAGCATCGGTCTGGATGAAATCGTCGTAAGGCCCTGCGCCGATCACACGCTTCTTGGCACTCACGATGCCCTGGGTCACGGTTTGTTCCAGGCCGAAGGGACTACCGATGGCCACCACCCAGGTCCCTACCTTGAGATCGTCCGAGTTGCCAAGGGTCAAGGGCTGTAAGTCTTTGGGGGCTTCGATCTTGATCAGGGCCAGATCGGTCTTCGGATCGCGGCCCACGACCTTGGCTTCGTACTCCTTTTCGTTGTAGAGCCGCACCTTGATCTCGTCCGCGTCGTCGATGACATGGTTGTTGGTGACGATATACCCCTCTTTGTCGATAATGAAGCCGGAACCTAAGCTTTGCTGCTTGTATTCTCTTTCGGGTTCATTGTTGAACGGACCGAAAAATTCCTCGAAGGGATTGGGGCGTCCCCGGAACTGGTCCCCGAAGAAGTGACGGAAGACACGACCGCCGCCTTTCATCGTCCGTTCGGTCCTGATGTTGACGACCCCTGGACGGGCCAGCTCGGCCAGCTCGGAAAAATTAGCCGGCACCATGACGACATCCTGATTCTGGGCGCCGGCAGCAACGATGGTCAGCGGTGCAGCCAGACTCAGACACAAAAATACGATCAAACAGAGATACCCTTTGCCTTGTTTCATACGATCCTCCTGATTCGTTCAACGCGGTTGTTTTTGAAGTTGTTCCGAATATAATGCATCCAGATGACCAAAAAATGATCTAAAGATTACCATTTGATCATATTGGGAATTTTTCAGTGGAGGTCCGGCGGGACAGGCCGGGGTTCTTATGGATAGTGTCCGTCCACAAATAGGCAAATTGGGTCGAGATCACGGCGTGCGAAAAATTTT
The DNA here is from genome assembly GCA_002402905.1 of Desulfatitalea sp. UBA4791. GTDB lineage: Bacteria > Desulfobacterota > Desulfobacteria > Desulfobacterales > Desulfosarcinaceae > Desulfatitalea. The sequence continues at coordinate 24,445 of DHGT01000128.1, read as the reverse complement.
ACCAAAGGTATATAGTTGATATTCCAATGATAAAACTTTGAGCAGAACGCAGATGTCGGGCAAATTGGTCATTTGTGGATGGCCACCAGATAGGAAATGAGCCCATCGGCTAGAGCGGGGCCACCAGAGGCAGACGAATCCGAAAGCGCGTGTATCGAGCAGGAAGGCTCTCGAGGTTGATCGATCCGCCATGGGCGGTCACGATGGCGTAAACCAGACTGAGCCCCAAACCGGCCCCACCCTGGGAACGGCTTTGGTCTCCGCGGAAAAAGCGTTGAAAAACTTTCGCCTGGTCCTCCCTGGGGATGCCCGGGCCGGTGTTCTCCACGGTCATCTCGCAACTGCCCCCGTCTGCGCGGATCCCGACATGAACCCTCCCGCCTTCGGGCGTATACTTGATGGCATTGTCGATCAGGTTGGCCACCATCCGCTGCAACATCGGCGGGTCCCCGGACACCCAGCGTCCCTCTTCCATGGCAAAATGCCATTCGATCGCCTTGTCTTCGGCCAATGGTTGAAAAAGCACGCAAGCCTCCCGGGCGACCACGGCCATGTCCACGACCTGAAACGAGGCAGGATCCATCCCCGCTTCGGTACGGGATATGGCCAGCATGGTATTGATCATCTGCAACAGCCGATCGCACTCTTCGATGGTGTTGCCAGCCATCTGGGCATAGTCCTCCGCGCCGGCCGAGTGGGTCAGCGTCACCTCGGCCAGGCCTCGTATGCGGGTGATGGGGCTGCGCAGGTCATGGGCGATGTTGTCGTTCATCTGCCGCATGCTGACGACCAGTTGTTGGATACGGTCGAGCATCTGGTTGAAGGTGACGGCCAGTTGGTCGATTTCGTCATCCCGTCGCAGGACGGGCACCCGGCTTTCCAGGTCGTTTTCCGAGATCTGGCGCGCCGTACGGGTGACCATGGCTACCCCCGACAGCGCCCTACGGGCCATGAACCATCCAATGATCACCGCGACGGCCAGCAGCACGACCATGGTCACCAGGAAGGTGCGTTCGAAGGTTTGGACCAGACGTTCCTCACTCTCCAGCGAGTAGCCCATCTGGAGCAGGATGCTGTGGTTGATGCGTTTGTAAATGACCCGGGCGTCGTATGACTCGCCCGGCACCCGTTGGGTGACGTAACGATAGGAAGCGCCGCCTTCGACCATGGCGTCCACCGCGTACCGGTCGATGCCGATAGTGTTCCAATAGGTCATGTTGGACGAAGCAAAAGAGACGCCGCTCGGGTAAAAAAGGCGAAAAAACATCTTCTGCTCACCGGTCGCCTGGGCCTTTAGCACGGCGGCGCGGCGCATCATATCCGGACCTTGGAGCAGATGAATGTGACTCAGCCCATTGGCTTGGGAGAGCAGTTCGGCATCGGTCTTCTGGCGGATCACCTGGGTGATCAGAAGATAAAAAAGCGCGAAGGCGACGGTCGAAGAGAGAACGAAAATGACCGCATACCAGACCGTCAGGCGAAAGGCCAGCGACTGCCGAAGCTTACTTATCCTTGCGAAGAACATAACCGACCCCGCGAACGGTGTGCAGCAATTTTGGATCGAAACCTTTGTCGATTTTGTCACGCAACCGGCAGATGCGTGCTTCGACCACGTTGGTCTGGGGATCGAAATTGTAGTGCCAGACATGCTCCATGATCATGGTCTTGGAGACCACCTTGCCCGCATTGCGCATCAGATAGGCCAGCAACGCGTACTCCAGGGGCTGCAATTCGATCCGCTGCCCGTTGCGGCCCACTTCCCGGGTCACCAGATCGAGGCTGAGATCGCCGACGGTCAACCGGGTCGATTCGATGGTGCCGCTCGCCCGCCGCATCAAGGCCTGCACCCGGGCCAGCAGTTCGGAAAAGGCAAATGGCTTGGTCAGATAGTCGTCACTGCCGATCTCCAGCCCCTTGACGCGGTCATCCACCGAGTCCTTGGCACTCAGAATGATGACCGGCGTCTTGATCTTTTCACGACGCAGATTCTCGATAAGCGACAGACCGTCACGCTTGGGAAGCATGAGATCCACGATGATCACATCATAGGGTTCCGACAACCCGAGATCCAATCCCTGTTCACCGTCCGAGGCGTGATCCACGGCAAAACCAGCCGCCGAAAGCCCTTTGACGATAAAAGAAGCGATTTTCACATCGTCTTCGACGAGAAGCAAACGCATGGGTTCCTCCTGGACCAGGCACGGTGGCCTGATACCTCACACTCTGTTTGGATGCAAAAAAAGATATAGCTAAAAACCCCAACCAAAACAAGGTGACCCGCTTTCCTGACGCCGGCATGCGATGGGCCACGAAAACATAGGATCCTACATACCCCCGGGTTGCTTCTTGACAAATGCATGCCCCCCTGAAAGAGAGACACGGGGAAAGTTGAAGGATGCAAGGCCACCATTTGACCGGGAGGTAAGATGATGTTGCAGGAACAAATTAAAAAAGATCTGGCTGCGGCCATGAAGGCCAAGGATGAAGAGAAAAAAAGCATCCTGAGGGTGATCATGGGAGAATTCGGCCGCCAGGCAAACAAATCGCTGCCGGATACCGAAGTGGTCGGGATCATCAAAAAACTGATCAAATCGGAAAAAGAGGTGCTGGCCCAGAGCGGCAAGGCAGAGACCAATCGTTTTATCGAGGTGGCCGAAGCCTATTTGCCGAAAATGGCCGATGAAAACGACATCAAATCCTGGATCGCCGCCAATGTCGATTTCGCACAATTCAAAAACAAAATGCAGGCCATGAAACCGATCATGGCCCATTTCGGCGCTGCTGCCGATGGCAATCTGGTCAAACAGATCCTGCAACAGATGTAGTTTGTGCCCAACCCTTAAATGGGTAATTTACCCGATATCGGCGCTGCGCGAGAGATATAATCCTCGACCTGCCCACTTGGTATGCTGTTGAGACGGGTGATCTGTGTTGCGTCTTAACGAACAGAGATCGGCGGCATCATCGGCGTTACGAATCCGGCCGGTTCTCTTCGATCAGCCCCTTGGCCAGGGTCAGATCGTAAGCCCTTTTGGGGTCAAAGGAACCGCCCTCGTACAGGGCCTGGGCCTTTACGATGGCCCCATACGGGATCCATCCGTGATCGTCCCAGAGCCCTGCGTCGTCCTGATTCCATAATCGAAACTCGATCTCCTCCCCCTCCTGACGCACGTACATACGCACGTGTTTGTTGGTGGGAAAAGGGTAGTAGTATAATCCGCGCTCGTCCTTCATTGCTGCCAGTTCCCTCTACCATCAAAAAATATGGACTTACGTCTCAAACCGGGCTCTCCGGCCCACGGGCGGGCATCACCTGATCCGCAACCCATTGGAGAAAGGCGGGATTGCCGTCCGTTATCGGAAGCGCCACAATACAGGGGCAATCATAGCTGTGGCGTTGCTTGATCGCCGCGATCAGATCGGGTAAGAGCGTTTCGGTGGTCTTGGCGATCAGCACCGCTTCATGATCGTCTTGAAAGGCCCCTTCCCAGTAATACATGGAATTCATATGATCGAAAATATTGACACATGCGGCCAGGCGTGACGCCACCACGTGGCGCCCGATGGCCCGGGCCTCTTCCTTGTCTTTGGTGGTGACATAGATCAAGCACAGGCGCATGGGTTCACCCCTTTTAAAACTATCGATTAGGTGAGCAAGCCGTTTTCAATCAAATAGGTCATGCTCTTCTGGCCGATTCTGTTGACCTGCGTCAAACCCTGGGTAAAGTGATACTCCGCCTCGGCCGCAACCCCCGAATCGATCATGATGCGGGCGTTGTTCAAACACTTGTCCACCTCCAACCACACCCCATCCCCGGAAGCCTGGCGGGCCAGTTGGACCTCATTGGAAATCATGGCCACGAGAGATTTCAGAATCTCCAAGGCACCTTTTTTGTCTTGTTCCGGCAGGTTCTGCAGAATATGAACGCATTGAGACGCCCATATCAGTCCACTCTTGACCTTCTCACTTTGGGAAAAAGAGATGACCGCTTGTCTGGCTTTCATTTCCACCTGCCCTCTCCGACCCGGCCGGAGCGCAAGGCGCCGTTGCCCCGGAGATCCATAATATTATAATTATCAAACGGTTACATTGTGGCCCGGCACAGATCAATCGACCTGCTGTACCGTCCACCGCGAAAGTTGGACCTAAATGACATAAAACCGATGCCAAGTAAAGCACCGCATGGTCTATCCATCGCACCCGGCATTTAAAATTTTCCTTTCCTTTCGACACCTTTCATGGCAAATTGATGGGCGCTTTTTTAAACGACACCAACTCCGGGAAGTCCATTGCCGCCGTGGCTTATAAGGGTGAAGGTCCATTGATCACAGGGGACACTCTCATGCGTCCAACCCCCGGTGCGCATTCAGCCACCGCCTGGGAACGCTTGCGGCAACTGCTGCGTAAAGGCCCGGCCGTGTCCGATATCGATGGTACGGCATCCGAAACCCTGCTGGCCATTCTCGAAGAAAACGACCGCCTCTTCACCGCCATGGTGGATGCCTTCGACGGCATGATCTATATCTGCTCGGCCGATTATCACATCGAATATCTCAACGATCGCATGATCGAACACCTGGGTCGCGATGCGACGGGCGATTATTGCTACAGGGCCTTCGGCCGCAGCACAGCCTGCCCCTGGTGCATCAACCACCGCATTATAAAAGGGGAAACCATCCGCTGGGAGGTGATCAGTCCCATCGACAAACGCTGGTATCTGGTGGTCAACGCACCTATCCGCCATATCGACGGGACGGTTTCCAAGTACGCGATGATGACCGATATTCACGATCGCAAGGAAAACGAACAGGAACTTAAAAACCACCGCGATCACCTGGAGGACCTGGTCAAAGCGCGTACCGCCGAATTGACCTTCGCAAACGCCCAATTCCGTTTGGAAATCGAAGAGCGCAAAGAGATCGAAAAGACCCTGCGTGAAAGCCAGGAACGCTATCGAAGCCTGTTCGACGGCTCGAAGGACGGCATTATCATCAGCGATGCCAGAGGCCGAATCCTGGACGCCAACGCCGCCGCCACCCAATTGACCGGCTACGAAAAGCAGGACCTGGTCCATAAGCTGATTTACGACCTGGATAACACCATCGACCAATCGGCCTACCAGGAGTATTTCAAACGCATCCAGGCCGGTGAATCCTTCAACAGTGAAATCACCCTCCAACACAAATACGGTCATGCTATTCATGCGGAATTCAGCAGCAAAAAAATGACCTTTGCCGGCATTCCCTGCATCCATACCACGGCCAGAGACATCACCTCCCGCAGACAGGCCGAGGCTGCCCTGCGCCAAAGCGAAACCAATTTCCGCGAGTTGGTCCAAAACGCCAACAGCCTCATCATCCGATTCGACACCGAGGGAAAAATCAAGTTCGTCAACGAATACGCCCAGGAATTCTTCGGCTACCGTGAAAACGAAATCGTCGGACGCACGCTGGTCGAAACCATCCTGCCCACCGTAACCAGCAACGGCCGCAGCATCGTGGAAGAGATTTCGGATTTCATGCTTCACCCGGAGCAGTTCAAAACCAACGAGTTGGAAAACATGCGGTCCAACGGGGAGCGCGTCTGGGTCACCTGGACCAATCGTCCGATTTTGAACGAAGAGGGTGAAACCCTGGAGTTTCTATGGGTCGGCGTGGACGTCACCGAACTCAAGCAGACCCGTCGGCAGATTCACACATTGACCCACGAACTGATCAAGGCCCAGGAAAACGAGCGCTACCGCATTGCCCGCGATCTGCATGACCACATTGCCCAGGACCTCTCTTCTTTAAAAATCCGCCTGCAGACCTTGTTCAGCATCAATCCTCCGAACAACGACGACTCCCGGCAACAGGTCAGCGACATCATCGCGATCCTGCAGCGGTCCATTTCCGATGTGCGCAACCTGGCCTACGATCTTCGCCCGCCGGGCCTGGACCAGCTCGGACTGGTGCGGACGCTATTTCTTTACTGTGAGGATTTTGCCCAGAACAATAACCTGAAAATCGACTTCATCGCCGCCGGCCTCGACGATCTCAATCTGGACGAAGACATTCAGATCAACATCTACCGCCTGATCCAGGAGGCGCTTCACAACGTCAAAAAGCACGCCGAAGCCGAAGGGGTCACCATTCGCCTGGTGGCATCGTCCCCCAACCTGATGCTGCGCATTATCGATGACGGCAAGGGCTACGATGCCAAGCACTGGCGAGCGAAATCCTTCAAGGACAAGCGAATGGGCCTGCAAAGCATGGTCGAACGGGTCAACCTCCTCGACGGCACCATCGACATTCGATCACGAATCGGCAAGGGGGCCGGGATATTCATCACCATTCCGATCAAGGAGAATTATCTTGAAAGAGAAGCGACAAGTTCTGATTATTGACGATCATCCCCTTTTTCGAGAAGGCATCAAAACCATTATTTCGCGCAATGGGCGGTTCGAAGTGATCGATGAGGCCGGCACCGGACGTGAAGGATTTGAAAAAGCCAGCCAGTTGAAACCCGACGTGGTCTTGCTGGATATCTCCCTGCCCGATGAGACCGGAATGGAAGTGGCCCGCAAAATCCGTCATCATCTTCCCCACACGCGCATCATGATCCTGAGCATGCATTCCAAAATCGATTACATCGTGGAGGCCTTTCAGTCCGGTGCCACCGGTTACGTCATCAAGGAATCCGCCGCCGAGCGCCTGGCGCAGGCCTTGGAAGCCGTTGCCTCTGGAGAATACTTTCTCGACTCCTCCATCTCCCATGAAGTGATCGCCAAGCTGATGAACTCGCCGGTAAAAGAAGCCAAGGTCAGCGATGCGGGCTACGGCAAGCTCACCTCCCGTGAACAGGAAATCATGCGCATGCTGGCCGAAGGCGCCTCCAAAGGCCAAATCGCCGAGCAGCTTTGCATCAGCGTCAAAACGGTCGAGAACCACAGGGCCAACATCATGCGCAAGCTCGACATTCACAGCGCCATGGAACTGGTGCGTTATGCCGCCCGTCTGGGATTGATCGACGTGGATTTGTGGAAAGAGTAGCCCTGCCCCCCACCTGATCATCTGATTCATTTGACGGCCGGACGGGACCGGAAAACAAAAAGCCAGCCGTATTTCTCCCGGGAAATTCTCCCGGCCACCCCCAAAATCCCTGTAAAAATGATACCGATGCCTTATGGACAGAGGCTGCCCGCCTTCATATAGTTGGAGACAGCATTATGAAAGAATGCACATTTTATAATGGATTTAGACAGTTACCATTTTCAGAAAAAGGAGCGCGCCATGATTTCTTCTCCCTGCAAAGACTGTCCAAAAAGACACCTCCCCAAAGACGAATGTCTGAAAACTTGTGAAATGTTGCAGAACATCCAAGGCATGCAACTGGCTCGAAGAGAGACCAATGTCTACACTGCCGTGGATTTTTCGGAGGAGAGCCGCTTCCAGATCGCATCCCCTTTTGCCAGCGCGTTGAATGTATGCTGACAACAGGCCATAAATGCGTTCGCGCCTGTTGATCAAGAAAACTGTAAAAATTAAAAAAATCAAAATGGCACTCCGGGAAAAAATCCTTTTTAACTCGGGATTTTTTCCCGGTTGGGTCGGCATGCCGAAAGTTGTATTCTGACAAAGGAAAGGATTTCAATTTTGGTTTGGTCGGACGAAGGACTGACCAGGAAAGATTGGATCTTTGGAATGACAGATCACCTAAAAATGGATCTAGGAACCAAAGGGGAGAAAAATGGATTGAGACAATCCACACCCTGCATACCTCGGGAGGCAGGGAACACCGCTCACAACAAACGCTATGTAGACATTACCGCTATGATTCGAAGCTTGCAGCGCGCAGAAGGCCTGACCGATTGTTTCAGGCGTGGTGCCGTCGACTGCGATCAGCTTAATTGTGCTTGGCGAAAATACTGCCTGGAAAGCGTGGATGGTGTTCAGACTGACGATGTCTAGGACCAAATTTCCATAAGCTGAAGTTCAACTTTCACCCCTCTATAACATGAACCACCTTCCCGCCAGGTGCCAACCGGCGGACGAAAGGTGTTTTTTTGTCTTCGGCGCCCAACCCCTGTGCACTCCGCAGCGCCGCTCGCAATCGCTTACAATCTCAAATAAAAAAACTCGAATTCGCCATCGTTGATGTCGATTGTCAAATTATATCCCCTGACCTCGGCAAAAACGAGCCACGGCGGTCGGTCGCCGCCACCGCATTCGTAGGCCGGCCAGAATTCACCCGTTTTTCCGCTATGGTAGGATAGCATCATCGCGTTGGGGTCCATTGCGCGTGCTTTTTGTTTGGCCATCGCGCTGGCTGAGGCCAGGTCGAGTGCGCCGTCGGTCACCTGCATCTTGACGGTTTCGCGGGGGTATTGATTCAATTCCGATCCGATTTGCGCCATGTCGATCTCCTTTCATGCATTGGTTGGACTGACCACCAAGATAAGCGCCATAAAGAGATTGTAAAAGAGCCGGACAGCACTGCTCTCACTAAATAGTGCCCATCCACAAATGGCCAATTTGCCCGATATCTGCGTTCTGCTCAAAATTTTATCCTCGGAATATCAACTATATGCCTGCGGTAAAATTTTCGCACGCCTTGATCTCAACCAAATTTGCCTATTTGTGGACGGACGCTGATAGTGTCGGCGCAGTGGCAACAGGTTCAAATCGATCCGTCCACACCGGCAGCGAGCTACTGTCAGATTTCTTGCCAATCTGAACAACACTTTTCCCCGTGCCCCCTCTCTCCGGACATTTATTGCGACGGCCATCCCTGGCGACCGATGCCGATGCCTCTTTGGAATATCTCAACTTCTTGATATGTATACTTTAATCACTTGCCTAAAATAGTTCCCGCCCGACAGCAGGCTCCCCCGTATGGCATATCATTTGCTGTATTCTTTTTTTTAAACAAATCCAATGCCAAGGAGGTTCACCATGTATAGAAAGCTGCTCGTGCCCTTGGATGCATCCAAACGTGCCGAAGCGATCCTGCCCCATGCCGAGAGTCTGGCCAAAGGCTTCGGCGCCAAAGTCATCTTTTTGTTCGTCGAGGAACCCCCCATGATGCTCGAACACGACGAGGTGGTCGACCAGGAAAAGCTGGCAAAGCACATGGCCCTCAAGCGCAAAGAGATCCAATCCTATTTTGATGCGATCATCGAGCGATGGCGTGCCAAGGCAATAACGGCCGAGGTGCTGTACGGGCACGGGCCCGTCGTCAACACCATCATCGACACCGCCCAACGCGAACAGGTCGACCTGGTGGCCATGGCCAGCCACGGCCGCAGCGGGCTCAGCCGTGCCTTCTATGGGAGTGTGGCGGCCGGCGTGCTGCATCAGATCGATCGTCCGCTGCTGCTGATTCGGTCCCTGGGCGTATAAAAACCGGTCGACACGCTTTTCAGGTGGAATTGTCCCAAAAATCGTTCAAGAGCGTTTTGAACCGGGAAAGATCGGCAAGCGTCTGAACTTGCCAGTTGACAGGCAGCAGGGTCCGGTACCGCCGCTGGGCATATCGCTCGTCGATCAGCAGCACCACGCCACGGTCCATCTCCGAGCGAATGACCCGGCCGGCGGCCTGCAGCACCCGGTTGATGCCTGGATACTGGTAAGCGTATTCAAAACCCCGCCGTCCGTTCTGGTCATAGTACGCCTTGATCAATTCACGTTCCGTATCGATGCCCGGCAGACCGACGCCCACGATGGCGGCGCCGGTCAGGCGCTCCCCTTTCAAGTCGATCCCTTCGCCGAAAATGCCGCCCATCACCGCAAATCCCACCAGGGTGCGCTCCACCCGGTCGGTGAAGCGTGCCAGAAAGGCTTCCCGGGACGCCTCGTCCATGTCGCCAGATTGTATCATGACGTCCACCTCTGGATGGCTGTCGCAGAATGTTTCCCGAATCATGCTCAAATATTGGTAGGAGGGGAAAAAAAAGAGATAGTGTCCCTCCCGCTGCAACACCATGTCCGCGATGGCAAGACTCACGGCGGACCGGGAAATTTCCCTGCGGCGGTACAGGGTCGAAATCCCGGTGGCGGCAAACACAGCCAGATGCGCTGTTGGAAACGGGGAAACCAGGTTGAGTCGTCCGGCATCCGGTGAGATCCCCAGTACGGATTGGAAATAGTCGACGGGTGTCAGGGTCGCGGAGAAAAAAACGGCGGCCCGGCATCGCCGCCAGCACTCGATCAGCTGATCGGAAGGATCGATGCAAAAGAGCCGCACGCGCAGATCCTTGCCCTTGGCTTCGGCAACGGTCGCATAGGCCTTCGAGTAGTTCTCGGCCACACGGATAAATCGCGAGCTGTCGAAATAGAGCTGCAGCAACCCCTCCCGATACGCCTTGGGCTGGTTGAGACGCAACCATCGATCGGCCATTTTGAGAAAGGCGCGCAGCCGGTCGACGAGCCCCTCCGGAGGATCCGCATCCACCTGCGAGCCGCCCGCCTCCTGACAGCGCTTTCGCAGTGCGGCCAACCAGGCGTTGACCCGTCCCAGGGCCTTGTACATGCGGGGCTGTTCTTGTTTGAGAGCCCCGCGCAATTCGAGAACCGCCTGCTTGTTCAAATCGGCCGAAAACATCTGCCGGGAGCGGTCCACCAGGTTGTGCGCCTCGTCCACCAGGAGCGCATCGTGCCGCCCGCCCTCGTCGAACAGCCGCTTCAACCGCACCGTGGGGTCGAACGCGTAGTTGTAGTCGGCGATGACGCAATCGGACCAGTCGACCAGTTCCAATGAAAATTCGAACGGGCAGACCTGAAACTCACGGGCCAGACGCTCGATGGTGTCGCGCTCCAGGGCGTCGTGGTCCAGGGCGGCCAGGATGGCCGGGTTGAGGCGGTCGAAAAAGCCTTTGGCATAGGGGCATTCGTCCGGCGAACAGGCGCTGTCGGGCGAAAAACAGATCTTGTCCTTGGCGGTGAGACTCAGCCATTTCAGGCGCATGCCCGCGTCGGCGAGTTCGGCCAGGGCCGTTTGCGCGGCCAGCCGCCCGGTCGTGCGGGCGGTCAAAAAAATCACCTTACGGGTCAATCCTTCGCCCAGGGCCTTGAGCGCGGGATAGAGGACCGCCATGGTCTTGCCAATCCCGGTGGCTGCCTGGCTTATGAGCTGCCCGCCGTCACGGATGGTCCTGAAGACCGCCACCGCCATCTCCCGCTGCCCGGGACGATAAGCGCCATAGGGAAACGGCAGGGCCGCGAGGCGTCGATCGCGGGTCCGGGACCAATCAAATCGCCATTGCACCCATTGACGGTATCGGGCGACCAGATCATCGAAGAAAAGCGCCAGGGCACCGACTTCGAAGCGGCGCGTCAGCGTCAGGGTGCGCTCGCTCTCCAGTTGCAGGTAGGTCAGTTGGATGTCGACTTCGGCCAGCCCTTCCTGGCGGGCGTACATGTAAGCGTAGCATTGGACCTGCGCCCAGTGGATCTCGTTGGGCTCGGCCTCGATCTCTTTCAAAGGACGCAAGGTGCTCTTGATCTCTTCGATCACCACCGGTTCGGCATTGGTAAAAATACCGTCGATGCGCCCGCCGATGTCCAAGACGACATCGTCCAATGCCACGCGCACCTGCACCGGCACTTCGGCCTCGTAGCCGGCCGGCCGCTGCCGCTGGATGCGCTGATGGGCGCGGATCCCCTCGATGGCGCTGGCCGATCCCCGGAATTCGGCGCTCAAATCGCCGCTGCGAAGGACATGCTCGACCAGGTTGCGAACGGAAATGGCAAAGGAGGGGTTCAATGGACGCACGACCGCCTTCAGTCCGCTGCACACCGAAAGGCTTGGGCCGTGGCCGAGGTGTCGGTGCGGTGCAGCCAGACGATGTGGGTCGCGCCGAGCTGAACGGCGCGCTCCCGCACCCGGTTCTCCATGGATCGGCGCGCCATGTAGCCGGAAAGATGATCGGCGTTGGCGGTTTCGGCGATCACGCCCAGGCGCTGGCAATCGGCGACCAATGGCGCCTGGGTCTCGGTCAGCTGGGGATAGACGTTGCGAAACTGGGCACATCCCGCCAGGGCGATCAGCGCGGCGAACAGGATTGGGGCGAGCGTGTACTTCATAACCATCGGTCTCCTCATGGGTGGGTGCTGAGATGTAGGCATTATGCCATTCACAGCTTTGAGATGCAATTGGTATGCATCTATGGTATGCATCTGTGCAAAGCTGTCGCCGAACGTACACACACCTTGCACCACCTGTTTCCGTTGTTACTGTCAATCATGCGCCGGATAGCGAACCAAACCGATCGACGCTTTCATCAAGGAGGAATCATGGAACTACGCCAATTGGGACATACCGACATCCGCATATCACCGATCATCATGGGCACCTGGCAGGCCGGCAAGGCGATGTGGACGGACATCGACGACAATGAAACGAGAAAGGCCATGCGGGCGGCCCTGGATGCCGGCATCAACACCTTCGATACGGCCGAGGTTTACGGCAATGGCCATTCGGAGCGCATCATCGCCGAAGCCCTCGCGGATGTGCGTGATCGCGTGGTATTGGCCTCTAAGGTCTTTTCCAACCATCTCAAATACGACCAGGTGATCGCGGCCTGCAACCGCTCCCTGAAAAACCTGAAAACCGACCATATCGATCTGTATCAGATTCACTGGCCGGCGGGGACGTTCGGCCATCCGGTGGTTCCCGTGGAAGAGACCATGCGCGCGCTCAACGATCTCAAGGCGCAGGGTAAAATCCGTGCCATCGGCGTCTCCAATTTCAACCGGCAGCAGATCGAGGAAGCGTCGCAGTATGGCGCCATCGAAAGCCTTCAGCCGCCCTACTCGCTTTTTTGGCGGGCGCTCGAAAATGATGCCGGTCCGTACTGTGTCGAAAAGGGCCTGAGCGTCCTGGCCTACTCCCCTTTGGCCCAGGGACTGCTCACCGGCAAATTCGGGCCCGGCCACCAGTTCGCCAAAGGCGACCATCGTGCCGGCCATCGTCTCTTTCAACCCGAACACTACGAGCGGGTGCAGGCCGCGCTGTCACAACTGCGCCCCATCGCCGATGCATACGGCATCAGCCTCGGCCAACTGGCCCTGGCATGGGTGACCGCCCAACCCAACTGCTTCGCCATCGCAGGGGCGCGCAACGCCGAGCAGGCGGTTCAGAACGCGGCGGCAGGCGAAATCCGACTCAAGGCGGCGGACCTCGAAGCCATGGACCGTATCGGCCGCACGGTGACCGACCATCTCGATGACAACCCGGTGCAGTGGCAGTGGTAGAAAGGCGCGCTAAATGAATCGTCCCTCGCGAAAGTCCATCCTGTGCCCCAACTGCCGCAATTTGATCAGCGAAGATGAAGCCCGATGCCCGTTCTGCGGAATTCAAACGCCCGGCTCCCGCTGGAAAAACAACCCGCTGACGCGCGGATGGGGCTCGGGAGACAACCTCATTCGCATCATCATCTACGTCAACATCGGGATGTACGTATTGAGCTGGCTGATCCATCCACGCATGCTGGGGGCCGGCTTCAATCCCTTGCGGCTCTTCTCTCCGGATCAGAATACGCTGGCGGCGCTGGGTGCCACCGGCACGCTCCTGATGAACCGAGGCGGTGGATGGTGGACGTTGTTGACGGCCAACTACCTGCACGGATCGATCCTGCATATCTTCTTCAACATGATGGCCCTTTACCAGATCGGCCCGCTCATCGCACAGATGTACGGCGCCTACCGGTTCCTGGGCATCTATACCCTGAGCGGGGTTATCGGCTTCTGGATCTCTTACATCGCCGGCATTCCCCTCACCATCGGGGCCTCTGCAGCGCTGTGCGGACTGATCGGCGCCGCCCTCTATTACGGCAAAAGCCGCGGCGGCATGTTCGGCCAGGCCGTGTACAAACAGGTCGGCGGCTGGGCGCTCTTCATCCTGCTGTTCGGATTCATGGTCCCCGGCATCAACAACTGGGCCCACATCGGCGGCATGGCCGCCGGTGCCGCGACCGGCCTGGTGTTATCCTATAATGAACGCTCCCGAGAAACCCTCGCCCACCGGATGCTGGCCGGCGGCTGCTTACTGGCCACGGTTCTGGCGCTGTCCTGGGGCCTCTTTCGGGGCGTGATATTCTGGCTGAGTTGATCCCCTGGCGGAAAGGATAAGACTCATGGATTCCTTGGCACGCACTCCTTTGTTTTCGAAACACGTGGTATTGGGCGCCCAAATGGTGCCCTTCGGCGGTTGGGAGATGCCGGTGCAATATCCGACGGGCATCCTCAAGGAGCATTTGTCCACCCGGCGCGGCGCCGGTCTCTTCGATGTCGCCCACATGGGGCGCTTCATCGTGAGCGGTGATGGCGCCCTGCCGTTCCTCCAGCACGTGCTGACCAACAATGCCGCCGCTCTCGAGGTGGGGCAGAGCCAGTACACCCTCATCCCGGCCGATGACGGCAGCGCCATCGACGATGCCTACCTCTATCGTTTTTTCGCCGACCACTACCTGCTGGTGGTCAACGCCGCCAACCGGGAGAAGGACTGGCGGCAACTGCAGGCCGCGGCCCGGTCCTTCGCGGCGGTCGAGTTGACGGACCAGACCGCCAACATCACCATGCTCAGCCTGCAGGGTCCGGGGTCCAAGGCGATTCTCCAGGCCATGACAGGCAGCGACGGCTTGCCGGAACCCCAGCGCAATGAACTGCGTACAACCCGCTATGAGGATCACGACCTGTGGATTGCGCGCACCGGTTATACCGGCGAACCGCTCTGCTTCGAGCTCTTCTTTCCGTCCGAACGTGCAGAGGCCGTCTGGGATCGGCTCGTCGAAGGGGGCGCCCTGCCGGTCGGGCTCGGCGCCCGGGACACCCTGCGCCTCGAAGCCGGCCTGCCGCTGTATGGCCATGAACTGGGGGACGATCCCACGGGCCGCCCGATTCCGATTTTCGCCATCGCCCTGGCGCGTTTCGCGGTGAGTTTCTCGCCGCTGAAAGGCGATTTTATCGGCAAAGCTGCACTCCAGCGACAATTCCAGGCCTTTCACGAGATGTCCCGGGGACGCTATGATCGCCTGGCCGACCTGCCCTTCCGGGTTCGTCCCCTTGCGCTCATCGACAAAGGTATCGCCCGTGCCGGGGCACCGCTGGTCGTATCAATTTCGGGCAAAGAAACAGCGGCCGGGTGGGTCACCAGCGGCACGATGGTGCCCTATTGGGTGTTCGACGGGGAAGGCCTCTCGGCCCGGCTCACCGAGCGGAGCGAACGGAGGGCCATCGCCCTGGGCTATCTGGACAGCCGGATCGAAGATGGCGCCGTGGTCAGCGTCGATGTCCGCGGCAAGCGGCTCCAGGCCGGTGTCATGCCCTATTTCCTGCGCAGCGAAGCCCCGCCCTATGCCCGGGCCATCATGTGGGAAGACTACCGCCGCACCCTGCGCAACAAACGACCCGATGCGATATCGGCCGCCACCGAAACGGCGCGCCAATGGGTTCTCAAAGCCATCGACAACCATGCCTGGCGCCAGCAGCACTGCATCAACCTGATCCCGTCGGAGCAGACGCCTTCGCCGTTGGTGCGCCAGCTTTCCATCAGCGACCCGGTGGGACGCTATGCCGAACACAAACCGGTCAAGGCCTTTGCCGACGCCGACATCTTCTACTACCAGGGCACCGACTTCATCGCCGCCGTGGAAGAGGCCCTCTCCGAAGAGATGCGCCGCTATTTCGGCTGCCGCCAGGTGGACCTGCGGCCCATCTCGGGCCAGATGGCCAACATGGTGGTCTTCAGCGCCATGGTGGACCATCTCAATCGCAACGACCGCAAGAGCGAGCAGCGCCGTATCCGGCGGGTGATGAATCACCACATCATCAGGGGCGGCCACCTGAGCGCCCAACCCATGGGCGCCCTTCGCGATTACGTGATGCGCGATCCGACCACCGAGCGGCCGGCGGTGGTCAACTTTCCGGTGCTGCCCGACAATCCCTACAACGTGGACATCGACGCGTGCCGTGAGCTGCTGGCGCGCTACCGGCCGGAACTGATCATCCTGGGAAAAAGCATGATCCTGCACAAGGAACCGGTGGCGGCAATGCGCCGGATGATCGACGAACTCGGTCTCGACACCGTGCTGCTCTACGACATGGCCCATGTACTGGGGCTCTATGGCCCGCACTTTCAGCAGCCCTTCGCCGAGGGCGCCGACCTGGTGACCGGATCGACCCACAAGACCTTTTTCGGCACCCAGCGCGGGGTGGTGGCCGCCGACATGGACCCGGCCGATCCCCTCGCCATGCCCCTGTGGGAAGCGATCCAGCGGCGCGCCTTCCCCGGATCGGTGAGCAATCACCATCTGGGCACCCTGCTCGGGCTGCTCTTGGCCACCATGGAGATGAACGCCTTCAAGGACGACTATCAATCCATGGTCATTCAAAACGCCAAGGCGTTCGCCCGCGCCCTCAAGGCCTGCGGCCTGGACGTGGCCGGGGATCCGGCCATCGACTTTACCGAAACGCACCAGGTCATCGTCCGGGTGGGATATGCCCAGGGGCCCGACGCGGCCCGTCGCCTGGAATCCAGCCATATCATTTGTAACTTCCAGGCCGCTCCTGAAGAAGAGGGTTTTACCGCGTCCGGCGCCCTGCGCCTGGGGGTAGCCGAAATGACGCGTTTCGGCATGCAGCCTGAAGACTTCGACACCGTGGCCCAGCTCATGGCGGATGTGATTCTGCGGCGCCAGGATGTTGGCGAGGCGGTCAAACGGCTGAGGCAGCGTTTCACCCGTATGCAGTTTTGCTTCAGCGGGGAGCAGTTCGACGACTTGATCGAAACCCTGTGCAACCTGAAATAATCTTTTATCCTTTTCAGAATGGATATCCTGTGTCGGATAGTGATGAGGT
Source organism: Desulfatitalea sp. UBA4791 (assembly GCA_002402905.1). Lineage (GTDB taxonomy): Bacteria > Desulfobacterota > Desulfobacteria > Desulfobacterales > Desulfosarcinaceae > Desulfatitalea. The sequence continues at coordinate 7,609 of DHGT01000128.1, read as the reverse complement.
GCCATCATGCGTTTAAAAGACCATCGCATCGCCGTCCTGGTGGCGGAAGGCGTTGAGGATCTCGAATTCTACGTCCCTTTCATGCGGCTGCAGGAAGAGGGCGCCGAGGTCGTTGCCGCGGGACTGGATACCCGTCCCGTGCGCGGCAAGAACGGCCTGAAGATTCAACCCACCACAGCCATCGCCTCGCTTGGAGCGAACGACCTGCTTGGGGTGGTGATTCCGGGCGGTTGGGCGCCGGACAAACTGCGCCGCCACAAGGCGGTGACCGATCTGGTCCGCGATATGGATCACGCCGGCCGGATCGTGGCCAGCATCTGCCATGGCGGGTGGGTGCCCATTTCCGCCGGCATCGTGCGCGGTCGCCGGGCCACCGGTTCGGCGGGCATCAGGGACGACCTGGTCAACGCCGGCGCCACCTGGGTGGATGTGCCGGCCTTCAGGGAGGGCAACCAGGTGTGGGGCCGCGTGGTCGCCGACATCCCGGATTTCTGCAGGGAGCTGGTGGCCGCCCTGGTCGAGGCGGCCACGCGATCATGGCGGCTCCCATTCGCCCCGGTCTGACATGACCCGAGTCTGACATCGTCTCTGACATCATCCCTGGCATCATTATAGACAAACGGTTCAGGATTCGATGGCCTTTTCGGCTTCCCGCAGGGCCACCTGGAACGGGTCTTCGGCCCCTTGCGTGCCGGCGGATGGTGACACCCCGGGCACCATAAAAAAATAGAGCGCCTGCACCAGGAAGAAGAGCCAGACGGCCACTGCCCATGTCAACGGCGTGGTCGGCCGGCACATGGCCACCAGGGCGGCGCCGCCCCCCACGGTGACCACTTCGGCCATCAGCCCCCGCAGGGCATGGTGGTTGAAACAGATGCCGCTGCGGATCCAGCTGAAAATTCCCAGTCCGAGCAGAAAGAAGGCGGCCGAGACTTGCGGCCAAAACGCTGCACCCAGCAAAATCCCCAAGGGGAAAACGAGGGACAGCAGACCGGTTCGGCTCCAGCGGGCCAGCAGCAGGGCATAGAACGCGGCCTCGGCCCAAAGGACCAACTGGAAGGCCGCAGACCCGCCCCAATGGCTCGCGTTCAGCCATGCCACCGGAAGCAGAAGCAGGCCGCTTGCCAAACCGAAAACGATGGTCGTGCGCACGGGTTTGATCATTTGACACCTCCCTGGGCGACACCTCCCTGGGCCGCGCTCTCCTTGCAACGCAGCAATTCGAGTTCGACCTCTTCTTCCGAAGGATAACTATGGTCGGCAGCCTCGTCCCATGTTCCGGCCACGTCATCCACGGCGCAACTTTCTTTCTGTTGCCAGTAGGCCGCACACTTGACCTTGAGACGTTCCAACTGCTCCTCCTGTTGCCGGATCACTTCGCCCAGCCGGGCCTGCTCCGCATCCAACTGCTGCCGCCGGCGCACCAGACGGTCGCCGTCGGTCTCCAGTATCAGCCGCCTGCGGATCAATGCCCGGGCGATATCGTCCTTCTCCTTGCGGACGGCCAGCTCCAGATCGGCCGCCACTTTCTGCCGTTCCCTTTCCCGCGCCTCGCGCTCGACGTCCATCTGCCGGGTAGTTCGGTTCAAGCCGTCCAACCGTTGCCGCTTTTGCTGCAGGCTGCCCTCCATCTCCCGCACACACTGTTTGAGCAGCAATGCTTTGTCTTCCACCTGATCCATCACGCCGTGCAGGTCGGCTTTAAACAATCTGAAAATACGAGTCATCACGCCCATCTTCTCGTCTCCTTTTCGTCTATTTTTTGGCCCGGCGCTCCTGGTAGCTTTCGTACTGCAGGGCCTTGGCGTTCTGCTTCTGTTTGGCCGCCACGGCCGCCGGCGGCCCAGCGAAGGTCTCGGCCACCGTATCCTCCAATGCCTGGATATCCTGCTCCAGATGGCGGGTCACGGCAGCGGATCCCACGCTGGCATTGATCCGGCGCTTCTCGGCCGCATAGTCGCGGATACGCTGTTCGGCTTCCCGGGCCTCTCCCCGCCGCAGCGCATCGGCCACCGCCTCTTTCAGTTGATTGTAGGATTCCTGAACCACGTGCCCGCCCCAGGTCTCCTTGTCCACGCTGGCCGTCACCGCCTGCCGATCCATGCTGCAGGCCACAAAGAACTCCCCGGTCGGCGCCAGCGCGTGTTCCTGGCCTTGAGACCGGTAGGACAGCCGCGCACCGCCGATGGTAAAACGGCCCTCTCGTTCGGTGGGCACCTGGAACGTCAGAAACAGTTTGCGCTCGCCGCCGGCGATCAAGTCGCCGGGCCGCACGACAGCATACCCCGCTTCTCTCCGGATGGGATAACCGCCGGCATCGATCAGACGAACCCCTTCGGCCAGAGGCACCCTGAGGATCACGTCGGCAGCCGCCACCTGGCGCGCGGACTGGAACTCTTTTTCAAATACCTGGGCAAACACGAGCGGGTCCTCCAGAAAATAGTAGCGGCCCAGGCCGTGATCGGCGATGGTGGTCATGAGCAACTCGTTGAACTCCAGCCCGACGCCCACCGTGCTGACTGCAAAGTGACCGTCCGTGGCCGTGGCCGCCATTTGGCCCAGGGCGGCCGGATCGGTGATCCCCTGGTTGGCCAGGCCGTCGGAGATCAGGATCACCCGGCGCTGACGCGCCGTGTCAGGTGCCTCTTGAAGCAACTCGATACCTTGCCGCAACCCACCCCCCAGATTGGTGCCCCCGCCGGCCTGGATCTGGGCGACGAGTCGGGTCAATTGGGTATGCCGGTCGGCCGACATGGCGGTCAGCGGCGCGACCACCTGTACCCCATCGGCGTAGGCCACCAGTGCCAGCCGATCCCTGGGGGTCAGCCGCTCGATCAGTTGCAGGACGGCGTTGCGGGTCGCCTCGATTTTCTGGCCTTGCATGGAGCCGCTGCGATCGATGACGATGACCAGGTCAACGGGCCGCACCGGCCCGTCGTCGGACGGCGCCACGGCCGCGGCGGCCATGGTCACCGCCATGGCAACCCGGCCATCCGATCCGACGAGGACCTTGTCCTGGGTGATGCGGGTCGCCACACTCACCCGGCCGTCGCCCCCCATGTCCGGTAACAGACCGCCTTGAACCGCCCCGGGATGCAAGCCCAGGTTAGCCAATGCCGCCACGGTCACGGCGATCAGTCCCAAGATCACGATCATTCCTTTGTTCAGTGTACGCATGATGATCTCCCTCCTTCATTGAATGTTACATTCTGCCGATCTTCCATGGCGCGATTCTATGCCCACCCCGGCAAAAGACAATTCAAAGAAATGCAAAAGGTTAGGCGCCGATTTTTACAAAACTTTTACTTTGCAGGGTCGCGGGATTGATGTAATCTTGGGCGAATTGCCGGCGGTCGGCCGAAGATTTGGCCGCCGCCGACCGTCATCGGAGGAGAGGAAAACGATGAAGCCAGCCAAAGCGCGCATCCTGATCGTCGAAGACGACCCCGCGATTCTCAATGGTCTTCGGGATGTCCTGGTCTTCAACGGCTATACCGCCGACGGGGCCGATGACGGCCGGAATGGCTTGAACGCCGCCCTGGGGGGCGCCTACGATCTCGTGCTCCTGGATGTCATGCTCCCAACGCTGGACGGTTTTTCCATCTGCAGGACCCTGAGACGTCAAAAACCTACCCAGCCGATCATCATGCTCACCGCCAAGGGGGCCGAAGAGGATGTGGTCACCGGTTTCAAGGCCGGCGCCGACGACTACATCAGCAAACCGTTCTCCCTGCGGGAATTGATGGTCCGCGTGGAGGCGGTATTGCGGCGTAGCGGCAAGCCCACCGGAGAAGAACGGATTCAGTGCCAGGGCATCTTCTTCGACGGTCGGAACCTGCGGGCCGTGCGCGGTGCGTGTAGCCAGGAGCTGACCCGGCGGGAGATGGATCTCATCGTCTACCTGCACCAGAACCAGCACCGCATCGTCCCTAAGAAAGAGTTGCTCACCGAGGTGTGGCATTACGCCGACGCGGACATCGAAACCCGCACGGTGGATATCCACATTCTCAAACTGCGCAAAAAAATATCGTTACTAGATGAACAGGTCCGTCTCATCGAGACGGTGCGCGGGGAGGGGTATCGGTGGTCCGTTTAAAACTCTACTTTCTTCTCTTTTGCATCGCGGTTTCCGTGCCGCTCTCCTATGTGTTCTGGCGCACCTATACGGGCGTGGCCCGGGAAGAGCTGGCCCAGCTCGAATTCTTCGCCGAAGCCCTGATCGACGACATGCAAAAAGAGCTGGCCGAACTGATCCAGCGCGAAGAGCGCCGGGCCGTGGACGAATACCAGACGCCGGCATCCGATGGCATGGCCTCTCCGCTCTCCTCGCTCCCAAAAGAGCCCTATATCCTCGGATATCTGCAAAACCAGCCGGACGGCCGCATGCAAACGCCCCTGGTCGTCGACTCGGGACAGGCCCCACCTCGATACCGCGACGTCGTCGCCGCGCTCGAGGCGGTCAACCAGGCCTTCAATCAGAAAAAGAGGACCCTTCCTCCTTCCGCACCTGAACCTCGCATGGCCCGGCCGGCGAACGCCGAGCCATCGAAAACGCAACCGTCCACATTCGCCGAACGATACCTGGCCGCGCCCCAACGCAAGTCGTCCCAGACGCATCTCGGTCAAAAAAGCGTCCGGGTCGAAGAGCTCACGCCGCGTCAAATGTCCAACCTGGCCGGCCAGGCGGCCGATGCCGTCGCTCCGTGGCCTGAACCAGCGGAAAGGACCGAAGCCGAAATCGACGCCGTAGCGGAAACACTCAAACGCCGGGAAACGACGGCGCCTCCGGCTGGGTCAATTCGTTCCCCCGATTCCTCCGTGTCGCCGTCGGACCGGCAGCGATTTCAGGTCGAGGTGGCGCCCATGCAGTCGCTCTTCATCGATTCGGAACGGGTCTTCATCTTCCGCCGGGTGGCGGTCAACGACCAGATTCTCAGGCAGGGTTTCGTACTGGTGCTCGCGCCGTTTCTGCAGCACATGGCCGACGCCTATTTCAAGCCCCATCCCATGGCCGTTTTCTCGCGCCTGACCCTGGCGGTGACCGGCGTCGAATCACAACACGGAACCTTGGAAACGGGTGCCGCGGCCCGGGAGGGACGGATCGTGGCCCAACGGACGTTTCCCGCACCGTTCGATTTCATCCGCGCAGCCATCGCTTCCGATCACATTCCGGCCTCTCCGGCCCGTAAGAGCGTGCACATCGCCCTGGCGGCCCTGGGTGCGATCCTGCTGCTGGGCCTGTTCGCCATTTACCACAGCGTACGATCGGTGGTCGATCTGTCCGAGCGCCGCTCCCGGTTCGTCTCGTCGGTGACCCACGAGTTGAAGACCCCATTGACCAATATCCGCATGTACGTGGAGATGCTCGAACAGGGGATCGCCGCCACCCCCCAGCGCGAGCAGGAATACCTCGGCATCATCGGGTCGGAAAGCACCCGCCTCTCCCGACTCATCAATAACGTGCTGACCCTGGCCAAATTGGAGAAAAAGCAGCACCACGTCGAGTTGCAGCCGGGTCGCCTGGACGATCTCTTCAATGAGGCGCACGCCATCATGACACCCAAGCTGGCCCAGGAAGGGTTCGACTTGACCATCGGCACCGGCCGTGAGATCGACATGGCATACGACCGCGAGGCCATGCTCCAGGTGTTGATCAACCTCATCGAAAACAGCATCAAGTTCGGCCGCAATGCCCCGGAGCGCCGCATCCGCATCGATGCCCGAATCGACGGCCCATGGGTGCGAATCGCGGTCGTCGACACCGGGCCCGGCATTCCCCGCCCGGCCCTCAAACGCGTGTTCGACGATTTCTACCGCGCCGAAAACGCCCTGACCCGGGCCACCAGCGGCACGGGCATCGGCCTGGCCCTGGTCAAAAAGCTGGTCGCCGCCATGGGCGGCCGAGTCGAGGCGGCCAACAACCCCCAGACCGGCTGCACCGTCACCCTGCGCCTGCCGCTCAATACCAGACCAGCCACGTCAACCCCGCGCTGAAGACCACGAACAGCGCCATGGCCGCGCAATCGATCACCCCGCCGATCAGCCGCCCGGTCATCAGGCGGCCTCGCAACATGCACAATGATCATTGAAAAACGCTTCGGCCTCCTCGGCCGAATCGAAGAAGAGCCAGTCGCGCTGCACGCTCCCACGCACTTTACGGGTGCGCTCGATGGCGGTGTTGCCGTGATACTCGTAAGCTTCCTGGCCGTCTTGAATCGTGCAATGGTAGGTCATGTCGTCCTCCTGGGTTGAAATGATGTTTCATCCTCTGGAAGCGACATTATCAAAGGGGTGTGACAGATCCGGTCACACCCTCCGAAAAAATATGGATGGTCAGTTAATAAAAACGCCCTTGGGCAGCCCCAAAGGCGTCAATGTGGAAAGCGGATTGATTTACCGCATCAACTCGGTCTCCATCGCGTCCTCGACCGCGAAGTGCCCGGTCCGCCAGAAGTTGTTTTCATTGCTGTAACGCTCCATGTTGTGCAGACCGATCTGGGTGGCCATGGCCGCGTCGTCGCCGGCCGCATCGTCGCGACCGGCTTTGCTGTGGACGTTGGCGCGACTGTAGTAGGCCGCCCCATAGTCCGGATCGATGACGATGGCCCGGTCCAGGTCGGCCATGGCCCCGGCCTCGTCGCCCGCTTCACTGCGGGCAATGGCGCGCAGGTGATAAGCGCGGGCATAGTCCGGATAGGCATCGATGGCCCGATCGAAATCGGCCAGGGCATTGTCGATGTTGCCCTGCCGCAAGAATGAGGAACCTCGGGCGGTGAGCGCCAGTTTGTGTTTTGGCTCCCGGATCAGCACATCGGTCAGCAGGGCGATGCTCTTGAGGTAATTGGCATTCACCAGCTCGGTCATGGCTTGGGTGAAGATATCTTTAGGGTTGTCTTGGGCGTTCATGATTCGACCTCCTTTTTCTATTTGATTACAATAGAAAAATAAGTCAGCGAGGTGGATTGTCCACGCCGATTTCGGGTGACCATTGGGAGGTGAATGGTAGGGGGTTTCCCCTTATACGTTAAGGAAAGGGATAGGGAGCGGCGGCGCGCTCATTCCTTGAACTTGATTTTCAGCAGACCGTCTTCGACTCTCAAGTCCTCTATGCCGTCGGCCAGGGTCTTCCAGAAGCCGTTTCCCGAGCCGAATTTTTCCACCAGATCGATATTCTTCAAACCGCCCAGCCAGGCATTGGGAATGGGCACCCCCATGATGCTGATGCCCCTGAGGATAATGACGGGTTTTCCTTTGGTGTAGGAAAATCCCATACCGGACCTGACCCGCAGGATTTTACCGCCGAGGATGGGAAAATCGGGATCCACGGGCACGAGCAATTTGGCGCTGACCAGATCGTCGGACAAATCGATGGCCAACCGCCTGGCGAGATCTGTATTTTTGGCCAGCAGGCCGTTGAGTTCCTTTTCGGTAAAGGCGATCTCCCTTTTCATTTTGCTTTCGTCGTAACGTTCGGGTTCGAGCGGCGGGCCTGGATCTGTCCGCGCAGAAGAGGCCGGCCGGCCGGTGCCCCCCAGGCGATGGGGCATGTTGCCGCCGCCTGCTGAATCGAGCTTCTCCAGTTTTGCCGCCAGGATTTTTTCCTCGGCGG
>DHGT01000069.1 GCA_002402905.1 Desulfatitalea sp. UBA4791 | reverse complement strand
ACGCGGATTCGGTCGAATTTTCTATCCGGGGGCGCGGCAACTGCCATTACGCCACCTACATTGGAAATCGTGACCCGCCAAGGCCCGTCAGGGCTTTTCTTTTTCCTCGTGACACGGATGTGTAACATCGAACGATAACTGAATTCGGAGGAGAAAGATGAAAGGACATCAAACGACAGGTGTGGCAGTTTTACTGCTATCAGTCGCCCTTATGCTGACCTCTGGAAGACCTGTTTGGGCCGAGGAGGGGACTGAAGAGGCGAAGGATAAACTAGTGATGCAAGAGGTGGTGGTGACCGCCACAAGAACAGAGGTGCCACTGGAAGAGACCACCAAGAGCATCGAGGTGGTGACCAAGGCGGACGTGGATGACCAGCAGCAATCCTACCTGCCCGAGTTGATCGGTAATCTGCCCGGTGTGCTGTTGCGCAGAACCGGCGGGATCGGTCAGTGGAGCAACGTCACCATCCGCGGTGCCGGACCTGAGTACACTCAATATCAGTACAACGGAATGCCCCTGAAAGACATCGGCGATCCTCAGGGGTCTCTTGCCTATCACGTGCAGGATCTGTTTTCCTCAAGTAACCTTGATCGGATAGAGGTTCTGAAGGGAACCAACAGCACCCTATACGGTTCCAGTGCCATGGGCGGTGTGGTCAACATCATCCCTCAAAAGTGGCAGGGCGGCCTGAAAGCCGAACTGCGCACCGAAATCGGACCCAACAGCACGCTTTTGGGAAATGCGCGCGTCGCATACGGTCAGGAGAACTATTATGTCGATTTCAGCCCCCTTTACGTCACGACGGACGGCATGGAGAATGAAGGCGATGGAGAATTTTACTACGACAACATGGGCTTCACCTTCGGTGGCGGATTTAGGCCAATCGACAATGCATCGCTGGAGGCCAGCGCCCTGTTCTACGACTCTGAGATGGGGTACGGAAACGGCCCTTACATCGATGCCGGGGGAAATTTGATCTATCAACAGGCCGTGGCTGGCCAACACCGCGAAGGGCAGCTGTATCAAGTGGGATTGATCTGGAGCCACCAGCCTCTGCAGAGTTGGGATTACGCCATAAAAGGATCCCATTCAGCCACCCAGCGACATTACTTCAAGTACGATCGGGAAGATGCTCATTCCGATTATGATGGGGAAACCTGCTATGCGGAGATGCAGCACAACTTACACATCGCCGACTGGCTGACCTTCACCCTCGGCGGTGATTTCGAAAAGCAGAACTACATCGGCCAGGAGCCCAACAATCCAGGGGGCGGAAACTACACCATGGTGGATTTCGATGAGGAGCGAAATATTTGGGATGGGTTCGCCCAGGCTCAATTCGCTTTTTTTGATCGCAGCCTGTTTTTCACCCTGGGCGGGCGTTATCACGATCCTGAGGGGTATGACGAGGAGACGGTATGGGAGGCTTCGGCTGCGTATCTGCTTAAACCCACCGGTACTAAATTCCATGCCCACGTGGGCACAGGGTACCGGGTACCTTCGCTATATGAACTTTACGGGGGCTACGTTTCCGGCGGTGTTCTAAACAATATAGGCAACCCTGACCTGATTCCGGAAGAGAGCCTCGGTTGGGACATGGGGATCGAACAGACCTTCATGGGCGGTAAACTTAAAACCGGGGCGACCTATTTCAAGACCGAATTTGAAAATCTGATCGAATGGGATTGGGCTACTGTCACTTTCAGCAATGTTGAAGAAACCGACACTTCGGGTATCGAGGCCTATGTGAGCTACAGGCCCTGGCCAATACTCAAGTTGGATGTGGCATACACTTATACCGACCTGGATGGCCGCACCAACTATCCGCGCCATAAGTGCGACCTGTTGGTTACCGCCTACCCGCTGGAGAGCCTTACGGTGCTATTTGATGTGAGTTACCAGTATGACAAGACCGTTTCACTCACCGGCGGCGATTACGATGAAGAGAATCCCGCCATTATCAACATGGCCATCACCAATGCGGTTTCCAGCCACATGGATTTGTTCGTCAGGGTCGAGAATCTGTCGGATAGGGAGTACACCGAAGGCGGCTATCTCATGCCACCGCTTTCGGTTTATGGTGGCATAAAGCTGAGCTACTGATCTGTTGTTGAGCACTAGGGTGCCCCGTTTAGAACGATATTCAGGGCACCCCATTCGAAGAGACGCTGGAAAAGCTTAAGTATTCGGATGAGAAGTAATCCCGGAATACCATATCAGACTACCGCCTGTAGCTGCGTGCGACTAATGTTGATCTTACTGGCAGCTTGCTGTTGGATGGCATCGGCAGTATCTTCCTGGGCGGCGGACCTGGTATCGGGCGATTGCCCGGATGTTGTATGGATCACCTGCGGAGAGCAGAGCCGGAGGACCGACGGTTCGATTACTCAACACTATTGGTTGAGAAGTAATAGCGAGAATCGCCTCCAGTGCTTTCCTGATTTGCAATGGGAAGCCTACTATCGCTTGACGGACGGAGACGGGCTCGAAGAAGGCTACAGCCGTGCACCACTGACGTGCAGCGGCGGCGTACCCCACCTGGAGATCAATTGTCGAACCAATGCCCGTCTGGAATTGACCTTGGTTGGCCATTGCGGCGGCAAACACTACACGGCGCAGCTACAGCATGCCCTTTTCGGAAAGGCATCCGCCGGCAAGCATGCGCCATCCGAAAGGTTTGGAGAACTGCCCGCAGGCTTGCGGCGATGGAACCTTAAGCCCTCGCGCCGCAACACCTACCAGCAGACAGGCGATACGTATCATTTCATATATCATGGGAACGCCGGTTCCGTGGAATCCGTCAGCGTGTTGGAAAAGGGGCGGCGGCTACCGGAGGATCTCAGCCTCGCCCGGGACGGCAACCTTGTCTACACCCCTGCGCACGATCCACACCTGGACCGTTCCAGCCCGTATGAGGTCAAGGAAACAGTACTGCTGGCTCGGGAAGCCGCGGAAGGCCGGGAGTACTTGACCACTTTCACCCTGCTGCTGCACCGCTCGTACAGCGCTCATTTGAAACGGCTGCACGGATGCCTCCTGTTCGCCGGGATGGCGGTGTTGGCGGCGGGTTTCACGGTGATCTTCAAAAGGAGACCTTGGTACCGTTGATGGTGTTCAAACTGCGCCTCATCGTCCAGCATCTTTTCTTCGTGCTGCTCACTTACGGTGGGCGTTTCGGCTTTCACATGGGGTTCGCCCTGCCCTGTTTCTCCTGTCCCTTCGTCATGGGCTGCGGCGGCAGCTGTTATCTGCTCTCCCTGCAGGGCAACTGGTGGGGGTTGCAGATGGCCCTGGCCAACTGGGGCACCGTCATGGGGTTGCAGGCGCTTTACTACCTGGGACTTTTCGTTCTCCTGACCTTGGCCTTGAATAAATTCTGGTGCGGCTGGATATGTCCCTTCGGCACCCTCCAGGACTGGTTCACCTACCTACGCCGGCGTCTGGGCATCCGCGAGGCCCAGCTTTCCTGGTCGGCGCGCGACCGCCTCAAACCAGTCAAGTATATTTTGTTGGCCTACATGATCGTGGTGCCCCTGCTCATCGCCCATGCCGGGCTGCATTACGATTTCCACCTGCCGTTCTGCCGCAGCATCTGCCCGGCCAAGCCTCTGATGCCGCTCTTTGCCGGCTCCACGCGGCACCTGGCCCTTGATTTCACCAACACGGTCACCCTGGTCTTTTCGATCCTCTCGGTGGCCATCGCCGGGGGCATGTTGGTGGGCATGTTTTTCAAGGAACGCTTCTTCTGTCTATTTTGTCCCATGCTGGTGCTGATCCATCTGCTTCGCAAGATCAGCCCGGTACGGTTCGAGAAAGAGGTCGGCGCGTGCCTCGGCTGCGGCAATTGCCGGCGCAACTGCCCCATGGACATCCGCGATGTCCACGAACAAAAGACCGACAAAGCGGTGCTCAGCGAGGATTGCATGCTTTGCATGACCTGTACCGAATCCTGCCCGGCCGACGGGGTGCTGAGCGTTCGATTTTTTAAATGGCGCCTCTTTTCTTCCTCTCGGGATTATGTGGCGCGGCGGTTTATCAAGCCCCATAAGGCGGGGAGTGTAAAGGTTAAGGTGTAATGTTTTAAACGAAGGTATTTTGAGGATTGTAGCTTCAAGGGTTTTCAAAATGGACGATAACAACAAACGCCGGGCCAGGCTGCGCTCACGGGTTCGACAGGAGGTGCAAACCGAGTACGAAAGCGCCCGGCGGTTGATGGAGGCACGCGACGATTATGATCCGGTGTGGGCCTATTTCCTGGATTTGCTGATGCGGCCCATGGACCGGAATGGATTGCAGGCGGCGGTGGGGCGGCCGGTCGTCGAACATCTGTGCAACCAGGCGCCCTATGAGCTGTTCCACGCCATGGGGGTGCACCCGCTGCGCATGGCCAGTGGCTGTTTTGCCGCAGGGCGTCTATCTGCCGGTGATTTTCCCGTACTGATGTGTCCCATGCTCAAAGCCATCGTGGGCATGCAGCGGCTGCGGGAATCATCTCAAACCGCCCCGTCCGCCCGAGTCGTGCCCACGACCTGCGACTGGGTGGTGCAGTACCAGCAGATGACCGATGCCGACCCTGAGCAGACCTTTTTTATGGAGCTGCCTCACTTGCGTGAGAGTGAACGCGGTCAGCAGCGCTGGCTGGAACAGGCCTATGAACTGGTCCGCTTTCTTGAAAGCCGCATGGGTGTCAAGTTGAAACGCAAGGCCCTGGCCTCCTCGGTGCAGATCTTCATGCGGGCTTGGCAGGCTATCGGCAGGCTGATCGAGCAGAGACGGGCCGGACGGCTGCCGGCGGTGTGGTTTATGGCGGTGGCCAACAGTTTCATGCTCGACCCCATCGAGCCGTGGACCGAGCAACTCCAGCGGGTATTGGGGCATGTCGACGCTCATCCGTCGCAGGCCGCCGGCAAAGGCGTTTTTCTGGCCGGATCGCCGATCCTGTTTCCCAATTTCAAGCTGCCGCTGCTGATCGAAGCCGCCGGCATGACGGTGTTGGGCGATGATCTGTGTACTTCGGAGAGGATCTGGCCCGGCGCGGTCTGTCCCGAAGAGAACTCGTTTCACGGCCTCTTGCGGGCGCTGGCCGAGCGGTATCATATGGCCTGCATCTGCCCGACGTTTGCGGACAACGAACGGCGCATCAACACTATTCTGGGCGTTCTGCAGCGCTATCCGGTACGCGGCGTCGTCCACCACGTGCTCAAAGGGTGCCACCCCTTCGACATCGATAGTTTCAGACTCGAACGGCAGCTCAAATCTGCGGGAATCCCGTTTCTGAGGATAGAGACCGATTATGTCGAGGAGGACAACCGCAACATAGCGACGCGTCTGGAGGCGTTCGCGGAGATTTAGCGCATGACCAAAGATGAATTTGTTTTGACCGCCGGCATCGATCTTGGCAGCACGGCCATCAAGGTGGTGCTGGTGCAGGGGGGCCGCATGGCATGGCAAAAGGCCGTTCCCACGGCGCCGGGTCAGGCCGGCATTGCACAGAAATTGATTGGCGAAGGTCTGGCCGCCCTGGGCCAGACGTCGGACCGACTGACGGCCACGGCCGTGACGGGGTACGGCAAGGGGTTGATCCACGGTGCGGGCAGGGTGATCGACGAAGTGAGCGCCAATGCCCTCGGCATCTGCAGGCTCAGTGACGGACGGGCACGCACGGTCATCAACATCGGCGGCCAGGATGTCAAGGTGATCCGCCTCTCCGCCACAGGAAAATTGATCGATTTCAAAATGAACGACAAGTGCGCCGCCGGCACCGGGCGCTTTTTCGAGGCGGCGGGCCGCATCCTCGATACCCCGGTGGAGCGCTTCGGTCCTATGGGAGAGGCGGCCGTCGATCCGGTGCACATCAACAACACCTGCGCCGTCTTTGCCGAAAGCGAAATTGTATCGCTCATGGCTGCCGGGGTCGCCACCGAGCGCATCATTCAAGGGCTGCACCACTCCGTCGCCCGCCGGGTCGCCAGCCTGGCCGGCCACCGTGACCTGGAGGACGATATCTACTTGGACGGCGGCGCCGCCAACAACCGCGGACTGGTGGCGGCCATCGAAGACGAGCTGTGCCGCGACCTGCATGTGCTGTCCCATCCTCAGTTCACGGTGGCATTCGGAGCGGCGAGTGCGATGGAGAGACCTCCGACCTATTGAGCCGGTTTGGGCGAGGATCGATGAACGTCCGACCGTATTTTGCTTGACGGGGATAGAAAAACGCTCTATTGAACGATACTTCATAACTGTATCCAGGTGCTCGTTTGAGCTTAATAGGGAACTCCGTGGAAATCGGAGACAGGCCCGCTGCTGTGATCGGGGACGAAATCCGCACGATGCCACTGTTTTGGCGGTTTGAAACGGGAAGGCGCGGAGAGTAGGGGGAACCGAAAGTCAGAAGACCTGCCGGATGCACAGGGAGTTTGCTTCGCGGACAGAAGCGTGCTCCAACGAAATCTGAGGGTAAAAAGGGGACATCCCGGATCGATCATGCATCGGTTCGGGATTTTTTTTGCCCACGCATCTCGACGCCGGAACAGGTGTTCGTATGCCCTACGGCGACTGGCAGTGAGGTTTCGTAAATGGCTTTGGTACGCTCGAATATTATAGTTTTCTTCCTGACTGCGATGGTGCTTATGACGCCGGCAACGGCATCGGACAGCGCCTTCCCGTTGATCTTGACCGACGCGAAAGATCGCCGGCTCAATTTTACCGCGCCGCCCCGACGGGTGGCGTGCCTGTTGCCATACGTGACTGAGATGCTGCTGGCCTTCGATCAGGAGCCGGTCCTGGTGGGCGTGACCCGTCACGACGTGATCCTCAACCGCGCCTTGCGGAAGCCGAGCGTGGGCAGCTATTTTCATCCGGATCTCGATGCCCTACAGCGGTGCCAACCGCACCTGATCATCGCCGCGCCGTCGCATGCACCGCTGATCGAGTCGCTGCACAGCGACCGCTGCAAGGTCATGTTCATGGAGGTGCACCGGCTGGCCGATGCCTTCGACCAGATGGCCATGCTCGGACGGCTATTTGACTGCGAGGAGCGGGCCGAGCAGGTGGTCCGGGATAACCGCGATCAACTGGCCCGGGTCGAGGCCCGCTTGGCGGCGCTGCCGGTCGAGCGGCGCAAGCGGGTGGTGCGCGTCATGGCCGGTGAGACCGTCATGTGTCCGGGAGATGGCACCTTTCAAAATGAAATGATCGCGGCGGCCGGCGGCATCGTTCCCCGTTGGGGGAAAAGCGGTTTTGCGGTGCCGGTGGCCCTGGGCGCCTGGCAACGCTTCGATCCCCAGGTGATCTACGGCTGCCACGAGAACGCCGAGGCAGTGAAAAAGCTGCTCGATCGCGACGGCTGGCGAGAGGTGCCGGCTGTTCAGAACGGTGCCGTGCTCATGTTCCCTTGTGAATTGACCTGCCAGGCCTCCACACGGGTGGGCGCCTTTGTCCAGTGGCTGTCAGCCACCCTATATCCGGATACGTTCGCAGATCCCCAAACGGCCGTGCAGGCGAATACCGTCTTCGGGGAAACCGCTGTCACGGTCCCCCTCCCCTATGTGAACCGGGCCCGGGTCGCAAGGCACCGCGTGGCCGACGCCCACTACAAATCGGTGGTGGTGGAATTCAAGCGGCCCACGGCGGTACTTTCGACCCTCGAAGGCCCGCTCCAAGCCATCAAGGCGGTGGGCAACACTTACGTACCCATGCATGCCAGCCTGGGGCACATGACCCATGGCATCGCCCAGGTCCAGAGGGACGTCGCGACCAACATGGGGTTTGCAACCCACGAGTACGCGGGCTTGATGACCGGCGCCCACATGGACAATCTGGCCATTTGCGAGGAGGCCCACGAAAATCTGCGCGTGGTCGCCCTGGTGACCGCCGGCGTCAAAGGCAATGCCATGCGCATGTCCAGGGACACGGGCGCTTACTGCAAGATGGGGACCATCAACATCATCGTGATGACCAACCGGCGTTTGTCCGCCGGTTCCATGGCCTTGGCGATCATTACGGCCACCGAAGCCAAGACCGCCGCCCTGCTTGATATGGACATCCGCAGCAGCTACACGCCGCTCGATTTCCGAGCCACCGGAACGGGCACCGACAATATCATTGTGGTGCAGGGCGAGGGGCCTGAGGAGCCGTTCACCGGCGGCCACACCAAGATCGGCGAGCTGATCGCCTGCGCGGTCCACGCCGGGGTCACGGAGGCGATTTACAAGCAGAACGGGCTAAGGGCGGACCGCGGCCTGCTCCAGCGACTGGCCGACCGCAAACTCAGCCTGGAAGAGATCGTCGCGCACTATCCGATCAATATGGACCCGCACTTGCTCGCCGCCAGGCTGGAACAGGTGTTGTCCACGCCTTTTTATGCGTCCTTCCTGGAATCGGCTCTGACTATCAGCGATGACTATAACAAGGGATTGATCAGGGATTTGGCTTTCTTGGACGCCATGTGCGACGAGGTGGCCGCGCGTTTGTCAGGAAGAGAAGCTTTGGCTGCCATGGACGTGTCGGAGGTTGAGCTGCCCACCGTGTTGGCCAAGGCATTGGGAGCGTTGGTGATGGGGATAGTAAATCAGGAAGAGGTGGGAAAGTAGGAAAGTATGAAAGTACGAAAGCATGAAGGTGAGGGTATTCTTTCTTTTGGAAATAGGTGGTTTGGTGGTTGCAGGCATATCTCTTTGTCAGTTGTGGTCTGTTTTTTTCTTCTTCTGGCTCCAGCCTGGGGTGAGAAGATCGCAATTCTGGAGATCGACGTCAACAGTTACCAGGTGCAACAGGCGATCAAGCGGCTCGATCTGCCGGGCGGCGTCGAGACCCGGTTTTTTACTCTGGGCGACCTAAACGAAGATGATATGACCAAGGCATTCATCAGCGATGCGTCGGTGGTGTTCGTCAACGTGATGATGACCGAGTTGGCCGATTACCTGGTCGGCCGGAACCTGTTGGCCGGTCGGGTCGTCTACGCCATGAATCCGGCCGGCGATACCGAGGCCTTGGCCGCAAAGGGGTTTGTTTTCGACCGGGAGATCATGGCCTACTACCATCACCTGACCATCGACAATATGATCAACATGGTGCGCCTGGCCGCCCACCGCCATATCGATCCGGACGTCACCTTCGCGCCTTTGGAGGAATTGCCCGAGGTGTGCATCTACCATCCCGATGCGCCGGAGAAGTACCAGACGGTAGCAGCATATAAGACATGGTACGGCCGGCGAAGCGCCTTCCATGCGGAAGATCCCTGGGTGGGCATTTCCTATTACGCCAACACCCTCAAGGAGGGGCAGGTGGCGGCGGCCGACGATCTGATCCGCAAACTGGAGACGGCCGGATTCAACGTGATGGCCTGTTTCGGCCCGGTGCAGCGGGTGCTGCCCGACTATTTGAAACCAGTGGATGGCCGGCCGCCGGTGGACCTGCTGCTCACCTTTACGTTGAAGTTCGCCTCCGGCATCAACGACGAGGTCCGCGATGCCCTGAGCGCCCTGAATGTGCCGGTGTTCAACGTGATCTGTCCCTATGGCGGGACCATCGTCGAGTGGCGCGAGAGCGAGGTTGGGCTGGGGCCCATGGAGACGGTGTGGGCCGTGGCCACTCCCGAGTTGTCCGGCGGCATCGAACCCACCGTGCTCATGGGCAAGCGCGAGCTCTTCGAAAACGGGCGGCAGCTGTTCGTCTACGAGAACGTGTCCGAAAGCGTCGATTGGCTGATCCCGCGCCTCAAACGCTGGGCCGCGCTGCAACGCATGCCCAACGCGGAGAAGCGGGTGGCCATCATCTACTACAACCACAGCCAGGGCAAACAGAACATCGCCGCCGCCTATCTGAATGTCTTCCGCAGTCTGCAGCACATCCTCCAGCGCATGAAGAAAGAAGGCTATCGGATCGACCGCATCGACCGGCTCACCGAGGCGGGTATTCAAGAGATGGTCATGGCCAGCGGCCGCAACATCGGCTCCTGGGCGCCCGGCGAACTGGACGCCCTGATCGCGTCCGGGGGCGTGGAGCAGGTCACCCTGGAGGATTACAAACAGTGGTTCGAACGCCTGCCCGAGGCCTTCAAACAACCGGTCCTGGATCAGTGGGGTTCGCCTGAAACGTGCGCCATCATGACCCAGGGGGGCCGCCTGATCTTTCCCATGGTGCGCCTGGGCAACGTGGTACTGCTGCCCGAGCCTGCCCGGGGGTGGTCCGACGAGCCCATGAAGCTCTACCACGACACCACCTTGTATCCCCACCATCAGTATATCGCCGCCTACCTGTGGTTGGCAGAAACGTTCAAGGCCGACGCCATGGTGCACCTGGGCACCCACGCCACCTACGAATGGCTGCCCGGGAAACAGGCCGGGTTGCACCCGTCCGATCCGCCCGAAATCATGATTGGCGACATCCCCAACATCTATCCTTACATCGTGGACGATGTGGGTGAAGGCATCCAAGCCAAGCGGCGGGGGCGGGGCGTGATCGTCGACCACCTCACCCCGCCCATGCGTGAGGCCGACCTCTACCACGAGTATGCCGAGCTTCACGAGCTGTTTCACAAATATGAGCTGGCCGCGGCCGGCGGCAGCGAAACCGTTCCCGAGTATATGAAGCAGATCGAAAGGATCGTGACGGAGACGGGTCTGGCCAAGGACCTGGCCATCACCGAAATGAAGGCGGAGGCCATGGAGAAGATTCACCTCTACCTGCACGAGATCGACACCAACTCCCTGCCCTACGGCCTGCACACCTACGGCAATCCATACCAGGATTCGGCCGCGGAGGAGACCGTCCGGCTGATCATGAATCAGAACCCCACCGCGGACCGGAAGCAGGTGCGGCGGGATCTGGATGCCTCCCCTGGTTTGGAAATGGACCGGCTTTTGGCCGGGCTCAATGGCCGCCGGGTGCCGGCCGGCGAAGGCAACGACCCCATGCGCAACCTGGCGGCCATCCCCACGGGCAAGAACTTTTACGGCTTTTCGCCGGCCAAGGTGCCCTCCAAGGCGGCCTGGGAGATCGGCAAGCAGGCCGCCGAGCAGATGATCCAGGAGAAGTTGGAGAAGGAGGGGGCCTATCCGCAAAAGGTGGGCGTGGTGCTTTGGGCTACCGAGACCACGCGCAACGAGGGCGTTCATGAAAGTACGATTCTCTACCTGATCGGCGTCGAACCGGTGTGGGACGCTACTGAACGGGTGACCGGTACGCGCGTCATCCCCGGGAAGCAGCTGGGGCGGCCGCGCATCGATGTGCTGATCAATCCCTCCGGGCTCTACCGGGACATGTTCCCCAACAAGCTGATCTTTCTGGACGAGGCGGTCCAGCAGGCCATGGCCCAGACCGACATCGAAAACCTGCTGGCCCTGAACAGGGACAAGATCAAACGGGCGCTCATGGACACGGGCATGGCCGAGGAGGCGGCGGAGAAGCAATCGCGCTTCCGCATCTTCACCGAAAAGCCGGGTTCCTATGGCAACGGTGTGGAGGAGATGGTGGGCGCCTCGGGTTTGTGGGAGTCGGACGAGGCCATCACCAGCGTCTTTCTCAATCGCGTTCAGTTCGCCGTGGGCCAGGGGCAGTGGGCCGTGCCGGTCAAGGCGGCCTTTACCGAGAACCTGCGCGGGGTCGACATCGCGGTGCACTCGCGTTCGAGCAACGTGATCGGCATCATCGACACCGACGACTTTTACATGGCCCTGGGCGGACTCTCCCTGGCCGTCAAGAACGTCCGCGGCGAGGCGCCCGACACCCTGGTGACCATGCACCGCCGCAAAGACGAAGTGATGGTGGAGGATGTGGCCAGGACCATCGGCCGCGAGCTGCGCACCCGCTACCTCAATCCCCAGTGGATCGAGGGGATGAAGCGGGACAATTACGCCGGAGCCCACCAGATGGCGTTCTTCACCGAAAATCTTTGGGGCTGGCAGGTGACCGTGCGCGATGCCGTGGATGCGGCCAAGTGGCAACAGCTCTTCGAGGTGTACGTGGAAGATAAATATGAGATGGACCTATCCGATTTTTTCAATCAGCACAACCCATGGGCCTACCAGTCCATGACCGCCCGCATGCTGGAGGTGGTGCGCAAGGATTACTGGCAGCCTGAAGAGCGCGTTGCCCGCAAGCTGGCTGTCGAATACGCCGTCAACGTGGTGGAAAAGGGGGTGGCCTGCTGCGACCACACCTGCAACAACCCCATGCTCAATCAGATGGTGGTCAACATCATCTCCGTGCCCGGCGTTCTCTCGCCGGAGATGGTGGAAAGATTCAAGCTGGCCGTGGAGAAGGCCGCCGCCAAATCCCTGGACCAGCAGACCGCGGATCGGCAGCAGCTGCTGGAGAAATTAACTGCCAGTCTGGGGAATATGGATCCATCCGCTACATCGGGAGAAAAGCCGCAACCCATCCAACAAGCCTCGGCAGAGTCGGTCCCTGCCGACCAAACCGTGGAAGGACTCAAGATGGAAGATATGAACGCCCGGGACGACACCACCGACCTGGCCTCCTCGGGCATCCAGTGGGCGGCGTCCCTGTTCGTGCTGGCGCTGGTGGGATTGTTTTTCTTCGGTTTGAGACGGAGAAGGTAAGATGCTGTATAAAAGCCTCATCCTGGGCGTCCTGTTCGGCATCGGGCTGTTTGCCGCCAAAAGCGGGGTCGGACTCTCATACCTCTTCTTTCGCCGACGGCATGCCTGGGGCAACATCCTGGCTCTGGCGCTGTTCGTCGGCGCATATGGCCTGCTCTTCGGGCTGACGGGCCTGCTGTTGCACCATATCGACCCGGTGCGCCACCTGGATGCCATTCAGGCTTTTCTCCGGTCGGGCATGGTCCTACACGTGATCATGGCAGGGCTGATGGCCATATGGGGCGTGGTGTTGCTCAAGCGCCAGCATGTGCACGGCGTCGTCAGCCGCGGCTGGCTGCTTCTGGTGCTGCCCTGTCCGGTTTGCGCCGTCGTCATTTTGTTTTCCACCGCCTTTTTCGTTTCGTGCTTTCCCGACAGTCGCGGGACGGTGATCTGGGGCCTCTACCTGGCCTTCGTGCTGATCAGCCTGCTGACCATGGGGCTTGTCCGCCACCAGTTGCGCCGCCGTATGGCCCAGCCTCCGGAAGCCTTCCTGGGGGGAGCAATGATAGTGATGGCCGCCTACTTCATTCTTTCGGTGACCATTATGCCTCAATTCGCCGATCTGGACAGCATCTACCGGCTGGCGCGGTACCAAGCCGACAAAGCTTCCCGGAACTTTTTGGGCGGCGTTCTTCTGGCGTCCGCCGCCGTTGCGTTTTTCGGGATCGGTTGCCTTTTCAAGCTCAAACACATAAGGAGTTCGACATGATCGATATGGGTGCGTTACTCAAGACCTTCATTTACCTGGTATCCGCTTCACTACTCTACCCTGTGCTCGTTTTGCTGGCCGTGCTGGTGCTGTTGATCATCGTCTATGCCGGGGCCTTCTTCGCCGAGTGGCTGGAGCGTGTCCGGTTAAAGCGTTGCCCGGCCCCGGAGCTGCCCGACCAGCTTAATACCGGCCGGCCATCGGCCGCCGTCTCCCACCGGGTCAATCAGTATCTTGAAAAGCTGCGTATCGCCAAGAACAACGCAGGCGAGGTCGCGGTGGAGAACCTGCTGCAGTCCACCACCCATGCGCTGTGGAAATCCATGGACCGGTTCCGCCTCCTGGTGCGGGTGGCGCCCTCGCTCGGGTTGATCGGCACCCTTATCCCCATGGGCACGGGTCTGGCCGCCCTGGGCCAGGGCGATATGACCCGGTTGACCACCGATCTGGTCATCGCCTTCACCACCACCGTGGTGGGGCTGGCCGTCGGAACGGCGGCCTTCTTTTTCTATATCGTGCGACGGCGATGGATCGAAGAGGATGTCAGGAATATGGAGCTGGCCACTGAGTTGGCCATGGCCGGACCGGAAAGGATGGATTATGAAATACTTTCGGCAGCGGCGCGTTAGCACCGCCGGCAAGGGCTTCGGCGAACCGGCTTTCCGGGACGACGATCCCATGACCGGCGTGGCCAATCTCTTCGATATCGGCCTGGTATTTATCGTGGGCCTGCTCATGACCCTTTTCGGCGCCTTCCATCTCCAGGAACTGTTCGACCGCACCTCGGAGATGACCATCATGAAGCAGCATGCGGATGGCCAGATGGAGATCATCGTAAAGGAGGGAACCCAGATCAAGGCTACCCGCGTCACCCGTGAATCGGCCAGGGGACATGGCAGCCGATTGGGCGTGGCTTACCGGCTGGAGGACGGCACCATGGTGTATGTGCCGGATGAAAAGCAAAACTGATCTTCCTGAACAGCATGGCGGGTTGCAACGGGTTCAGTGTCTTTCGATCGGAAAGATAAGAAAAAGGTAGGAAAGTGGAAAGTAGGAAAGTAGGAAAGTTGAGGACTTCTGTCCTATTATACTGTGTCTTGGTTTTTGCTTTCGCCGTTCGGGTGGGGTTGGCCGGTCCGGCAGGGGCCGCGGTTATCGAGATCCTGGATGACAGCGGTCAACAGTTGACCTTGCAGGCGCCGCCGGCCCGGGTCGTTTCCCTGGTGCCGTCGGCTACCGAGATCGTGTTCGCCATCGGCGCCGGAGAGCACCTGGCGGGCATGACCTATCACAGCACCAGGATCTCCGGAGCTTCGGGCAAATCCATGGTCGGCGGCTTTTTCTCCCCTTCGGCGGAGCGCGTGCTGGCCCTCGACCCCGACCTGGTCATTCTCTCATCGTTCCAGGCCGAGGTGGCTTCAAACCTGCGCGGCCGAGTCCCGCTGCTGGTGATGCAGACCCGGCGAATGGCGGATGCCTTCCGGCACATGCGTATGATGGGGGCCCTCTTCGGCCGCGAGGCGGCTGCAACGCGGCTGGAGGAACGCAACCGGTGGCAACTGGATTTGATCGCCCGCAAGATGGCCAGGATACCCCAGGAGCAACGCAAACGGGTGATGCGGATGATGGGGGGGGATCCGGTCATGACACCGGGCCGCGATTCGTTCCAGAACGATATCATCCGGGCGGCCGGAGGCATTGCACCCGATTTCCAGGATCAGGGCAGTGTGGTTCCGCTTGACCGGGAAGCATTCGTCTCGTTCGATCCCCAGGTTCTCTACGGCTGCGGCAACGACCGCCAGGCGGCCGAGTCGACCCTGACCCAGCCGGGCTGGAACAGCGTGGCGGCCGTTAAAAACAGGCGGTTCCATTCGTTTCCCTGCGATCTCACTTGCCGTGCCGGCGCACATCTGGGCGATTTTGTGGTCTGGCTCTCTTCTCTGCTGTATGCCGATGAATTCGCCCGGGCCGACCGCGAGGTGCTGTCCCGCAAGGTGGTTTCCCTGCGGCCGTTGGACATCGACCTGGACTGCATCAAAAAGGCGGCCGTCAAGACGCTGACCCTGCACGATTTCGAAAACAAGAGCCTGGTGATCGATTTCCGCTCCCCGCAAACGGTGGTGTCGACCCTGGAAGGCCAGCGCAGCGGCATCCTCACCGTAGGCAACCACTACTCGCCCCCGCCGTGCTGGGCCTTGAATCACGCCGCCGGTCTGCAGGAGCTGCAGGATCAGCTCTACCCGGTCATCGGCGCCCGGCGTGAGCACGCCTCTTTTCTCTTCACCGGGGCCAACATGGACAACCTGGCCGTGGTTAAAATGTCTTACAGGGAGATGACGGTCTATGTCCTGGTGACGGCCGGGGTGTGCGGCAACGCCGTTCGCATGGGCACAGACAGCGGTAACTATTACGAGCCCGGCACCATCAACATGATAGTGCTCACCAACATGCGTCTGAGTCCCAGGGCCATGACCCGGGCCGTGATTTCGGCCACCGAGGCCAAAACCGCGGCCCTGGAGGATCTGGACATCCGCAGCACCGACCGTCCGCTGACGGCGGCGGCCACCGGCACGGGCACCGACAATATGATCGTCGTGCAGGGCGAGGGAACGTTCATCGACAATGCCGGCGGCCACAGCAAAATGGGCGAGCTGATCGCCCGGGCCGCCTATGCCGGCGTTCGGGAAGCCATCTTAAAGCAGAACGGCATCACGGCACGACGGGATATTTTCCAGCGGCTCGGGGAGCGGAAACTGTCGGTGGCGCAACTGTCCCCCGGCGTCGCATGCGACTGCACCACAGGCCGATACGACCTTGCCGAGCCTGCGGAGCAAGTGCTGCTCGATCCGGCCTACGCCGGATTCCTGGAAGCGGCCATGGCCCTGAGCGATGCCCATGGCCGGGGGGCGGTGCAGGATCTTTCCCTCTTTCACGGCTGGTGCCTGCAGACCGCCGGGCGTATTGCCGGAAGAGATGTGGCGTCCCTGGAAGAGCACTTTTCCGCGCGGGGTTTGCCCCGGCCGCTGGCCATGGCCCTGAACGCCGTTTTTACGGGGGTGAAAGTAAAGAAAGCAAATGGAGATTGACCGCATCAACCACGCGGGAAAAGGACCATGGCGTGAAATTGACAAGTGGAGTGAGAGCGGCGGCGCGGTTTCTTTTTGCCTGGAAGGCATGGAGCTGCCTGTTTTTGGTTGTGATGTTGTCCAGCGCAACGGTCTATTCGGATGACGATGGGGATGACGCGGGCGAGCACCGGGCGGCGCATGGGACGCAACAGGCAGCCGGAAACGGCGCCGCCCCTGGGAACGCCCCCCTGGTCATGGAGACCATGGTGGTGACGGCCGACCGCATCGAGGCATATGCCGAGAGTCATCCGGGCCAGGTGGAACTACTGGGCAAGGAAGAGATCGGCCGGCGCAACCTGCGCAGCGTGGAAGAGGCCTTGCGCGCCATGCCCGGCGTGGACGTCAAGGAGAGTTCGGGCATCGGCGCGCGCATTTCCATTCGCGGGTCGGGCAAGTCCGGCGGCGTTATGGTGCTGCTCAACGGCCGGCCGATCAACGGCAGTCAGTATGGCAGTACGGATCTGTCCACCATTCCCATCGACATCGTTCAATCCATCACCGTCTTTAAGCCGCCGGTACCGGTCTGGCTGGGGCCCGGGGGCAGCGACGGGGCCATTTTGATCGTCACCGGGGATCCGGCCGGCAAACAGGAAGATAAACGCCATTGGACCAAAATCCGGGTTGCCGGCGGCTCGTACGGATTGGCCGAAGGCAGTTTGAGCCATCGCATCAAGGCCGATAACAGCGGCTTTTCGGCTACGGCGGCCGGCAACCACCGGGACGGCAAGCGCACCAACAGCGACAGGGACAGCGGCAACCTCTCCCTGCACTGGGAGCAGGATCTGGCCGAGGAGGTCCGTATGGACCTCGACGGCAGCTACTATCGATCGGAATACGGCTCGGCCGGCCCCCTGGACAATCCGACGCCCGATGCCCGGCAGACCTACCAAAAGGCCACCATCGACGGCCGCGTGCAAGGTGTTTTCAATCCGGCCTGGGATTACAGGCTCAACCTATACGGCGACAGGGTGGATCTGGAGGACCGATCCCAGTCGGGCTTCACCTCCACGCTCGACAGCATGAAATTGGGGTTGAAAGGGGAGAGCAACCGGATGGCCGACGATGCGATCTGGGACCTTCGCTTGAGCGGCATCGTTGAATGCGACGATGTGGACCATACGCTTTCCGGGGAACACGACCGCACCACCGCCGGCATCGGCGTCCAGGCGGACCGCCACTGGAAAGCGGTGACCGGAACGTTGGGCGTGCGGGGAGATTACATCAGTGACTTTGACTTCAGCCCTGGCATATCCGGCGGTGTCAGCTACCATCCGGCCGAACATTGGACCGCCAAGATCAATGCCGGGTACAAGGAGACGATCCCCACCTTCGGACAGCTCTACCAGCCGAGCCATGGCAGCATCGATCAGGTCCGCGGCAACCCTGACCTGGACAAGGAGCGGATCTGGTCATACGACGCCGGCCTCGAGTACCGCCGGGGCGAAACGCAGCTGTTCCAGTTGGCCCTGTTCCGGTCAGATACCCGCGACCCCATTGTCCATCAACGGGGCCTCGATTTGATCTATCGGCCGGTCAACGCCGACCGCGCCTGGCGGCACGGCATAGAGGCCACCGTCAAACTCGGATCCGAAGCCGGCCTGATGGCCGACTTCAACGCCATCGTCCAGGACTCTGAGATCGAAGATACGGGCAAGGAGTTGCCCTATACGCCCCGGGTCAAGCTCAAGGGCACCGTTCAATACACCTGGGACACGCCGGGCACCCGCCTGGAAGCCACGGCCCGTTATTGTTCCCGGCAGTACAGCGAAGTGGAGAACCGCCGCTCCCAGCGGATGGACGACCATGTGACCGTGGACATCAAAGCTGCCCAGCCCTTCAGACTCAAGGCCGTATCGGCCGAGTGGTTTTTGACCGTGGAAAACCTGCTCGACGCCGAATACGAGAGCCATTTCGGGTACCCGGATGACGGTGTTCGGTTCGTTTCGGGGATGAATTTGACGTTTTAAGTTTGCGCGCCAGCACGGGAGGCCAAAGCTGAAGGGGCGATACGATCAGGAAAAAAGTATGAAAGTCGGAAAGTATGAAAGTTGGAAAGTTGAGGAATTCTGACGATTGGAAAAAGGCGTTGAGACCATGAATCCACCGATTGTGATGGCGGCCTTTGGGACCACATCGAGTGCCATGGATACGTACCGCCATATCGATGCTCAAGTGAAGACCGTATTTCCCGACCGCGAAATCCGATGGGCGTACACATCGCGCATGGTGCGCGCGCACATGAAGAAGCACCGCAACGCCGCCATGCCGCATCTCCGCCAGGTCCTGGACGACTTGCACGCCCGGGACCATCGGTGGGCGGTCGTTCAGAGTCTGCATCTGGTGTGCGGCCACGAGTTCTATCGCCTGGTCGCGGACGCGAATCATCCGGAGATTCGCACCAGTATCGGCATGCCCCTGCTGTACAGCGTCGAGGATTTCCAGGTGATGGTGCGATCCCTGGCGCCGCTGGTTGAGAAGCATGACGACGAAGCGGTGGTCTTCGTCGGACACGGCACGGATCATCCTGCCTGGTGCGCCTACACCGCATTGACGCACATGCTGCAGGAACGCTTCGGCAGCAAGGCGCATGTGGGCGTCGTCGAGGAGGGGTATCCCCAGGGCGATGCCATTGTGCGGGCCGTCGCGGCAGCTGGATATGGCCGGGTTCGGCTCGTTCCGCTCATGCTCGTCGCCGGGGTGCACTTTGAGGAGGATCTGGCCGGAGAGGAAAGCTCGTGGAAGTCGGATTTCGAGGCGTTCGGTATCGAGGTGGTGCTCGAAGGCAGCGGCTTAGGGCTTTATGCGCCCATTGTCGAGCAGTTTTGCCGGCATACGGCCGCAGCATTAGATGTCATTCCCAGAATCACCTCCCATATGATGAAGCAAGGCGCTGGCCCTGTTTTCACCGCGAATCCAAGATGACGGCGCCGTGAAAGGTGGAATTTTTAGCCATTGACCAACGAACAGATTGTGCATAGTACATATTGCGTTTACCAACGCGCCGTCATCGATGCCCATGCCGGCGCCTTGGGCCGTCCGCTCTGTTAGCCGAGCCATGGAGGGATGAATCGATGGGCAGACTGCGCCGTTTCTATTATGATGTGTTTTCCAACTTTTATGATCTCATCATCGACCTGCACGCCAGCGACCGGAGTGCCGCCCTCAGGCGATTTCTGGTCGACTCGTCGGGAATGAAACCGGGCGATCAGGTGCTCGATATCTGTACCGGCACCGGTTCTGTCGCCTTGATGGCTGGCGTGGCGGTCGAGGGCCCTGGCGGGCAGGTGGTGGCCCTGGATTTTTCCCACGGTATGCTCAAAAAAGCACGGCGCAAGAGAGTTGCAAAGGGCCGGGAAAACGTGCACCTCGTGCAGGCCGACGTCTCCCGCATGCCCTTCGCGGACAACCGTTTCGACTGTGTGACCTGTTCCCATGCCATGTATGAACTGACCGAAACGTCCAGAAAAAAGGGCCTCGCGGAAATCAATCGGGTGCTCAAAAACAATGGTTCGTTCGTCATGATGGAGCATGAAATTCCGGAAAAGCCGCTCGTAAGATTCCTCTATTATGTTCGGCTGACGACCATGGGGTCGAGGAAAAACCGCGGCTTTGCAACGGACGAGAGAACGGAACTGCGCTCCTATTTTTCGGATGTCGTAAAAATCCCCTCGCCCACCGGCAGATCCAAGCTTCTCTCTGCGACAACGAAAAAGGCAGTCGCACCGAATCTACAAAAATAAACTGCCTTTCCCATCTCTTTGTTTTTGAGTTACTGCGATACGCTCTATTTCCCGGATTCCTGGACTTGGAAAGTCAGGGTGGCTACCAGCACGACCTCGTCAGCCCGTTCCTTGTCCGGATGGTCGTAGGCATGTTTGGCTTTGACAAGCCAGTATCCGGGCGTCAGCGGAAAAATGGCGACGACGCCCTCTGCATCGGTTTCCCCTTTGAAGGCCTTGTTCTTCTTGTCTGGAAAGCCGTCAAAAGTGGCTTCCACCTGAACTGCTCTGGCTGGTTGGCCGTCACACCATACCTTGACCAGAAGCTTTTCTTCGGCTTTCGCCATGTCGGGATGGGTCATGGGAACGATTTCGATCCGCTGTCCGATGGGTTTTGTGATGGCGCCGGCATCCGCAGCCCCTTGGACATTGAAAATCGTCTTGGCGCACATGATCGCTTCCTCGACGTAAGTCGCGTCCGGGCGCTGGGTGCGGTCTTTCTGGGCCCAGCCCTGGGGGCCATTGGACCAGAAAGTGGGGCGGTAATCACCGATCACCGCGTAGCTCCCCTTCTGCAACTCGATCTTTTTCTGGTAGGCGAAATTTTCTCCCACCTGATCGAGGATAACGGCGCCATCGGGCATGACGAGCCGGAGGGGGGCGAAGATGTGGGCCCGGTCCGCCGCTATGGTTTCGGCCTTGGGGAAATCGTGGCCATATCCGATATCCGCCCTGAAAATGCCGTCTTCCTGGCCCACAGCGTTCACCCAGAAGTCATGGGCCAGTGCTCCGGAAACGGTGGAAATTAGAAAGACGACGAACACACAGATAACGGCCAACCCGCAAATCAATTTCTTTCGGTTGAATTGAAACATTTTTCCTTCTCCTTGTTAAAAATCCAATGTGGCATATGCATAATAGCTGCGCTCATCACCCGGCGAGTAGCAAATCTCGGGTGTTCCCCCCTCGTTGTACCAGATGAATCCGGCATACTCTTCGTCCAGGAGATTTCGCACCTGAACTCCTATCGTGATCACGGGAAAGGTGTATTTCAGGTCCAGATTGACGACTTCATAGTCACCGACCTTGGGCAGTTCATTCAGGTAGTCGATGTAATAGTCGCTCTGTTTCTCCATCCAGACATGGGCGGATATCCCTGTCGGGTGTTCCAGGTCGACACCGATCTTGATCGCATAATCGGGGATGTTCTTGAGATCCTTTCCATCTCTTTCCGGGTTCGCGGGGCCCGGGTCGGCGTATTCGGCATTCACCCGGGAATAGGAGCCCCACAGAGTCACCCACTCATGGGGTTTCAGGTTGAGCTCGAAGTCCCATCCCCTTCTTTTAGTCTCTCCCAGGTTTTCGGGGTCGCCGTAGACGTTGGTGACGACCTCGTCCGAGCGGACCTGTTGCCAGTAGGCGACCCGGCCCGCGAGCCAATTCACGGGAGAGACTTTGAAGCCGACCTCCCAGCCGTCGTTTTTGGAGTAGTCCGTGTCGTCATCCTCATTGAATCGGCCGGTCCATGCGGCCTGAAAGGTCCTGCCGTAATTGGCAAAGAGGTTGTACCCTTCGTAGGGAGAAATCACCGCACCGATCTTAGGTTGCCAAATGGCGCCATAATCGATCATATCTCGCTTTTCTCCGCTGACCTTGTCTTCGAATTCTCCAAAAAGGTAGTCCACGCGCATGGCGCCGGTGAGCCTCAGCCACGAAAGCACATCGCTGTCCGCCTGGAGGTAACTGCCCCAGTAGCCCTGGTCGTAATCCCAGTCTGTGTATGGCGCGCCCTGCCGCACTCGGTCCACCGTCACGTAGCGTTGATAGAGATCATCCTGATACTGATAGTCGACACCCCAGGTCAGGGTGAGCCGCTCGACGCCCCAATCCCTGGTCTCATAGGTCAGCGTGGATATGGCGCCGTACTGGGTCTCCTCTGTGCGCCTTTCCTGCTGGTTTCCCGTTTCACTGAATTTGGCCCAGCGGGAACGCTCCAGTTCCTGGGCATAGACCTTGAACGACCAGTTGAGCGCGTGGGTCAGGCTGTAATCCAGATGGATGCTGCCCTGCTTGTTGGTTTGCTCGCCGCCGTCGGTGCGTGCGAAGGACTGCATTTGAGTCGGATCGTCCTTGAATTCTTCCTTGGAAAGGTAGCCCGGCGCATTGGCATCCATATTGAAAAAGCGGGCGATGGCGCCGACGCTCATCCTTCCGTCGGTGGAGGTGTAAAACCATTTGCCGGACATGGATCCTTTTTCCATTTCGGAGTGATCCCGGTATCCGTCCGTGTCGCGATACGATACGAAGTAGGTCTGGGAGAAGTTGTTCTTTTCCCGGGCCACCACCGCATCCACTTCGTAGGTGTCATAGCTTCCGGTCAGAAGCTTGACCTTGGTCACATTGCCGCCCTGCTTGGTGACGACATTGATATTACCCCCGACATAATTCAGGCCGTAGCGGGGATCGAAGGTTCCCTTGACCAGCTCGATCCTTTCGATTTCAAACGAGGAGAATGGTCTCATGTCCATGTAGCCGCTGGCCAGGTTGTTGGGGATGCCATCCACGTTGAGGCGCACCGCCGTGTCGCTGTTGGGATCGAAACCCCGCAGGCTGACCGTGCCGTGAATCACCCCCTGACTCCAGTCCTGTTAAAAGACACCGGGCAGCTTTTTAAGCGCCTGCATCGTGAAATCCACGTTTTCGTTTTCGAGTTGGTCGGCCCCGATCACGTCCACCGATCCCGGCGCATCCGCGCTGGTCAGGTAGCCCGATGTCGCCGTCACAGTCATGGATCCGATTTTCATGTAGGTCTTGTCGCGCTCGGCATCGGTCTCGACCGCGGTCTCCTTTTTCTCCTTCGATTCATCTGAGTTGTCCGCCGTCACCGCTGTCACCATGAGTGTCAGCAGGACGATGGACACGAAACATATTCTGGCCAAACGATGGATCATCATCTGTGCTAATCCTCCCATTTCATGCCATGTAAAAACCGTCTGGTGGATAGAGAGCCCTCGGGAGGTCGCAACACGAAAGGTTGAAAAGAAAACGCAGCTTCGGTAGGATCTGTACCGAAGCCTTGCTCGCCCGAGGGGGCTTCATCTGGGGAAGGCAGCTCATGAACCTTGGCCGGGGAAGGGCTGCTTTCCCTTCTCTTTTTGAAGAATCTATTGGCTTATCCTTTTGATTTTTTTGGCCTCCTTTCCATTTCCGGTTGGTCCCGTGCGTGTCATCGTCTCGATCGACGCAACATGATGTTTTAGTTGTCGATGGTTCGTGTGTTCACCGGCCGGTCCTGTCCGCTTGACGCCAGGGCGGCCTGCAGGTTTTGGCGCGCGGCGGCGTTGTCCGGCCTGAGGCGCAGGGCGGCCGACAGGTGTTGGGCCGCGGCGGCCGGGTTACCGGCGCGGGCTTCGGTCATCCCTACATTTTTATGGGCTTCGGCCCGGTTCGGGGCCAGGGCCGCGGATTTGCGCAGATGGGGCAGGACGCCTGCGGCCGCGCCGATGGTGTTGAGGCTGTACAGGGCGCCGGCCCGGGTGCCCAGGGCGTCGAGCCGGGTGACATAGTAGCGGCACAGCACCGGAAGGGTGGCGCCCATGAGCGTGGTGGGCACCAGCAGCAGTAAAAAGCAACCCGCAAAGGTGAACAGGGCGTAGGCCCAGGGATAGGGCCACAAGTGGGCATAGGCCAGGACGTAGAAGGGTTCGCAGGCCGCGGCCAGGGTTTCGAAGCCAAGGGCATAGAGGCCGATGCCGACCTCGATGGCGCCATAAAGCGCCAGCAGCTTTTTNNCCGCCCATGAAGGCGGAGACCACGGCGGCCACGGCAAAGGGCGCGCTGCCGACCACCTTGTCGATCATCCGTACCCACAGGGTCTGGTAGACCAGGCCCGCGGCGCCGGAGATCAAGAAACAGGCCAGCACCATCGCGGCGGGTGCGGACGATATCCATGACCGGGAAGTCCGGCGCAATATTGGCAGTCGCCCGATGTTTAAAGTGAACGATTTCATCAAGAAGGTTTCCGAAACCAACCGGTGGATGGTACTGCGCCGGGCGCCTGTCCGGCGAATTCAGCAGACATCGCGCCGTTGTGCGCGCCGGCCACGCCAGCCGTAGAACGTGCCCATGAGGCCGAAGATGATGCCCAGCCCGGCCACGGTATTGGCGATGCGGCTGCCCGAGGGGCGGGACGTCGCCACGGGAGACTCAGCCGGCCTTTCAGCGGCGTCCGGTTCGGGCACCACCAGGTCCAGGGCCAGGCGATGGCCCATGCCGTCGCTGACGACCGCCTGCCAGGGGCCGGGGCGGTCGGGCCGAAACATCATGAGACCGTTGCGGTCGGTGCGGCCGGTTTGAAAGGCAATGTCGGAGTCCGGGCCCTTGATCTCCACGGCAGAGTAGCTCATGGGCTCGCCGTCATCGTACATGGCCGTGACCAGATATCCCTGGGCCGGCGTGATGTGACCCTCCACGCCGTGGCACCAGGCAGGCGAAGACCAGATCAGGGCCACCAACAGAACTGCAACAAGAGTCCATACTCGCATATCAGGTATTCCTTTCCGATTCCGCCGGGTTTGAGCGCGCGAAAAAAAGGTAGACGGCCAGCCCGGCCGCGATGGTGGCCAGGCCGGCGAATCCGGCGACAGGGCGGCTCTTGAGGGAGAAGAAGATGATCCAGGCGTTTCCCAGGATGAAGATCAGCGGGGTCAAGGGATAGCCGAAGGTTTTATAGGACATTTCCGCTGACGCGTTTCGCCGGCGGATGCGGATCAGGCCTATGACCGTCAACATGGCACACAGCGCCAAGGTAAAGCCGATATAGATCAGCAGGGTGTCGAACGCGGCCGTCAGCACCATGACGACGGCCAGCGCCGTTTGCAGGAAGATCGCCGCGGCCGGGGTCTTGCGCGTCATGTTCAGCCGTCCGAACATGCTGAAGAAGAGGCCGTCCCGTGACATGGCGTAGTAGATCCGGGGGCCGGTCATGATCATGGCGCTGAGCACGGAGAGAATGCCCAGGGCTACGGCGCCGCTGAACAGGTGGCTGATGTTGGCGCCGAACAGGGCCGTCGCCGAACGGGCGCCGACCTCGAGCACCCCATGCATCTGAGCGGGCGGCAGGGCATAGAGATAAACGCCATTGAGCAGCAGGTAGAACACGATGACCATGGCGGTACCTAAGGCCAGGGCCAGGGGGATGTTGCGCTGGGGCCGGACGATTTCACCGCCCAAATAGGCGGCCGCGTTCCAACCGCTGTAGGCGAACGAGACGAAGATCAGAGCCACGGCGAATTTTTCGGCCGACAGGGTTTCCGTGGGAGCGGCAAGAAAATTGGCGGCCGACCCCTTGCCGAACAGCACGCCGGCCACGATGAAAACAACGATCAGGGCGATCTTGAAAATGGTCAGGCCGTTCTGGATATTACTGCCCACGTGCAGGCTGTGGTAATGGACCAGGGAGAAGAGGATCACCACCGCGATGGCGACCGTGTTCAGCCAGGAGAGGGTGGCGATTGGCCATCCTCCGATGGCGATGACCACGGGGTTGCCTACAGGGATGGAAAACGCCTGGAAGCTGTAGGTGGCAAAGGCGATGGCCGCGGCCGCGATGGGGGCTGAAAAGCCGACGAAAAGGGAGATCCAGCCGGACAGAAAACCCACCGGCCGGCCGAAACTCTCCGTCAGGAAGACATATTCGCCCCCGGCCCTGGGAAATCGGGCGCCCAACTCGCCGTAGCACAGCGCGCCGCATAGGGCGAAGATGCCCCCGAACAGCCAGCACAGCAGCAGGGCACCGACAGACCCAACTTCCGCCAGGATAAACCCGGAGGTAGTGAAGATGCCGGTGCCCACCATGTTGGCGATCACCAGGATCGTGGCCGAAAAGAGGCCGATTTCGCGGCGCAGGCCGCTGCCGTTGAGTTGTTCCTTCATCGCCGCCGATTACCGCACTTCCAGGGTATAGGTCACGTTGTACATATATTCGTCGCAAATATCCCGGTCCGGGTAGTCGGGCTTGTGGGAGAGGATCACGAGCCAGTAGCCGGGCCGGTCCACACTGATCTCCACCCGGCCCTGGGCATCGGTCCGGGTCTCCACGGGGTAGTGCCCGCCCGAATGGCTATGCCCCTTGTCCGATGTCTTGTGACCGTCCTCTTTCTTTGGTTCAAAACCGGCATAGACCGCTTTCAAAGGGGCGTCGGCCAGGGGTTGGTTGTTATACAGAACCGTCGCTGCGAATGTCCCGCCGGCCTTGATGGCACCCGGATCGGTCAGGGGAACCAAGGTCAGGGCCTGATCCGAACCAGCGTCCAGGTTTTTGGCGTCGCCGCCGGCGATCAGGACCGCCTTGGCCTCGATGTGAAAGTTGGTGCAGTTGACCGCATTGGCGATCTCTTTTTTGTCTCCCCACTTTCGCCCATCGGGGGTCATGGTGAAAAACCCGGGCTTGATCCGTGCCGTCACCACATAGGCGCCCGCCTTTTCGATCTTCAATTGATAGCGGTCGGCCGCGGCCTGGACCAGCGGCACCGTGCGGCCGTCGGGGTCGATGGCCGTGATCGCTTCCACCCGGTCCGCCTTGACTTCCTGGTCAGTGCGTTCGGCCGGATACGTGTGGCCCCACCCGATGCCGATATCCACCGTGGACCCTACCGCCGGGTAGTATTCCATGGGGTTGAGCCAGAGCATGTGCGCGCCGGCGGGGATGGAAAATACGAGCAGGAGTATGGTTGCAATGGTAAACAATAATGGCTTTTTCACAAGGATCCCTTTCTGTGATCTTCTAATTGTCATCCCGGCCAAAGCCGGGGGTCACTATTTTCTTTATCTTCTGGATGCCGGCGTTCGCCGGCATGACGCCCTGCTGTTTGTTACAAATTCATCATCCGATCGACAGCATACCTTTAACTTTCATACTTTCGGACTTTCCTGCTTTCATACTATTTTTTCCTAATTCGCCACCCGCCCGCCATCGGCCAGAAAATCGCCGACGTACAACAGATATTCGAACGGGATTTTGTCCCCACCCGTTTGCGCCAGGATGGTACCCAAAGTGCCGCGGGTCACCTGCTCTTCCTGGGCGTACCCGGCCTTGGAGACGATGGCCACCGGCGTTTGCGCGGGATAGTGCCTGGACAGGGTGTCGACGAAATGCTTGAACTCCTTGCGCATGGTAAAGAGCACCATGGTGCTCTGGTGCACGGCCATTTCATCCACGGACCAGCCCGAGGCCAGCAGCACCGAATGGCTGCTTTTACCCTGGGTCACCCCGGCCTGCAGAGCCGCGTTGGCCGCATTGAAGCAGCTCAGGCCGGGCACCACCTCGGTGGGCAGGTCGCGCAAGGCGGTCAGCGACCAGGAGCAGGGGCCGTAAATCAGAGGATCTCCGGTATCCAGCATGGCCACGGTCTGACCCTGGGCCACGGCGTCGCGCACCAGCGTTTCGAATTCCGCCTGCTTTTGATGGTAGGCCTCGCAGCTCATGCGCTCGTTGGCCCGTTCGGCCGGGGTGAGCGTCGCACACTCCTTGCCGTAGAAGGGAAAGAGCCGGCCATAGCCGTCCAGCACCTTTTTGCCTTTGAGCAGTGAGGCGTAACGCTTCTGGTACTTGTCGCTGGCAAAGATTAAATCGGCCTTTTCGATCACCCGCACGGCCCGCAGGCTGGCCAGGTCGGCGTCCCCGGGCCCCATGCCCACCAGGTAGAACTTGCCCGTGCCGGACGGCATGGGCGCTTCGCCGGGTTTGAATCGGGCCTGCGCCAGGGCCTTACCCACGTAGACCAGGGAGAGCTGCACGTCCAGATCCTTCACCCGGTCGCCGATATTGGCCACCGTACCCATGACGGCGCTTTCCTGACCGACATGGCCGGCTCGACTGACCACGGCCACGGGGGTGTCGGCCGGGTAGGCCGCGGCGAGACGTTTGAGCAGTCCGGGCATATCCCGGGGCATGAAGATGACCATGGTGGCCCGTTCGTGGACGGCCAGCCGTTCGATGGTGTCCGCGCGGCTTTCGCGGTCAAAGGGGGCCGTGATGATCACTTCGCCCAGGCCGGCCTTGAGCACGGCATTGGCCGCGTTGAGCGAGCTGATGCCGGGGATCACAGTGGGGTTGAGATCCTTGAGCGCCTTGATGCTCCACAGGTCCGGGCCATAAATGGTCGGGTCGCCGCTGCTGAGCATCACCACGTGACGGCCGGATTGGACCGCGGCCTGCACCATGGTGATAAATTCCGCCTGTTTGCGGTGAAATTCTTCGCAGGTCCGGCCGTGCCAGGTCCGCTCCGCTTCAGGCACCCGGCGGCAGTCGCGGCCGTAGAACCGGAACAGCACACCGTAGCCGTCCTCCACCTGCTTGCCAGTGAAATCGACGACGGACGACAGCTTCTCCCGGGTCTTGGGGTTGCAAAAGACCAGGTCGGCCCGCTGGATGGCCTCCACGGCGCGTACGGTGAGCAGGTCGGCGTCGCCGGGGCCGATGCTGACGAGGGTGTAGCTGCCGGATGCATCATGACTTGATGTGGCTTCTGACGGCCTCGGACCGGCGCAGCCGGCGATGCTGGCCCAGATTAAGGCCAATAGGATTAAAAAATTCCTGATCTTCCATAACTTGGTGCACTGCATAGAATTTGTCTCCTGTTGGTTGGAAAATATTGTTTCTTTATCGCCCTTCTATCGTAGTTTTTCAGGCGGCTATTGTAATAATTCTAAATCCCAAATTGAAAGCTGATACCAAAGGTGCGGTCCGTTCCGGGATGCCCGGAGGAGTTGTAGTAATCTTCGTCGAAGATATTCTTGACCCATACTTTGGCCGTGCCGTTTTCGAAGAATCCAATCTGTTTGAACAACTGCTGTTGAATTCCGAAGTCGAACACGCTGTATGATGGATTCTCCACTTCGGTGAAAAACCATACATCGGGAGAAATTTCCTCGGAGACTTCAGTGATCTCCTTGTCCTGGTAGTAGTAGTCCAGCATCAAGGTGGTCCGCTCGAACAGGGCGTAGCGCAGGCTGGCCAAAATGCGGTTCTCGGCGCGTTGATGCAGCGCGGTTTCACCGGCCGGTTCATCCCCCCGGTTATAGAACTGCTGCCAGGCGTAGGTCAGCCTGAAGGAAAGAGCGTCGGTGAGATGGCCACCGAGGGTGACATCCACGCCATGGCGGTGCACGCGTTCCAGGTTGATTTTATAGTCGCTGTATCTCAGGTTGCCGGCACCGGGCCCCGAGTAGTTGGCATAGGCGCTGTTGCTGGCGATAAAGTCCTTGATGTCGTAAAAGGCGTAGTTGATTTGAAACGAGATATCCCGCCAGAGCCTGCGGTCGAGCACCAGGTCGTAACCGATGCCGTGTTCGTCCTCCAGCCAGGCACCGGCCGGCCGCCCCTGGGGATTGTAGTCGCCGTGGTAGTCGGGTGCGCGCCAGATTTTGCTGACGCCCAGCGACAGCGCGGTGTCCCGCAGCCAGGGGGCCACGCCGTCCATGCGCCAGGTGGTAAAGGACTTGGGGACCAGCTCGTTCCAACGGCGTTTGATGACATCCTCCCGGTTGGGAATGACGCCGAAATTGGTCACCCAGATGCGCACATCCTCATAGCGCAGCCCGGCGCTGATGTCCACGGAAGGCAGAATGCCCCATTTGTGCTCGATGAAGGTGCCCCGCTTTTTGGTGCGTTCTCCCTTATGGTCGTCGATGCCGTCATCATAGAGCCGGGCGATGTCAAACCCCACGGTGGTCTGGTGGTTGGCGGACCAGCGGATCTCATCCTGGATCTTGCCGCCTTGCGCCCACCAGTCGGTTTCCATATCGCTGCGGGTCGTGTCCGTTTCGCTGGCATAGTACGAGCGATCGCGGAAATCGTGGGTTTTGTAGGCCCCGATTTTCAGGCGGCCGATGATGGGCAACGACTGTTCGTAGTTGAGGCGCAAGGCGGTGGATTGACTGTCCCAGGTGGGTTTGGCGTAGGGGTCGAAGGCCCCGCTGTCAGTGCTCGGGTAGTCCGAATCGTAATCCGAGCCGTTTTGGGCGGGGTTTCTGACCGGTTCATCGCGATTGGTATCGGCATAGGACGTGCTAAAAGCGAGGAAGCCGTCCCCAGGCAGAACGAAGCCGATGCGGCTGAACACCGTTTGGTTTTCTGTTTCGCTGTTGCGAAGATAGCCGTCGGTGTGGGTGTACTGATAGCCGAAATCATAGACGAACGCACTGATGGCACCGTTCATGGAGACATTGTTGTTCCAACTATCATAGGATCCATAGCTGGTGCTGAATTTAAGGTTGGGTTTCGCGCTTTCCTGGCGCTTGGGTTGCCGGGTGACGAAATTGATCACCCCGCCAATGGCCTTGCTGTCGAAGCGGGCCGAGTGGGGCCCGGGCAGCACTTCGACCTTGTCGATTAAAAAGGCCGGCAGGGTGGCGTAGTCCACGATATTGGACGACTTGCGGCCGCCGGTCTTAAGGAGCGTCAGGTCGTCGATGGCCGTGACGAAGCGCGTGGCGTCAAACCCGCGTACATAGATGCTGTCGACCCCGGGATCGAAATCGGAATCCCCCCGGAAATCCACAATGGCATGGGTTTTGAGCACATCCACGATGCTGCCGGGAGGTGCCATGGTAGCGTATTCGTCCAGTTCGATGACGGTTCTACCCGGGGTCGTGGTTAACCCAGGTGCCCCGGCCTTTTCCTTGACCTCCACATCCTCGAGGCGTTCCACCTTGTCCGCAGGCGTTCCCGTTTCCGCTGCGCCGCTGCCGCAAACCAGGAGCATCCCGGCGACTGCCAATAAAACCAACCCCATCCGTTTCATAACCAGTTCCCTCCTTCATCGTTTCAGTTGCCAATTCAATGCGATGGGTGGGCGCGTCCGGATTCATGAGTTGCCGCGATTGACGGCGGGGATTCGTCGATGCTAAGTTTGCATGTCGAAGCCCCCCTGAACCGGGAGTTTCACCCCAAGGGCCGTCGCCGCATCCCTGGCCGGAAGGCGACGGCCCTTATCTTTTTTCTACTGTCCGCTCAGTTGCCGGTAAAACAACAGGCAAATGGGTCATTCGTGAAGCGTCAAGATCTAATCCCCCTCGGGGATGAAAACGATCTTGTGATCCACCAGGTTCATGCCCTTGAGGCGTCCCCGGATGATCTTCTGTTCGCCGAAGATCGTCACCATCCGAAAGGTGTTGTCCTCCTGCGGTTCGATCACATCCACGGATTCCAGGATCATCTCTTCCGATCCGTTGCGGTCCAGATAGACATTGGCTTCACACATGGTTCCATACCTCCTTGATCTCTTTTTCCACCAGGCGCTGCACGAAATGGGGCAGCGGTTCATTGACGATACCGACGATCCGGGTCCGCTCCTGGGAGAGCGGCAACAGGATTTTAAGGGCCGGGCAGGACGTGACGGCTTCGGCCATGCGCGGGGTCACCTCGCCGAGCATGGCGTTGGCCCAAGTGATGGCGATGGGGCCGACGATGCAGTCTGTCAGGGGCACGGTGTGGCATATGGCATTCTCCCCGGAGGCGCCGCGGTTGGCGCCGGCCTTGAGCATCTGTGCCGTGGCAATGGCGTTGGTGCCCAGGGCGATGAGTTCGATGGTTTCGCCGTAGGCGCTTTTCAGATATTTGATCAGGGTGGCCCCGATGCCGCCGCCCTGGCCGTCGATGACGCAGATGCGCTTGTGCAACGTGAGGTTCATTGGCCGCCTAATTGACTTTTGGTAGTTGCCGCATGGCCAGCAAGGCCTTTTGGCGATGGGGTTTGAAATCGGCGGCCCGTGCGAAAGCCTGGCGGCTGGCATTGATGTCGTTTGCCTGCCACGCGGCATACCCGGCCATGAGCCAGGCGTTTCCGGCCCGGGCGTGGTCCTCGCGGGCCGCGCGCAGGTAAGCCGCTGATGCTTCGTCATACCGCTTT
This sequence comes from Desulfatitalea sp. UBA4791, assembly GCA_002402905.1. GTDB lineage: Bacteria > Desulfobacterota > Desulfobacteria > Desulfobacterales > Desulfosarcinaceae > Desulfatitalea. Next base: position 17,704 of record DHGT01000069.1, on the reverse strand, counting down.
TGTTCATAGAGCAGGTCGGCCCTGAGCATGAGCAGTTCCGGGTCCTTTCCCAGGTCAGGCGCGCGGTCCAATTGGGCCAGGGCGGCTTCGGGCCGCCCCAGTCGGCGGTAGGCCGTGACCAGGTTCTTGAGCATCTGCTTCATGCCCTGGGCATCGGCGGCCGAGGTCAGCATCTTTTCATAAACCGGCGCCGCCTGGCCGGGAATGCCCAATTGGAGGCTCAGGTCGGCCCATAGCTTTTGTTCTTCTGCCGACAAGGGGGTGAGGTATCCATAGATCGTCATGGCCGCCAGGGCATCGGCATAGGCGCCATCGCTCAGATCGAGCTGGGCGGACAACTTCCACCAGCGCGGCTCGGCAGGCGTCTCCCGGGTGAGCGCGCGGGCATAGCTGCGGGCCTTGGCGGTCATTTTAAGCTGAACATATTGATAGAGCAGGACCTCCTGCCAGCGGACGCGCTCTTCACCGGTGTGCCCGGCGATCAACGCTTCGATGTGGGGCAAGGCCCGCTTCGCCTGGCCGTCGGCGAGCAGGGCGTGCACCCAGTGGGCTTTCCATGCCATCTGGATCTGCCCGGGATGGCGTTCAAAAAGCTTCTCGAACGTACGGATTGCCTTTTTATACTTCTTGGCCATCAGGTCGGCGGCAGCACTGTAGTAGAGGTGTTCGGGCTGTTTTTCGGCGGAGCGGTCGTAGGCTTCGCGGAAATGGTCCGCCGCCACGGCATGCTTGCCCTGTTCGTAGCAGGCCTTGGCCAGGTTGAGCCAGGCGGCGGTGAGATCGGGTTGACGCCGGACCGCCTGGGACAGCGCGGCTTCGGCCTGGTCGTAGCGCTCCTGATAGAGACGGCAGTTGCCCAGCGCGAAATAGACCATGGGGTGGTGGTGAACATCGTCGTCCGCGGTATGTTGCGGCACAGTGCCGCCCTTGGCCTGGAATTCGGTCAGCCGTTGAACCGCGCCATCATAATTTTTCTGATCGATCAGGCGCCCCACATCATTGAGCACCCATCGCACGGCAGCCGGCAGCTCTTTTGCATCTTGTCCGGCTCCGGCGGCCATCCCGGGAAGCGTCAGGAGCACCAGGCCGGTCAGCGCCGTTGCGATGCATCGGCCGATGAAAGGATGGATAGAAAATTGGCAAAGACTTTTCATGGCTTTAATCCAGTGTGAAGTGGATAGTGGTTTCGGCCCACACGCGGACCGGCTGTCCATCCACCGTTCCAGGTTGAAACCGCCATCCGGAAACGCAGCGCAGCACCGCCTCTTCGAAGGTGTCGGGCGGCTGGGCTTCGATGATGGTGGTCTTTTCCACCGATCCTTGTTCGTTGACGATGAAGCGCACCGTCACCGATCCCTCGATGCCCCGGCGTTTGGCGCCCAGGGGGTAGATCGGGGGCATGCGCGTCAGGGTGATCAGGGGCTGGTCCAGGTCGCCCACGCCGAATGGATCGCCGATGCCCAGCGCCTTTAGGTTGGTCTCCAATGGCGGCAGGGCGATGGTGTCCGGACCGCCAGGCAGACGGGCGTTGATTTCAAAGGGCCACACCGGCCGCTGCAGGGCGGCGCTGTTCAGGTCGGGTTGCGGTGCCGGCTGCTGCTGTTTTACATCGGGGAGGCGAGGTGCCTCGCACGAAACGGGGCTTTCAGGACGCTTGAGCCGTACCACCTGGATCTGGGGCAGCAGCGTTTCGAACGTGGGCTTGGGCTGCGCCGAGTGCAGCAGATGGGGCATCAGCATGAAGAGCGCCAGATTCAACCCCATGGCCGAAAGCAATGCCCAGGCCCAGGCGCTGCGGGTGTTCTGGCGCAGAATCTGTCGATAGTCGTTCGAACGGCTCATGGGGCGTTTCCCCCGGGCAGGCTGGCGGCCAGCGAGACATTCTTGGCCCCGGCCATGCGGCAGCCGTCCATCACTTCGATGGCCATGCCCGTGCTGCTGGCCCGGTCGGCCACGACCACCACGGCGCCTTCAGGGTTTTCGGCCAATGCGCGCTCCACGTTGGCCCTTACGGCGCGCACATCGATCTCCCGGTGATCCATATAGATGCGGTTGGCCGGATCGATGGCGATCAGGATGGTCGCTTTGGACTGGCTGACGGCGGTGGCGGCCGTGGGCCGGCTCACTTCGATGCCGGTCTCCTTGACAAAGCTGGTGGTGACCAGGAAAAAGATCAGCAGGATAAAAACCATATCGATGAGCGGCGCGATGTTCAGTTCGGTGGCGCTACGGCGGCTCCTGCGGGTGGCGGTGATGTTGAGCAAAGTGACCCCCTTCGGGGAAGAAAAAAGTTTAAAGCGTAAAGTTTTAAGTTTAAAGTGAAGGTATTCTGTCGATTTTATGAGCGGCGTTGATTTCCATGTTGGGTCACGACGTCCCTTGTGACGAATACTTTTATGCTAACGCATTTCTCCTTGCAGGGGCAGGCGGCACACCCGCCCTAATGATTCCAAACGCCTACAAATGCCGGCGCAAATAGTAGCCGACCGTCTTGACCCGCTGGATTAAATTTTCGGCCCGGCGATCGAGAAAACCTTTCATGTAAAGCCCCGGAATGGCCACCAACAGGCCGGTCTGGGTGGTGATCAGGGCCTCGGAGATACCGCCGGCCATGGCTTTGGCGTTACCGGTGCCGAAGACGGACAGCACGTCGAAGGTGGCAATCATGCCGGTCACCGTGCCCAGCAGGCCTAAAAGAGGCGCGATGGCGGCCAGCACGCCGATCAACGCCAGATAGTCTTTCATGCGCCGGTTGATGTGCTGAACGCGCTCATCCAGGATGAAGCGATCCAGCATGCGGTCACCGCTGCGGTGTTCCAGAAATTCGGCCACCAGCAGCGATACGATGCCCCGATATTGGCCGGGATCGGGCATGCGCTGTTGTTGAATATGCTCCCTGGCCGTACGGGCGCTCATCGTCTTGCGGTACAGGCGCCGGAAAAAGAAGATGCGGTCCATTATCAGAATCCACATGAGCAGGCTGACCAGCACCAGGGGCAGCATGACCACGCCGCCGTCCTGCAGGTAGGTTTCGAGTCGGGACCAGGTTTGTTCCAGTAGTTGAGGCATTCTTTTTTAAGTTTTAAGTGTAAAGTTTTAAGTGTTAAGTGAAGGAATTCTATCGATTGGGAGATTCGGGTGATGCAATCAACGATCAAAAAATCGAATCGATGTTTTTCCTTCCCTTCAAACTTAACACTTTAGACTTTAAACTTTTCTTCTCTCTTTATTCTTATGAACAATATTGACCAGCGCCACCGCTTTTTCCTCCATCTGCCCGATGCGGTTATCCACCGAACGGTTGAGCAGGGTGTGGGCCAGCATGATGGGGATGGCCACGGTCAGTCCCAGCATGGTGGTCACCAGTGCTTCGGAGATGCCGCCGGACATCATGCGCGGATCGCCGGTGCCGTGCTGGGTGATGACGTGAAAGGTGTCGATCATGCCCGTCACGGTACCCAGCAACCCGAGCAGGGGCGCGATGGCGGCCAGCATCCCTAAGGTCGATAAAAAACGTTCCATGGGTGGAATCTCACGCAGAATCGCCTCCTGCAGCGCGTTTTCCATCTCTTCGCGCGCCATTTGGCGGCAGTTCAGGCCGGCGGCGACGACCCGTGCGATGGGTTTGGCGTGGGCGGCTTCGCACAGCTGATGGCAAAGGTCCCACTTCTGTTCGACGGCCCGGGCGGCGATGCCGCTCATCAGGCGGTCGCCGTCCATGCGCTTGCGCCACAGAAAAACCACCCGCTCGATGACGATCACGATGCCCACGGCCAGAATGGCCAGGATGGGCCAGACGATGACCCCGCCCTTGGGAATCTGCTGCCAGAGGCTCAATTCGTGGGTCAATTGACGCAATGCGCCCCCACGGGAGACGTCCATGGGAACCGCATCGCTCGATCCGTCCATGTAGTCGGCCAGTTGGCGTTGCATTCGTCCGGAAGGCAGGCGCGAAAGCGCATAAAGGTTGCGGCTGGCGGGGGCATAGGTCAGAAAACCCACCTCGTCGTCGATTCTGTAGGCCGCAGTAAAGTTGCCGATGGTCAGGATATCGGCCTCGGCCTGCAGGCCGGCTCGGTCGATTATCGTGCCGCTTTGGATAGACACTTCTCCGCTGGCCTGAATCGTCTGGAAAAGCAGAGCGATCATTCGGCGGATGTCGGCCATGCCTGGAAATCGCGCCTGCTCGGCAATCGACTTGAGGAAAGCGACATCATTGTCTATCATCGCGCTCTGCAGGTTCTGTTCGATCAGGGCCAGCAAATCCTTGGCATTGACCCGGATGACACCCACCAGTTCCCGCACCATGCCGTCGCTTTCGGCCAGGCGTTGGGTGAGATCTTTCTCTTCGGCCGTCAGGCGTTCCATTTCGGCGGTGATACGGCCGACCTCCTGGTCGAGCGTCTTGTGCCGGGCTTCGATCTCGGCCAGCGCTTTTTTGAGCGCTGTGCGGTCCTGGCCGATTTTTTCGCGGCTTCGGGCCGCGGCCTGCTCGGCGGCGCGTTGCTCTTCGGCGGCGCGGTCGATCAGCGTCTGGCGCGCTTCACGCGCCTGGATCTGCGCTTCACGCATGTCCTGGGCGGCCGTCGGGGCAGCCGAGAGGTTCAGGATGAACAGCAGAAGGGCGACTGAGAGCCATCGTGGAGTCCATTTCATCGGATCGCCATCCTTCCTACGGGCAGGCTGAGCAGTTCTACGGGCTGCCGTTTGGCCCCGATGTCAATGGCGGTTTCGATGGCCGCGTTGTAATTGCGCGGCAGCGGTTCCCAGCGGGAGGTCGCCACGTTGAACGCACCGCATTGGCGATGATCCAGGGTTTGAAAAAAGAGGCTCATGCGTCCCAGTCGGAAGACGTGGACCAGCATCTCCTGATCTTCCACGGTGATGGTCTCCTGGTGGACTTCGATCGTGTTGCCGTATTCGGCCTCGATCGTCAGAGCTTCCATCACCTTTCGGAATTTTTCGCTGACCGCGATTTCAGGATCATTGGACAGTTGCGACAGTCGTTCGATGCGCGCCTGGCGTTCGGCGCTCAAGAATGGGAGCCCCGAGGCCACGAAGGTCTGCAGTTGGGCGATGACCTCTTCGACCAGGGGAGTGATTCCGGCGCCGATCTGCTCGATATCGGCCAGCTGTTGGGCTTTGGCGGCGATGCGCCGGCGGGTGTCGTCGTTGGACTGTTGCAGCGCCGCTTTGTGGGTTTCGAGCTGTGCGATGGTCTGTTCCAGCGCTTCGTATCGGGCCATCAGCTGTTCACGTCGGGCCCGCCACTGCTCCTCTTCCTCCTGGGTGGCCTGCCGGGTGGTGATGGCGTTGCGCACCGGTTTTTCGATCCGCTCGGTGACCTCGTCGGCCCCCACTGCCGTATGGGATCCCGGCCACAACAACAAGGTCAGAATCCAAGGGATTAAGATTTTCGACGAACGCATGTACACTCCTTGCCGTTTTCATCGCGGGGTGCTGCATAAATAAAAAGGCCGGGCGATCGACGATTGGGATTCTTCCCAATGCGACCTTCCCGGCCTTGGTGTCCTTCTATATTCAGGGCAAAAGTCCTGCGATGCCTTTTGCCGCTATCCTATTGCCGCATATCCCCTTTTAGTCAGGTTGTTTTACCAGGGGGGCGGCCAATTGTTGTTCTTTTGTCATACGAACCAGGCACTTTCGTAGCACCTTTTGGAACGGCCTCAGAAATACTGGATGGAAACGGCACTGTCAAGACAAAGTTCACGGCACCGTAACGCGTCCAATAACGGGATTAAATGCGATGTGTAGCGTGTCGGCGGGGTTCAGGCCTGCTGGCCGAATAACGCCCACCGCAGCCAGGCCATAGCCCACGAGAGCCATCGGTGGTCATCATCTCTGTGGGGCAGAGGGGGCAGGGCGTCGGTGTTCATGGCCGGCAGTCGGCCAGACTGGGCCTGATCCTTGAGTTGCTCCAGATCGTAAAACGCCATGACTGCCCATTGCCGCTGCTCCGGGGCCAGTGGGCCCGGACGCAATCGATTTTTGAGAGCGATGAGTTCCAGCATGGCATCGCTTGCATCCAGACCGGCTCGGGCACCCTGGGACTCGACCCACTGCCGTGCGGTTTGGGTCGGCCCCTTTTCGAAACCATGGCAGTGTGGCTCCTTGAGCAGAGCGAAATGTTCACTGATGCGCCCATCGATCCGGGAGCGTTGGATGGCCCGCGCCACCGGATAGAGCCGGCAGGAGGTGGGGCGGGCCGGGTAGGCGCTGCAGCCTTGGGCCGTGACGAACGGACAGTGCCGGCCGGCCCGGGACGCAAAGCGCAGGGAAGCCACCGGCAGACCCGTGGCCGGTCCGGTATAAAGCATCACATGCTGTTCCTGGATCTCTTGCCAGGAGAGCTTCAGGTAGCGCCTCAGCTCGAGCACGTCAAATGGCGTCAGGGCCTGATTGAGATCCTGGCAGCACTGGTTGTAACAGGCGATGCCGGGACCGCACGCGAAGCGGAAAGGTTCGTCGGGCTCAAGTGCGAGCAGTTCGGGTTCCGATGTCGGATGAGCGGTGTTGTTTTCCATGGCCCGGGTTCATATCCGCCTTTGGATCGATTGTCAAAGGGTGCCAGGCAACGCCAAATGGAAAACCTATGTTTTCTTTTTTTTGGCAAAGGTCGCCGCGTTGATTCCTGCCACACACCCTTCACCCACTGCCTTGGCGATCTGCCACGGCGGTCCGCACACATCACCGGCCGCGTAGATTCCGGGGATGTTGGTGGCCTGGTGTTTGTCGGTCTGGATATAGCGCATCTCATCGTCGAGCATGATACCCAGACGGGTGGCCAGTTGAATCAAACCCTTGGCCCCCAGTTCGATGAAGACGCCGCCCACCGGAATGGTGGGGCCGTCCTGGAGTTGGACGCTTTTGACCGCTTGATCGCCTTCGATGGCCTTTACCGTCGCGCCCTGGTGGATCGCAATCGAACTGCTTTCGAGCCGTTTCTGCAGGGCATCCGATACATCGAGCCGGTCGCAGATCAGGTGCACTTTCCTGGCGATTTCGGTCATCGCGAGGGCCCCGTCCACGGCGGCGCTTTCATTGCCAATGACCGCGACATCTTCGCCCCGGTAGAAGTTGCCGTCGCAATCGACGCAATAGCTGACCCCCTTGCCCAGAAATTCCTTTTCGCCCTTGACGCCCAGACGGTTTCTCTGGGTGCCTGTGGCGATAATCAAGGCATGGGTTTCGATTCTGGCGCCGTCTTCGGTTTCAAGTTCAAAACCTTCGGCGTGCTGCTGGATCGACAGCACATCCGCTTCCGAGAATTCGGCGCCGAAACTGGCCGCTTGCTTGCGCCCGGTGCTGAGGATTTCATCTCCAGGCACATTGAAGATGCAGCAGAAGTTTTCAATGTGGGCGTGATACATGCTGCTTTTATTCTCTTTGCCCAAGACGAGCACCGAGACTTTTTTGCGCGAGGCATGAATGGCCGCCTGAAGGCCGGCCGGTCCGGTGCCCAGGATAACGACGTCATAATGGGGTATGGCGTTCATTCCGTCCTCCCGGTCTTTTTCTGGATAGATAGTGTTTTTCCGATACATTTAGTCTCATATACTGAGCATCTATGTCAGAAAGGCAAGTGAAACAGGACCCTGCGGTGGATACGCCCTCGCGGGGCGAAGCTTGCTTCGCGGCCGATTCGACTTATATTGGCTTTGACTTTTTGCACTCAATAGAGGAGCGGACGGTATGGATAAATCCAAACGATCCACCCAGGCGGATCACCAGGATGGGGATGCCTGCAAGCTGGAAATGGAGGCCTGCAAGAAAATGAAGGCCCGCGTGCCCGAGCTGGCCGAAATGATCATTTCCCAGTGCAGCGACCATGATTGCTACACCCACATCGAATATGAACCCATCCCATCGGAGGCCTTTGTTTCCGATTTGATCGACAAGTTTCGGGAAATCATTTTTCCCGGCTATTTTTCGCGGGGCAAGCTCGATCCGGCCAACATGAAATACAGCATCGGGCAGAGTGTATCGGTGCTGTTCGATATGTTGTCCGAGCAGATCACGCATCATGTGCGTCATGATTGTTTGCGGTATGACCTGCCCTGCAGTGAATGCGAACATAGTGGCCAGGCCAAGGCGCTGGCCGTACTGGAATCCATCCCCCGGATCCGAAAGATTTTGGCCACCGATGTGCAGGCCACCTTCGACGGCGATCCGGCCGCCAAGAGCCATGATGAGATCATCTTCAGCTATCCCGGCGTTTACGCCATCATGGTGCACCGGGTGGCCCACCGTCTGTTCGAGTTGTCGGTTCCGTTGCTGCCTCGCATCATGAGCGAGCACGCCCACAGCCTGACCGGCATCGATATCCATCCGGGAGCGACCATCGGACCGCGTTTCGTGATCGACCACGGCACCGGCGTGGTCATCGGTGAAACGGCCGAGATCGGCACCAACGTCCGGATTTACCAGGGTGTCACCTTGGGGGCGCTGAGTCTGCCCAAAGATGCCGGGGAGCGGTATCGCGGCAAGAAGCGACACCCGACTATCGAAGATGATGTGATCATCTATTCTGGCAGCACCATCCTGGGAGGCGATACGGTGATCGGTGCGCGTTCGGTGATCGGCGGCAATGTGTGGCTGACCGAATCGGTGCCGCCCGATACCACCGTGATGACGGAACACCCGCGCCTGATCTACAAATCGGCCGGCAATTATGCCAAAGGAGATGCATCATGAAGATATATGAGACCATCGGTGCGACCATCGGCCACACGCCTCTGGTGCGCCTGAAGCGGATCGCACCGGAAACATCGGCCGAGATTCTGGTAAAATTGGAATACCGCAACCCCCTGGGCAGCGTAAAAGACCGTATTGCCGATTACATGATCTCCGAGGCCGAACGTCAGGGGCTGATCGATGATCAGACGTTGATCGTGGAGCCGACCAGCGGCAACACCGGCATCGGTTTGGCATTCGTATGCGCGGCCAAGGGCTATCGGCTGTGTCTGACCATGCCGGAAACCATGAGTGCGGAGCGCCGGAAACTGCTCTACCATTTGGGAGCCGAGCTCGTATTGACACCGGGACCGGAAGGCATGGGAGGCGCCATTGCCAGGGCGCGAGAAATTGTGGCGGCGAACGCCAACGCTTACATGCCCAACCAATTTGAAAATCCAGCCAACCCCATGGCGCATCGGGAGACCACCGGCCCAGAGATTTGGGCGGACACCGAGGGGCAAGTCGATTTCCTGGTATCTGGGGTGGGGACCGGAGGCACCATTACCGGCGTCAGTCAATACATCAAAACCAAGCGGAAGGATTTCAAAGCCATCGCCGTGGAGCCGGCCAACTCGCCGGTCCTGTCCGGTGGCGCCAAAGGTCCTCATAAGATTCAAGGTATCGGGGCGGGGTTCGTTCCCGCCGTTCTGGACCGCAGTCTCATCGATGAGGTCGTTACCGTGGGTGATGAGGCCGCCTTTGAGACCGCCCGTCGCCTGGCGGCCGAGGAAGGTATCTTGTGTGGAATCTCTTCGGGGGCGGCGGTGTGGGCGGCCCTGCAAGTGGCCCAACGTTCGGAGAATGGGGGCAAACGCATCGTCGTGATCTTGCCAAGCACCGGAGAGCGGTATATAAGTACCGATTTGTTCAAACCGGACACTTAGAAGCATTTATTAAATAATTGACATTTTGTTGCTTTTGTTCCATGTAAGCGCCGGTTCGAATTTGAATGGGCCTTATTTGTTAAATGGTTTGAAGGGCATGGTCGTGCATCACCAGATGTTGATGGTTGCATATTGGCTTTACGAATAGTTTGAATTTGAAATCAGTCAGGAAAGCGAAGAATGGGAATTCAAGAGCGAAAGGAACGTGAAAAAGAAAGGCGGCGCCAGCAGATTATCGTGGCTGCCAAACGGGTGTTTTCGGAAAAAGGCTTTAATAAGGCCACCATGGAAGATATCGCCAAAGAGGCGGAGTTGAGTCCGGGCACCCTGTATCTCTATTTCAAAAACAAGGAGGAGCTATACGCCTCATTGAGCCTCAGGATTTTGCAGTACCTGCATATCCGGGTGTCCCATGTGATCAACCAGACCGAGTTGGACCCGTTGGCCAAACTTGCCGCTCTGGAAGAGGTTTTGTTTGATGTTTATGATTTTGACCCATTGATCATCATCAATATGTTCCACCTGCAATCCAGTGAAACCCTTAAAAACCTATCCGAGGAACTGATCGAGGAGATCAAAAATCTCTCCCGGAACTCCATTGGCGCCATTGCTAAAATTTTCAAGGAAGGTATCGATGCCGGCATCTTTATCGATCGGCATCCTGTGGCCTTGTCCGATATCTGCTGGTCTCTTTTTTCGGGCGTGGTGTTGTGGGAGGCGAGCAAGAAGATTATCGACGAAAAGAAGGATCATTTAAAGTCGACTTTGAAAATAGCCTTCGAGATTTTCGATCAGGGTATCATCATTCAGAAAAAATAGTCGGGGATTTTTCAGGACGCGAACAACACGCACCCGCCGGTCCGGGTGGAGACGCGAGTCATCCACCCGGACCGGCAGTTTTATTTCGAGCTTTCCTGAAATCTTACTCTGCGGGATGGCACTGGATACAGCCGGTGGGGCCGGTGGGTTTGATGACGGCGCCGGCCAACTGCATGGCTTCGGCCTTGAGGTTCTCTTTTTTGATCTCTTTATGGCAGCCGATGCAGCTGCTGTGAAACGCGTTTTTGTAATAACGGATCTTCTGTTCGGCGTCCGCGGTGACACGCCCCTGATCGTCCTTGGGCAGCTCCGCCAGATCATGGCATCCCGAAGTGCCGCAGCTGGTAATGGGGGTTTCACGATCCCATGTGTGATGGCATTGCTGGCAATTGTAATTGAAATGGACGGCATGCGGAAAGGTCACCTCAGAGCGTTCGGGCTCATCGGTCAGGGGAGACAGGGTGATCTCTCCCATGGGCACACACATTTCCTCTTCAGCCGACACGGCCGGTCCCCAGACCAATATCAGTACCATCAATCCTGTTGCTAAGGCCAACGTGATTTTTTGCATGTTCTCCCCCCTCTGGCGATCTGAAGAAAATTTCCTGCCCGCTATAGTATGTTCCGACTGAATTTTCAATCAAAAACAAGTGTCGTCACCGGAAGCACCTCGTCATCGAAAGGTTTCAGGGACGAACGGCGCGTACCGCACCGCACTCGTCCTGGTTGCGCTGAATCCGCTGGAAATAGGTTTCCGGTTTAGCGGTGACCACATCGGCCACGGCGTGGTATCCACGGACATAGACATCGGAGGTCCAGTACCACTCGGCTTGCGTTTGCGGGAAAAACGGTTTCTGTTTATAGATGGCGGCCAGCTCGTTCGCGGACGGCATCCGCCAGTCGCCGTATCCTCCCAGACGCAAGCCGCGAATATAGTCCTGTGCGCCTTTGAAATCGATGCAACCGCCCAGCGCGTCGTAGGAGTCGGCCAATGCCCAGGTCAATCCTGTGGTTTGATCGGTCACGGTGCCGTTTCCATTGACCCGGTACCGCGTCGATCCGCTGAGCTGGCGTTCCATATCCTGCTGCACCTGTTTGACCCGGCGCAACTGGGCGGCCCGCTGTTCCGCTTCACGCTGGAGCCGCGCTTTTTCCGCCTGTTGTTGTTCCTCTATTTGGCGTTGATGCTGTGACATCCTGCGCTGGGCTTCCAGCTGGTTCATCAGATCCTGGGCTTCGCCGACATAGGGGCTCGACAGGTTTCGCTTCAGATAGCCATCGACTCTTTGGATGCGATCATAGAGCCTGTTGTTGGCATTGGTGGCGTAGCTCTGGACCGAAATCCATTGCCGCTGGACATCCAATTTCCGGGCGAGCGTCTTCAGCTCCTCCTCGATGACTGATTTTTGCGTGGTGTCGGGGTTTGCGGCGAGATAGTCCTGGTAAGCCCGATAGGTCGTTTGATAGTCTTTGCCGGCTTCGTCACCGAGTTTGCGCAATTGTGCCAGGTCACGCTTGTCCGTCAAGGCTTTCAGTGCCAGCCGGGCTTCATCCGCCAGCGGCAGTCCCTCGAAGTTGGCGATGAAGTCTTTATAGCGTTGGATACAGGCCTCCCAGCGCTGGTTCTGTTCGCATTGGCCGTCTTCTGATTTGAGATAGTTGAGGTGCTGCTCACCCATTTCATGGATCAGGACCGTGACGTCCCGATGATAACGGCCGCCCGGAAAGCGTTCCAGATAGTTTTTATAGACCGCCAACCTTTTGTTTAGATCCATCCGGGCCGCGCGCTTTAATTCTTCGTAATAGTATTGATCGACCAGTTTCTTGATATCGGAGATGGCATCGTTGATTTGCTCGGAAAAGGGGCTGTCCGGGTATTTTTCCATGAACCCGGCATACAATTCGACGGCAGCCTTCTCGAAATGATCGTCCACCGGCAGGCTGCTGATCTGCAGCGTGACCTTTTCGAATTCCTGTTCTTCTATTTTTTGCTCGGTCTCTTCTATACGGGACTGAATCTCTGCAATGTGGGGTGTGCCGGAATGGGCTTCCAGAAAACCGTGAAGAAGTTTGAGCCGATCCTCCAGGGAAGTCATTTCGTCCACCTTCGCACTGACCTGCCGCCACTGATCCGACGTGTCGCGGTTGTTCATCACGTGCAGGGCCACCACCGCGACGGTGCCGGCGATGACCACCACGGCCAGGGCGATGGCGAACAACGTGATGAGATTGCGCCTCTTGCGCGGCACTTTGGGGCCCGGCGCACGCTCGAGACGGACCAACCGTTTTTGGGGCTGGCTGCCGGCGGGTTGCCCGGCCCCTTTTTTCTTTTTGGCCGGCGGTGGGACAGGGGGGCGTTCCAGAGGAGATGTGATATCGTCCTTGATCTTCAGGCTCTCCATGAGCACGTGCATCAAAGGCTGCTTGATCTCGTCCGTTTTAGATGCATCCGCAGGCTCGATTTCGATGGTCGCTTCATCCCAGGCGATGATGCGATAGGCCGCCTCACGACCCGTCCATTGGTCGTGTTCGGCCGCGATCAACTGACCTTCCAGGAGGTGCAGGGTGCCGGCCTGCCCCCCCGAGGTGATGCGCAGGCTGAAGGTGGACTGCTCCATTTCCGACATTTGCAAAAAAGAGGGCAGGCCGATGCCATGGATCTGTCCGCCCACGTTGGTATCCATCTTTTCAAAAGCGCTTTGGGTCACACTGCGTTTAATAAGGGTTTCCAATTGCTGATAATGTTCGTCGATCATCCAATCGGAACAGTATCCCAGATGGATCTCCACTTTGGCCTTATTGCGACGCCAAGGCCATAGCGCGCCGTAAAATTCGCCGGTCTTCAGCGGCAGCAAAAACAGAGATTGGTCCTTTTCGATACCACCCAGGTACCGTACGGAACTGTTTTTGCGAAGTTTGCGCGACAGTGGCTTGTCTGCGGATTTGACCGGGGGGCCGAAAAAATCGGCCAGGATCGTTTCCAGCTGATCAATGGGCAGGTTGGTGCAGGTGGCCTGGTACAGGCTGCGGGATTCTTCGTAGAAGCGTTTGTTGATGTCCGGCATTGCGTCCAGTTTTCTGGCCAGTTCGATGAACGCTTCCAGTATGGACGTGTTCGCCAGCAGATCGGCAATCTCGTCGCTGTCACCGGTCAAGATGTCCGCAATAAGCGTTGGGGGCATGGACACTCCCTGTGTTTATAGGCACCTGGGCACTGAATAACCTGCTGAATGTGCTCATTTTTTTATTCGGATCAATATAGGGAAAAAGTCTTGTTTTGTCAAAGGGAACCTGCAACCGGTCCCTGGGCCGGCGGCCCCCAGGGGTGTCGGCAGGCATGGGTTGTGACGCAGCCATTATGCCAATTGGATGATCAGCAGTTGGGTGGTGACGGCCAGTATATGAAAAAATACGGCCGGCCAGACGCTTTGGGATCTTTCTCTGGCAAAACCGGTTGAAATTCCCAGCAATAATGCGCCGGCAGTGGTCAGGGCAACATCTCCCAACGCGATGGGTCTCATGTCGAGTCGGCAACAGAAGAGAAAGGTGAGGGCAAAAGCCACATAGAGAATGGCACTGCCGAAAATCGGCCAGCTCAGAAACCAGCGCGAGTCACAGCGCTGGATTCTGTTGTCTTGGGCCATGAGGCCATGGGCCAGGCTTCGGAAGAGCAGTTCGAGGGTTAAGGGCGACAGCACCAGGCCGACGGCCCCCAGAACCACCCAGTCCCCTGAGGCGATGAGATCATTGGAGATCCATGACCCGCCGATAATGCCGCCAGCCAGTGCCGCCGGCAGCAGCAACCACCATTGTTTTCCGATCGGTAGATTCCATCCATATTGCCAGGAACGACCGTGCGCAACGAAAAGCAGGCTGATGGTCAAACCGATCAGCAACGCGAGAATAAAACCGAAATCGGGCGAAATCCACGGCAATTGGAGATTTTCCATGCCGAACCATTGGGCGGGAGCCCAAATCAAGCGCACGATATGGGCGATCAGGGTGATAAAACCCACCAATGCCGCTGTGACGGCGAAGCGATAGGCCTTTTTGACCCAATCGGGCTTGCGCACGGCATCGCGGCAGGCCTGAACGAGATCCAGCGGCGTCAGTGCCGTTCCAGAGGCGCGCGGCGATCCGCCGATATCGGCCGCACCGCCCCACTTATTGGAATGGGTGCGGCATCTCACCGCCGGATCCACGAAGTTGAGTCGGTCGTAAACATCATCGAGGGTCAGCGGCATAAACAGATCCATCTGGCGAACCGTATAGCTGGCAGCCCCCTTTTTCAGGAAAACCACACCGAGCCGATTGCTGTATAATTTATTCAGGTGGGGTTCAATTTCATAGATACCCATATCGGCTTCGACCACGGCGCAGATGCGCTGGTCGGTCAAATCGATGCGGGCCAGCTCATCAATGCCTTGATAATCGGCAAAGTCGCTGGGTTTATAGAAGATCTGATCAATTTTATGCAGGGTGCGGGCGGTGTAGCTGAGATAGTCCGATTTATCCCAGGCGCCTTCCTTTTTGATAGCCAACTCCTCGCTGCGCAGATGATCGACCACCCGCTGAATTTTACGCATCAATTCCGGGGGCAGGGCACTGAGTTCCTTGAGCTCCAGCCCCAATGCGTCGATCACCCCTTCGTAACGCACCAGGGCGAATAAAATGCGGCGTTGGGTGGCTTCCTGGCTGCCGATGCGCGCGTGGTTGAGGATGATCCAGATGGCCATCAAGGTGTCCAGATCGGGCTCGTTGGCGAAAACGTTCCACTCGCGGCCCTGCAGATCCAGCCCTTTCATGTACATCACCAGCGCTTGTTCGCAGGTGGAAAGGGTAAAGGCGCGCACGCAGCCCTCATGGTGGTCGAGGTTGTAGACTTTGCGTTCGTGATCCATGAAGGGTTCGCACTGGGCCACACCATCAAGAAAAATCGTGCCTGATGGAGATTTTTTGGCAACGGAACCCGAAAACGACAGGCCGTTTTCGATATGCACATTCAGGTTCGGGGCTTCGAGGCAGGTCAGCACCCGGTCATCGCCGCTGGTCTTGATGATGTAACGTTCGGGAAGGTTTGGCGAAATTGCCGGCTGAACCTTATCGAGGGAAATGGTCTGGTTAAGCCTGGGATCAGGTGCCGGGGCATCACTATTCAAGCGGCGGACATGTTTTTTGTCGGCAGGAGCGCTCATTTAAGATCCCCATTGGCGAAGGTACCCGGCCATCCTGACTACCTGTCGCGAAATCAGCTATAGTACAGTGTGCTCGGGTTTTGATGCCAATCGTTGCGTTTCGTTCCAAGGCGTTCGGTTTAAGTTAGATCCCGTATCACTCAACCCAACCACTGAACGCGTCCAGCGCGCGTTCAGTATCCATAGCAGCCGATCAATGAGCGGTCAAGACTGATCCGGTCAGATAGGCTGCCGTAAATAAGCACTCGGGTATGGACTCGTAAAAACAGATTGCGCGGCATCATGGTCTTGTCATATGAGTCCGTTCCACATGACGTATCTGGTCGTGCGATTCTTAAAGACGTGTCGGGGATTTCAGCATCGAGCGTCACGCACCGGCATGGGGACCGCGGCTGGTCCAATATCGTAATGAATCGAACAGAGAGATTATGGAAATCTATATTTTTGCATTAGCGCTGCTTTTTTTGTTTGCGGTGGTGGATCTGATGGTCGGTGTCAGCAATGATGCCGTCAATTTCCTTAACTCTTCGGTGGGTTCGCGGGTGGCCCCGCGGCAGGTGATCCTGGTGGTAGCCAGCGCGGGCATTCTGGCGGGGGTGACCTTTTCCAGCGGAATGATGGAGGTGGCGCGCAAGGGCATTTTCTACCCCCGTTATTTTATGATGCCAGAACTCATCGTCATCTTCCTGGCGGTCATGCTGACGGACGTGGTGCTTCTCGACCTGTTCAATACCTTTGGGCTCCCGACCTCCACGACGGTTTCCATTGTTTTTGAACTTCTGGGGGCCGCCATCGCCGTGTCGCTGATGAAGATTTTCGACAGCGGCCAGAGCCTGCTGGATCTGGCCCATTACATCAATACAAGCAAGGCGCTGGCGATTATTACCGGTATTTTGCTGTCGGTGGGCATTGCCTTCGTTTGCGGTGCCCTGGCCCAGTTCTTCACCCGTTTGCTCTTCACCTTTGATTATAAAAAGCGGTTAAGGCGATATGGCGCCGTATGGGGCGGCCTGGCGCTCTCGATGATCACCTATTTTATTCTGATCAAGGGAGCCAAGGGTGCCTCTTTCCTCACCCCGGCCATGCTATCGTGGATCAAAGGACACACCTGGACTATCCTTGGCGGCGGTTTCATCCTCTATACATTTATCTTTCAGCTTTTGACCCTTACGACCCGCATCAACATTCTCAAACCGGTGGTATTGGCCGGGACATTCGCGTTGGCCATGGCGTTTGCGGCCAACGATCTGGTGAATTTTATCGGTGTGCCCCTGGCCGCCCTTCACGCATATGTCATTGCCAATGCCAGCGCTGCGCCTTTGACGCTGCTGATGGCTGCGCTGGAGAAGCCGGTGCACACCCATACGCTTTTTCTTTTGGCCGCCGGCGTCATCATGGTGGTGACCTTGTGGTTGTCGCGCAAGGCGCGCACCGTGACCCGGACGGAACGCAGCCTGGGACGGCAGGAGGAGGGGCTCGAACGCTTCGATTCATCCCATCTTTCCCGGATCATCGTACGCATGGCGATGCACCTGTTCGAAGCCTGGCAAAGGATCTGCCCCCTGAGAATGCGGCGCTGGCTGCGCCAACGGCTCAACGCGACCGGCTATCAGCCCGAGCCCGGGTATGACGGAAAGGTACCCGATTTTGACCTGTTGCGGGCCAGTGTCAATCTGGTCGTGGCCAGTGCCCTGGTGGCCTGGGCCACCAGCATGAAACTGCCGCTTTCGACCACCTATGTCACGTTCATGGTGGCCATGGGATCGTCCCTGGCCGACCAGGCCTGGGGTCTGGAGAGCGCCGTCTACCGGGTCACCGGAGTGCTGGCGGTGATCGGCGGCTGGTTTTTTACGGCGCTCACGGCCTTCAGCATCGCGTTGGTTTTCGCCTTTGCCATCGGTTACCTCGGCGGCTTTGCCGTTTTCGGGCTGCTCCTATTGGCCGCGTATGTGTTATTCCGCAATTTAAAGCTTCACGGCCTTCGGGAAAAGGCGCTGCAAGAGCTGGACCTGCTCGATTTGAAGCGCGTGACCGATGCGGACTTTGCCG
>DHGT01000014.1:5706-20389 GCA_002402905.1 Desulfatitalea sp. UBA4791 | reverse complement strand
CCCTGCACCTGTCCTACCGCAACGGGCTGGGGCAGACGATCTGCCACCCTTTCGGCGCACTGCGCCTGCACGGCGCCGTCGTGTTGAGCTGTTTTACCGGGGCCCAGGCCTTTGCCGATGCAGGGATCAAAGCCACTTACAAACCGCAGGAGGTGCCATCCGGTGCCACGGCCCTGCTCGGCACCCCGTCCGTATCGGTCGGTCGGGGCGGCCGTTTGGGCCTCAAGGCCGACGCCTTTGCCGGCGCCCGGGCCGGCGGCAGCCTGAGCGGCGACCTGCAGTGGCTCGCACCAGCCCACCAGGGCCGCGGCGCCCGGCTTTACGGCCGGCAGATGAGCGGCGCGGGAAACTGGCGCGAACTGGCCACGGTCAAGACCGAAGGCAACGTGGCCGCCGGCCTGGGAGCAGGGATAGATTTTGGACTCACGATCGATAATGACCGCTTGGTGTTTAATTGCAAGGCCAGTTTGGTCTTCGGACCCGGTGCCGCCGGCGGGTTCGGCACCATCGTTGATTTTGAGAAGATCTACGATGTGATCAAACTGGTGTGCGAGGCGTTGGCGGATATCGATTACCGTTACTTGTATAGTGTTACGGAAGAGGCCTTTAAATACATTTCTTATAGCCTGTTCCAAGTGGCGACATCACCTGGGCAGATTGTTGGACATACATTTCAACTCGGCTATGAAAAGGTCATAACCTGGTGGAAAGACCGTTTTGCGACCAGAAAAGAGGCCGAACGATTAACAGAAAACCTACTACAAGAAGGTTCAGTGGTATTAAATGGAAATCGCATATCTCTCGGAACACTGCCACCAGAAACCTTGGGACCTATGCTTTATGTCCTGAGTGGAAGCTTTGTTGATTCTTGGGAACGAGCACAAGAGAATGCCATTGTATTACTATTGAGCGCTATTTCCAGCTGGCACCAATTTGTCGAAGTATTGGAACATATGACTCCCAATGATATAAGGGTCAACTCGATGAAGAGTCTGAACCGTTTGAATGCCATCCTGGATGGAAGTGAACAAGATGAATTCAACAAGTTCATTCACAATCTGCAGGAAGGTCCCCAAGGGGATAAAGACAGGGGTTTGGCAGCATGGACAACAAAAAGCCCTTACCTCAAAAAGGAGGTATTGCTTGCTGCCAAAATCAGGGGATTATTTGATGGAATCGCTTAAGTATTTTATGGCTCATGTAATTTCTGATCCGTATTAACGGCACAACGAAAGCCAGATGTAAAGTAGTAATCATCCCGCTCTGGATCTTCTGCCCTTCGCATGACGGAGTGCGCGGATTGCCAAGGTGTTTCAAAGAAAGGGGTGCCCCTCATTACCTTCTTGGTCCCAGTCGCAGGACCCGTGGGATTATCTATCGGCGATTTTTTATAATAGTCTTCTGCGTACCAGTCACTCACCCACTCCTTCACATTTCCGACCATATCGTAGAGACCGAGTGGGCTGGGCGAAAAGCTGCCTACGGGAAAAACTCTTGGATTGATGTTTCTTTGTCGCGGCGGATAGTTTCGCCCGAACTCCAGATTGCCGTCGTCCGTCGGATACCATACATATTTGCCCCGATTACGGGCGGCATACTCCCATTGGGCTTCCGTCGGCAAATCTACTGGAAACCCGCTGAGATCTCCCAGCCAAAGGCAATAATCCTTGACCTCCTGCCAATTTCTAGTGAAAGCAGGCTTGTTAAACGCAAAGTCATCTTTGCGATCTTTACGTTGACGCTGGCCCAATTTGTAAAGCTCTTTACCATGCGCCGTCCGGAACAGATCAAAATGGCCGAGAGTCGTATGATATCTGGACAAGTAAAAGCTGCTCAGCCGAACCTTGTGAAGATGGTCATCGTCCGTGTACATGGTGATCGGGCACATCTCCTCGGGCGCCAGGCCGCAGGGCCACTCGCACATGTCGGACGGATCGTATTCGCAGGGGATGCCGAAATCGCCCATCTCGAATTCCCCGCCTTCGATGAACACCATATTGTCAACGGATCGAACGACGGTTTCGAGAATGCGACGGCGCATCTCCGAAGACAAGCCGCCGTGGCGGCGGTCGATCCTTGCGGCGATCTCCTTGACTTTGGCAGGGGAAAGCTTTTCGCTTTCCGGTAAAGGCGCGGGAGCACTTTTACAACCCATCAGAAGGCATAATACCAAAAGGCTGAGCGTACGGATGAATAACATGCTGGGTTCCTTGTGGTTGTGTCATTAACCGATTGAACGGCGGGTAAAAGGACAAACAAGAGGCATCTGGCCGGCAAAATCCCGGCTGGCAAAGAAACTACAGCACTGAAGCGCATAGACAATGCTGGATCCCGGATCAGGTCCGGGATGGCGGAAAATGATCTTTTGGATCACCGGCATGAAAATTTGAGCTCTGTTCAGGTCTCACGCACCCTCGGTTGGGCCAAAGACCTGCAGCGTATTCTTCTCAAAAACGAAGTAAACGCCTTCCGCTGCCAATTCTGGAATATCAAGTCATTATGCCCGCCTCGCGCGATCACGATGTTTTCCCCGGGCAGGAACCCAAGAACGGCGTTTAACGTGTCCTTGAACGGTACGATCACATCATCCACATTGAGAAACAGGTTGAGGTCGTATCCGTACTGTTTACTCAAGGCCGCCATTGCCGGAACGATGTTGAAGCTGACGATGTCACGTGCCTCGCGATAGGAACGCAACGGGTCTTTAAGGGCCCGGCAGGCCATCGCGGCAATCCCGCAGATCTGGCGGCGAATATAAATCGTTTTCCAAGGGTCGTCTTCTTCGATCGGCCCACGGCCCAATCCGATCATATGGGCGAACATCTTTAACCAACCGAGAAGCACATACCCAAAAATGAAGCGCAAACAATGGGTGGCGGCACCAATCTTTCTCCTGAATCCAGGCGGATTGATAAAAAGCACACTCTTCACCCATGACCGGTAACCCAACGGATCTGACATCAGGGTTCGCACCACTTCGAAGGCGGCATACGAATGGGCGACGATGTCAATCCCTTTGACATGCCGGTCTTCCTTGAGTCTGGAGACATAGTCTTTGAAAGCACTCTTGCGGAACAACTTGGGCCGAATGGCAGGTCCAAGCAAACGCCCCATGGGGTAATCAATCGCAGCCACCGTCATTCCGCTGGCTATCAAGTGTTGAATCAATTCGCGTTGATCATTTAGCGTAATACTGGTGCCGCCAATGAGCAACACCGGTCTTTGAACATCATCTGATAAAAAAGAATCCTCTTTGCGGGTGAGGGATCGACCCGTCGCATAAAGTCCGTCATATTCTCCGTGTAGACTTTCTTTACCAAATAAGAAAGCATATCGGCGCAAATGTGCGCCTTGCATACATAACTGCATCCCGACCCTCCATTTCTGCAAGGTTTACCAACAGAAACAAAACAGGGATCGATTCCTCGTGATGGCAATAGGTTCAATTCAGCCTCAATTCAAACGCCGATCTTCTTTAATGGCTCTTAAAGCGACGATCCAACGGTATCGATGATACAGGAGTGACAGCGATCAATTGAATAGTAGCGCATGAGAGAGACAGCGCGCCTTAAAATACCGATGCCGCAGAATGGCACCCAACTGGATGAAAGATGCTTACCATGGACCCGACATCCTTTTCAATATCTTTTAAAACAGTACCCATCCTCGCCGGGTCACATGCAGCAATTCTAACTGAATGTGATTCACCTTGCAGGGCATACATTACAGAAGGCGTTTGATAATAAATTCGCATGGCAACGGTTGAGGCAGGCCCGGGTGGGGCAGGTGGCCAGGGCCACGTGAGCCTGCGGTCTTAGAGCCAGTTAAACGCAAACGGCGGACAAGAGGCCCAGACTGTTTGAGCGCAGCGAGTTTCTGGGCCGCCCGCCGTGCATTTTACTGGCACTTGACCGCTTGGCGTGTGGCATCGGTCACCTGTCCCACCCGGGCCGGGCCACTTGCCTGCCGGTTGACAAACCCACCTCACTTATTTATAGGTAAATCCATCATACGCTAGGGGTGCGATTCACGCTGAGAGGATTTCTCCAACCCTTAGAACCTGATCCGGATAATACCGGCGAAGGGAAGCGGCCTGATGAAAGCACGTGCCACTCAATCAGAAAGCCGCTTTCCCGGTGCCGGGTAAGCGGCTTTTCAATTTAAGGGGGGCCCGTGATACGCGTGACGATTAACGGAAAAACCGAGTCTGTGGGGGCGGGCACGATCGAACAACTGGTCCATGACAAAGGGTTGCGGCCCGAAGCCCTGGTGGTCGAACACAATTTCACCATCGTCAAGCAGCCCCAATGGTCCCGGATCCGACTGAGCGAGGGAGACACCCTGGAACTGCTCAGCTTCGTCGGGGGAGGTTGATTTTATGGAAAACGACCCATTGACCATCGGCGGCCATGAATTTACCAGCCGCCTCTTCACCGGCACCGGCAAATTCGCCGATGACCGCCGGATCGCAGACATGCTGGCAGCCAGCGGATCACAACTGATCACCGTTGCCCTGCGGCGCATCGATCTGGGGGGCAAAAGCCACAACATTCTCGACTTTATTCCCAAAACGGTCACCCTGCTGCCCAACACCTCGGGTGCCCGCACCGCCGCCGAAGCCGTGCGCATCGCCCGCATCGCCCGCGAGGCGGGTTGCGGTCCCTTTATCAAAATCGAGGTGATCACCGACACCAAGTACCTGATGCCCGACAATTATGAAACCCTGGCCGCCACCGAGACGCTGGCCCGGGAGGGGTTCGTGGTCTTGCCCTACGTATTGCCGGACCTGCCGCTGGCCAAGCGCCTGGAGGATGCCGGCGCCGCGGCGGTGATGCCCCTGGGAGCACCCATCGGCTCCAACCGGGGCCTGGAAACCGCGCCGTTGATCGCGCTGCTGATCGAAAACTGCCGGGTTCCGGTGGTGGTCGATGCCGGTATCGGACGGCCGTCGCACGCCGCGGCCGCCATGGAGATGGGGGCCGATGCAGTCCTGGTCAACACCGCCATCGCCACGGCCGAAGACCCAGTCGCCATGGGCCGCGCGTTTTCGCTGGCCGTCGAGGCCGGCCGCATGGCCTACCTGGCCAAAATGGCCGAAGAGAGCCGAACGGC
This sequence comes from Desulfatitalea sp. UBA4791, assembly GCA_002402905.1. Taxonomy (GTDB): domain Bacteria; phylum Desulfobacterota; class Desulfobacteria; order Desulfobacterales; family Desulfosarcinaceae; genus Desulfatitalea. The sequence continues at coordinate 15,277 of DHGT01000014.1, read as the reverse complement.
GCGGGCATCGTCGCCCTTGACCGGATTTTTGGATCGGATCGAGGATATCGTTTAACCTTCACCTGCGGAACAATGCGGTCGTTGCCATGTCTTTCATAGATATTGTGGAAAAGTACCAACATTTTGATTTCGAAGGATTTTTCGGCCAGGTCACCGATCGGGATGTGGTATGTGCCGTTGCAAAAGAGAAGATGGAGCCCCTGGATTTTCTCGCCCTGCTCAGCCCGACGGCCGCCGGCCACCTCGAACCCATGGCCCAGAAGGCGCTGCGCCTCACGGTGCAGTATTTCGGCCGCACCATCCAGTTGTTCATACCGCTCTATATCTCCAACTATTGCAGCAACCAATGCCTCTATTGCGGCTTTAACCGAACCCATGCCATCGAACGCAAGACATTGACCCTCGCAGAGATCGAATGCGAAGCCCAAGCCATTGCCAGCACCGGCATGCAGCACCTGCTGCTGCTCACCGGAGAATCTTGGGAGGCGACGCCCATGGATTACCTCGAGGCAGCCGTACGCCTGCTAAAACGCTATTTCGCGTCGGTCTCCATCGAAATTTTTCCCCTGGATGAAACCGACTACCGACAGCTCAAAGCAGCCGGCGTGGATGGACTGACCCTCTACCAGGAAACCTACGACCGTTCAGTTTACCGGCAGGTCCACCTGTCCGGCCGTAAAGCCGACTACCGATACCGTCTGGACGCACCGGAACGCGGCGCACGGGCCGGCTTCCGGGCGGTCAACATCGGCCCCCTGGTGGGGCTGGGCGAAAAGCGGCGTGAAGTCTTCATGTGCGGCCTGCATGCCCGTTACCTGGACGACCGCTTTCTGGAAACCGAAATCGGCCTTTCGCTGCCGCGCATCAACCCGGCCGAAGGCGGCTTCCAACCCGCCCACCCGGCCGACGACCGCACCTTTGTCCAGTTCATGCTGGCCCTGCGGCTCTTTATGCCGAGATCGGGGTTGACCGTATCCACCCGCGAGCGCGCCGGGTTCCGGGACCGTCTCATCCACCTGGGGGTCACGCGCCTTTCGGCCGGATCGTGCACCGGCGTGGGCGGCTATGCGCGACCGGCCGAGCGCAAAACAGCCCAATTCGAAATTTCGGACCAACGCAGCGTGGCCCAGGTGGCCCAGGCTATTGCGGCCCAGGGATATCAGCCGGTGTACAAAGATTGGGACCTGATCGCATGAAAATCGGCATCGCAGGCACCGGCGGCATCGGCTCCAACGTGGCGCTTGTATTGGTCCGCGGCGGTGTGCGCCGGTTGAAACTCGTCGATTTCGACCGTGTCGAGGCAGGCAATCTCAACCGGCAATTCTTCTTTTACGATCAGATCGGCCGCACCAAAGTCGACGCGCTGGCCGACAACTTGAAACGCATTGCCCCTGATCTGCAACTCGAAACTATCGTTCTGCGCCTCGATGAGGCCAACATGGCCGCAACCTTTCACGATTGCGACGCGGTGGTCGAGGGCCTCGACGACCACGCGGCCAAAAAACGGCTCATGGAAGCGCTGGCCGCCACCGGCCGACCCATCGTGTCGGCTTCTGGCGTGGCCGGACCGGATCTGGACGGCATCGGCACCCGCCGTTTGGGCAACGGCACCATCATCGGCGATTTTCGCACCGATGCTGACCAGGCACTCTGCTTTGCGCCCAAAGTCACGATCGTGGCCGCCATGATGGCTCACATTCTTTTAGAGAAAGGGGGATACTATGAACGTTGCCAACTCGAATAAACCCCAGCTTCCCAACGGTATCTACGCCATCACGGCCGAACCGCTCTCCAACGGCCGGACCAATCTCGAGGTGGTCCGGGCCATGATCACCGGCGGCGTTCCCATCATCCAGTACCGCGAAAAGCGCCCCTACAAGAGCCAGCGCCAGATGCTCGACGAGTGTCGGGAAATCCGGCGCCTGACCCGCGAGGCCGGGGTGTTGTTCATCGTCAACGACCACGTGGACATCGCCCTGCTCGTCGAAGCCGACGGGGTTCACGTGGGCCAGGACGATTTGCCGGTTCCGGATGTTCGCCGACTGGTCGGCCCCGGCATGCTCATCGGTCTCTCCACCCATGCTCCCGAGCAGGCCCGCGAGGCCGCCGCCCTGGGCGCCGACTACATCGGCGTCGGCCCCATCTTCAGCACCCAGACCAAGGCCGATGTGGTCGATCCGGTGGGCTTCGACTATCTCGACCATGCCGTCGCCCATGCCGGGCTGCCCATCGTGGCCATCGGCGGCATAAAAAAACACAACATCGCGGAGGTCGCCCGTCACGGCGCACGGTGTTTCGCCCTGGTCACCGAAATCGTCGGCGCGCCGGACATCGCGGTGAGACTGCGCGAACTGAACCACATCATCGCCAACATTCAATAGAAAGAAGGTCAACCATGTCCTATGCCACCCAAATGGAAGCCGCCCGCAACGGCATCCTCACGCCGCAAATGGCGCAGGTTCTCGCGGATGAAAAAATCGAACGAAACGTGCTGCTCGAACGGGTCGCCGCAGGCCGCATCGCCATTCCGGCCAACAAACATCACCCCAACCTCAAGGCCAAGGGGGTGGGCGAAGGGTTGAGCACCAAAATCAACGTCAACCTCGGCGTCTCGGAAGATTGCTGCAATGTGGAGCTGGAGTTGGACAAGGTGCGCACGGCCATCGATCTGAAGACCGACGCCATCATGGATCTCAGCACCTTCGGAGACACCCGCGCCTTTCGCCGCCGGGCCGTCGAACTCAGCCCGGTGATGATCGGCACCGTGCCGGTCTACGATGCCGTGGCTCGCTACGGCAAAGAGGTTCCCGGCATCACGGTGGACGACTTTTTCGATACGGTCGCCCTGCACGCCGAAGATGGCGTGGACTTCGTCACGATCCATGCCGGCCTGAACCGCACGGCGGTCCAACGCATCCGCCAGAGTCCGCGCCTGACCCATGTGGTCAGCCGGGGCGGATCGATCCTGCTGCACTGGATGGAGGCCAACGGCGCGGAAAACCCCTTCTACGAACACTTCGATCGACTGCTCGAGATCTGCCGCGCCTACGATGTGACCATCAGCCTGGGCGACGGCCTGCGCCCCGGCTGCCTTCACGACGCCACCGATGCGGCCCAGATCCAGGAGTTGATCGTACTGGGGGAATTGACTCAACGGGCCTGGCAGGCCGACGTGCAGGTAATGATCGAAGGGCCGGGCCATGTGCCGCTCAACGAAATCATCACCAACATGCAGTTGGAGAAAAAGCTGTGCCACGGTGCGCCGTTCTACGTGCTCGGGCCCATCGTGACCGACGTGGCGCCCGGCTATGACCACATCACCTCGGCCATCGGCGGGGCCCTGGCAGCCGCCCACGGGGCCGACTTTCTCTGCTATGTCACACCGGCCGAGCACCTGCGCCTCCCGGACCGGGAGGACATGAAAGAGGGCATCATGGCGGCAAGGATCGCGGCCCACGCGGCCGATATCGCCAAGGGCATCCCCCACGCCATGGATTGGGACAATGCCATGAGTCATGCCCGCAAGGAGCTGGACTGGCCGCGCATGCTCAAGCTGGCCATGGACCCGGAAAAGGCGCGCGCTTATCGCGAATCGTCCAAACCCATGGATGAAAACGTGTGTACCATGTGCGGTGATTTGTGTGCCGTCAAACGCAGCCGGCAGGTGCTGGAGGGGCGCTGAGGACACCCCAGGGCCATCTCACGCCAAGTGGCGGTCGAAACATGCGTTGCCTGCCGACGCGTTGCATGGTGAAGACGCATATGGCGATGGATTGGCCCACCATCGCCAAACATGTGACAAAATGTGTCAGAATTTCAAACCGAAATTGCCCCTTCCCCTTTACTGGCGCATGAACATTGATGGATTCGCAAGAAGCGGCTTACCCCGCTTCGCGGTGAAACATGTCATCCCAGGAAACGGCCCACAAGCATGACGCTTCCTTAGAAGTCCTTGTCGTGCGGTCTCACAGTGCATCTTGTTCGATAAGGGCGCCGCGTCGATCGGGCCATCTCACGGCGCGCCATCCATATTCGCAATTTTTATGGCACAATATTTGCTGTAAACCCGAAAGATGCGGGCGACACGCGAGGCGGTATTCACCTTGGACCAAACGCCGGCTGATATCTACGATTCTCCACCGCCCCAATCCGATATCGGCCGCTGATATAAATGAGGCCGTTTTGGATAAGGCGACAGATAGCCAGACCCGGTTTCTACGCGTTTCCAGATTTCAAAGCATAAAAACCAGAATCATCGCATTTGCTTTATTGGCAACGATCGTCCCATCGCTGATTCTCGGCGGCGTCTCCTACCTGCAGAGCAGCAAACTGCTCAGGGAAAAAATCTCCCAGGAATTGCACAACGCAACCGTGCAGAGCGCAAAAGAACTCGATTTGTGGCTCAAGGAACGCCTGTACGATCTGAGGGTGTTCTCGAGCTCTTACGTCATCTCCGAAAATCTGCCACGCCCGATTGGCAAGCAACGATCCGATATCGAAACCCAGGTGGATCTGGAAAATATCAAAAGTTACCTGCACTCGATCAGTGAAAAGTTCGGCACCTATGAATCACTTTCTCTCATGAATTTGGAAGGCCAGGTGATCGTCACCAGTGCTCCGGACCCGCTGACGATCACCATCCCGGCCAATTGGCGCAAACAGATCCACAGCCTCACATCGTCTGGCGTAAAGGATCGTTTCAACCCCTGCATGACAGACGGATCCATCCTGATCGCGGAAGTGATCAGCGCATCCGACGGCAGCCCGTTGGGTGTGCTGTTGGCAAAAATCAACCTCGATGCGATCCGTTCGATGCTGAGACTTCGATGTGAAGGGGGAATCGGCGAAATCTTTCTGACCACAACCGAGGGCAGGGTATTGGTGAGTTCCAGGGATCTGCCCGAATCGCCGCCGGTCACCGGACACCCGCTTGTGGCCTCATCGGGATCGGTTGATTCGCCCATGGCGCCGAAAGACTACATCGGTTATCGCGATGAAGCGGTCATCGGTATGGCCATAGCGATCGCCCCCGTACAATGGATGCTGATCGCAGAAATGGATAAGCAGCATGCGTATTCAGAAATTGCGACGTTGCGCCGCCTGACCATGGCATTGGTGGGCGGTTTGATCCTTTGCATCGGAATTGGCGGCTATATCTTCGGCCACTGTCTCGTACGCCCGGTTCGAAGGTTGAGCCATGGCGCCGCCAATGTGGCCGCCGGCAACCTGGACGTGGATATCCCGGTCACGGGTCTGAGCGAAATCAGCTACTTGACCCAGATCTTCAATCACATGGTGGCGAACCTGAAGCGCGGCCGAGAAGAGATATCCGCCGCCCATGAATCGCTGCTCGAAACCAACAAGGTCTTGCAGCAGCTGTCGATCACGGACAGTTTGACCGGTCTGCACAACCGGCATCATATCATGGCACTCTTCAGCCGGGAAATGGCGCGCGCCACGCGGTACCGCGACCCGTTGACCCTCCTGATGCTCGATATCGATGATTTCAAAAAAATCAACGATACCTACGGCCACCAAGCAGGTGACGCGGCCATCCGTCGACTGGCCGAATCCCTTCGCGAATCGGTCAGGGAGTGCGACTATGTGGGCCGCTACGGGGGTGAGGAGTTTCTGGTTGGCCAGATAGAGAGCACCACCGAAATTCTGGGCATTGAATTCATCGATGCTCATGCTGAGCAGTTGCTCGGCTGTGGCGATTTCGGCCGCGGTGGCCGCATCGGGCGATGGGCCCCGCCGCTTTAATCCCTTGACGGCAAGCTCGGCCTCGGCAAGCGTCGATGCCGCTTCGGCTTTACTTTCAAGGCTGCGCAGTTTGGCTTTGGCCCGCACCACATCGATGATAGCGCATCCAGCCGCTTTTGCTGACTGTCGGAACGGCGTTTGAGGTCGTTGATCAAGGCTTCGTTTGCCAGGGCCTGGAGTTTCATATCGGAATTTTCCCGGGTCAGAAGCTCTATTTTTTCCCGGTCTGAGGCCAGCTCCTTGCGAAGCGTTTCCTTTTCCTGGGACAACGCCAAACTTCGATCGGGTGGACACGGCGGACAGACAACGGATGCCGGATCAGGCGCCGGGGATTTGGCGGCGGACATGCAGCCTGCCGCCAGGCCGCCTGCAAAAAGAAAAATGAGAATGATCGCAAATTTAACCTGCTTTGATGCGCATTCAATCGGCATAGATCCTCACAGAGTCGATCGATGGTGTTCCGGCAGCAGGATCACCTCGCCGCCTTGCCCACCGGCACCCCTTGCGACCGCGATACGATTGCCGCCGCTCCGCTTGACGGCGGCCAGCAGATCATCGGCACGTTGCACCAATTCAGGGGGCGTCTCATCATTGAAAAAGGTCAACCCGCCGCTGAGCGTCACCTTGACCTCCCCCTGCTCCCAGGACAAGGCGGCAATCTTCTCTCTTATGCGCTCGGCCATCAGCTGGCCCTGGGCGGCGCTGGTATTGGGCAGGATGACCAGGAAGGCTTCTCCCCCGTAACGTCCCACCAGATCGATTTCCCGCATGTTCCGTTTGATGCACCGGCCCACGTCGCGCAGCACACTTTCCCCCAGAACATAGCCGCGTTCATCGTATATTTTCTTGAAGCCATCGATGTCGAACAACACCATGGCCAGGGGCATATTGTAGCGGCGGGCCTTTTTGACCTCCTCGACCAGGCGCTGGTAAATATAGCGCCGGTTGGGAATACCCGTCACGCCGTCGGTCATGGACTGCTTCTTGAGTTTCTGGTTGACGATTTGCAGATGGATCGACTTTTCACGGATCCGGCCGTCCAGATCGGTATTGATCTGCAGCAGGTTGCTTTGCTTGCGCCGCTGGCGCAACAACATGACGAGCAGCATGCCGCTGAACACCAGCAAGAGCGCGACCAGGCCAATAGAATAGATGCCGTGACGAACCCAGAAGACCGGCTGGGGAAAAATAAGTTCCGTGTTTTCAGGCAATTGTCCGGATTGAATACCGAAACGATGCAGTGCCCGGCCATCGACGCGCAACTGACGGAGGGGACCGATATCCGTCGCCATATCCTCTACGGCCTCTCCGGAAAGAATTCGCAGCGCTGTGCGACCAGCCTGAATACCCTGATGGTGCGCGGAGTTTATCGCGCCCCCTACGATCCCTTTGCCGAGATAAAAATCCACGGGACTGTATACGGCCACCGGCGACCATCGCACCACCATATCGACGACCTCTTTGGCGTGCGCCACATTGCCGCGCCGGTCATGATCAAATGCGAAAAGATAGACCAGATCATTGGGTGTCAGGGCCACCAGATTGGCCGGCAGCCGCTCCCAATCCACATCGTTCCAAACCTCCACCAACGCGCGTTCTTTGAGCCCTGCCAGGGAATTTTCCAATTCATCCAGCAGAACCGGCTGCATTCCCCTGCGATCGACGAGGACCACAACCCTGCGGCAATTGGGATGAAGTCGCAGCATGAGCGCGAAGGTGGCTGCATGGTCAAACTGCTCCGCCACGCCGGTCACACGGAGTTGGTCGGCCGAAGGCAGTTTATCGAGGCTGTTGATCCCACAAAACACAATGGGTATGGCGGGCGCCAGTTGGGAGCCGTGGGTTGCGACAAACTGCAAGGCACCGTCGTCCGACACGATGATGACGTCGATCGGAATTTGACTCAGCTTGGTCTTGAAAAAAACGGTGAGATCGGCGACGACCGCTTCGTTGGCCCGATGCAAATCCAGGTAGTCGTAATAAAGGCTGATATCCTTTCCAAACGGATCGAATACGGATTGGATGCCTTCGGTAATGCGGTCGGTCCAGGTCCATCCCTGGTGATAGCTGTGGAGCACCCAGACATTTTTGGGTTCGCCCGCGGAAGCGCTTGCGGCAAAGAGCCATACCATCCAGATGACGAACAGACGCACCATTCCAATAGATCCCGTGACACGAAAATGAGGGTGCATGGTATGGCCTAAAGTTGAATAAATGTCAAATGGCGGACCGATGGGTCCTGCTCAATCATACGCCTCGATAAACACGCGAGATCCCGAAAAACGCGCATCGATCAGACGGGTCACGTCCCGAATCATCTGGATGCGCCCGCAAAGAAAAAAGTCGTAAGCACCGTCGGGATATTGGGTCGATAGAAACCGGTCGACCCGCCCGGCAAATCCCTCCGGCCCAATCTCGCCATCGCCGGCAGCCGCGGAGACGCACGGAATATATCGGCGCGCCGCTGTGAATAAAAGGTCCCGGTAATAGAGTTCGGCCGGGGTACGCACGCCATGCAGGAGATCGAATCCTCGCGCGCCGGCATTTGCAAATGCGACAAACGGAGCGATACCGGTGCCGGTGGCCACGAACACCGCCGGCCGCCCAGAGGTCTTGAGGGTAAAATATCCGAACGGAGCGGTAATCTGAAAACGATCACCGATCCTGGCCCGGGACAGCCGGGGCGAAAAAAGTCCATCCGGCACATGTCGGACGCACAGGGCCAGCTCTGGGGCATCCACCGGTCCGAGCAGGGTGTAATCTCGACGAAGGGCGCCGTCGACGAAGCTGATTTTCTGGCCGGGAAGGAATTTAAATCCGACCGGTCGCTCCAAACGGATCTCGAAGGTGCCTTCGCTCAACCAACGCACCGCCGTCACCGCCACCACGAATCGCGGCCGGATGTCGTTGGCCGGGGTTGGCCGGGGCATCATCCCTGCCACTGCACATCTCCCATGCCGGCGTGCTGATTGAGCCAGCGGGCCAGCACAAAAAAATAGTCGGAAAGTCGGTTGATAAACGCCACGATCGGTGCGAATCCTTCAAACGAGCGCCCTGCGGCGGCCTCTTGTTCGGCCAGCAGGATGACGGCCCGTTCGGCCCTCCGGCACACCGTGCGGGCGATATGCGCCCAGGCCGCGGTGGGGTGCCCGCCGGGCAAAATAAAGGACTTGAGTTCGGGTAACTGCGCATCCATCCCATCGATCCAGGATTCGATCCGTTGACTGTACCCGATCGTAATCGAATTCAACCGCGCCTGGGCTTCGGAACCCGAGGTGGCCGCCAGCCAGGCCCCCACCTGGAACAGATCCGATTGAATCTCCTTGAGCTGACCCTCGGCCGCTTCCGAATCCGGCAGCAGGGCGGCAATCAGGGCGCCCACCACGGAGTTGAGTTCATCGATATCGCCGTAGGCGTGGATCCGCGCGTCGCTCTTGACCACCCGTTCGCCGCTGAAAAGACTGGTTTTGCCCTGATCTCCGGTCTGGGTATAGATCTTCATGCGTGGTCCGCCGACGGCTTGGCGTCTTGAGGCACCGGTTCGAACATCTTGGCCGGTGCCCCGCAGACCGGACAGCGATAGGGTGGTTTTTCGCCATCATGAATGTAGCCGCAAATCAGACATCGCCAGCGCATAAAGACACCTCCTGGTAAAGGGCTTGACAGTGCCGGGGGGATTTTACATTCGCCCGAACATTTTCGTTGGTAATGTCATATCAGTGCAGCCCGACATTTGGCAACTCATTGTCATCTTGCCCAGGGATTCTAACTGAACTTGATTCATTAAACCCGGCGTGGGTGGGGCAGG
>DHGT01000014.1:0-5701 GCA_002402905.1 Desulfatitalea sp. UBA4791 | reverse complement strand
TGGAAGGCGCACCCTTCAAGGTGAATCGCATTCAGTTAGAATTGCTGCATCTTGCCGCTGTTTTCACAGCAGCATATGGCCTGACAAGGTCGGATCCCGGCCGCCAGAAGCGGGATGGAAATTGTCTTTTCAGCGGCATTAATTAAAGGTAAAAACGGGCCAGGGTATAAGATCTAAACTTTGATGGAAGGAAGCCCCTGATGAGCCAGCTTCTCATGATCGATGTCGGCGCCGGAACCATGGATATCCTCTGCTACGACACCAGCAGCGGCGAGCATTTCAAGGCCGTTGCCCCCTCCCCCGTGCGCCACCTTGCCTGGCAGATCACCCAGACCAGCGGCGACCTGGTCGTGTCAGGCGTGGAGATGGGGGGCGGTCCGGTCACCGAGGCCCTGCGTCAACGGGCTGCCACGGATCGGGTCGTCATCTCTTCATCGGCGGCCGCGACACTCCACCACGATATGGATCGGGTGCGTCAGTGGGGCCTCATCGTAGAAGAGGATGCCGCCGTCGAGCGTTTGTGCGGCGACCCTGGCTACACCGCCGTCCGTCTGAGCGATGTGCAGCCCGAACGCATTGGCCAAATCATCTCCGGCCTGGGGCTGCCCATGGCCTTTGACGCCGTGGCGCTCTGCGCCCAGGATCATGGCGTGGCCCCCAGGGGCGTGAGCCATCTGGATTACCGTCACAACCTGTTCCAGGAGATCCTCGAAAGGCCGGCAACGCCTTTCGATCTGCTCTATCGCGACGGTGAGGTGCCGGAGGCCTTCAACCGATTGCGCAGCATGGTGAGCGACGCCCGTAAGCTCAACGCCCAAGCGGTTTATGTCATGGACAGCGGCATGGCCGCCATGTGCGGTGCGGCCCAGGATGCCCATGCCGGCAACGCTTCGCCGATCATCATCCTGGACATCGCCACATCGCACACCGTGGCCGCCGTTATGGAAGGGGATCAGGTGGCCGGGTTCGTGGAGTACCACACCCGCGATATGACCTTGGCGCGCCTGGAGGACCTGTTGGTGGCGCTGGCCGACGGCCGCGTCCGGCACGATCGAATTCTGGCCGAAGGCGGCCATGGTGCCTATTTGCGCCACGCGGTGGGATTTGATCGGGTCCGGGCCATCATCGCCACCGGCCCCAAACGCCGTCTGATGGCCGATTCGACGCTGCCGGTGATTTGGGGCGCCCCCTGGGGGGACAACATGATGACCGGAGCGGTCGGCCTGCTGGAGGCCATGCGCCGAAGGCTCGGCCTGGCGCCCATTCACTATCTATAAGGGCTTAATCGAAGCGCTGGCCGCCAGCGCACCATGAAAATGCGCGAGCGGTCAGGCCTGGGGCCCGCCGTAAGTCTTCTTGACCTGGACGCGATCGGGTGAACCGTCCGCCGTGAGCGGCAGCTCGTCCACGAATTGCACGTATTGGGGCTTTTTATAACGGGCAATGCGTCCCCCGACGAACTCGATCAACGCCTTGGCGGTCAGGGATTGGCCGGATTTCAGACGGCACACTGCCTTGATGCCTTCGCTCCACTTGGGATCGGGCACGCCGAAGACCACCACGGCTCCCACGGCCGGATGTTCGAGGATCACCTTCTCCACTTCGGCCGGATAGACATTCTCCCCGCCTGGTTTGATCAGCTCCTTTTCGGCCTTGCGGGCCACGTACCACAGGTAGCCGTCCTCATCGAAACGGCCCACATCGCCGGTATGGTGCCACCCGTTGCGAAAGGTGTAGGCGTTTTCATCGTCCAGCCCCCAATACCCCTTGAACACCATGGGACCGCGCACGGCGATCTCTCCGGCCTGACCGGCGGGCACCGGCCGGTCGTTGTCGTCCATTAACTGGACATCGATGAGGGGCATCGGCCGGCCGGCCGATCCCGGACGCTCGCTGAAAGGACTCATGGTGACCACCAGGGAGGTTTCGGTCTGTCCGAAGAGACTGTAAAACGAACCGCCGGTCATCTCCTGGTAGCGCGCGATGACCTCTGGCCTGTCGATCCCCAACACAGCCCGCAAGGAGCGGATATCTTCGCCGCTATCGGCCACGTGGGCCAGGAGGGTCTGCATCATGGGCGCAAAGGCGAACAGCACGCTGGCCTTGTGTTCGGCAATCAACCGGGCGGCCTGGGCGGCATCGAATTTGCGCATGTTGATATTGAGCATCCCGCCATGGAAACAACAGAATGCCATGCCCAGGCCGGCGATATGAAACATGGGAAGGGGATTGAGGTGCACATCGTCTTGGGTCAGATGGATCTGCTGCATTAACTGGGCGTTGGCGCACAGCAGGTTATGATGACTGAGCAGAGCCCCGCGCGGTCGCCCGGCCACGGCGGCGGTGTGGATGATCACCAGGCCGTCGTCGGCCGATACCTTCCGGGACGGCAGTCCCCCTTCTGGCAAAGGCGCGTCGACGAGATCCCTGAAGGGGCCGTTCCGGGCCTGCAGGTTGTAACACTTGGCATCGCGCCCAAGCTTGGCCGCAACCGCCTGCATCGCTTCAGGATCTTCCCCGTCAGCAAACAGAAAACGCACCTGAACGTCATTGAGATTGTAGGCCATCTCATCCACGGACAACCGCCAATTGATGGGTACGACGATCGCTCCCAGGGCAGCGGCCGCGCCGTATAGCACGAGATAAGCGAGGCAGTTTTTACCGATCACGCCGATACGGTCGCCCTTGCAGCATCCGACGGCCGTCAGCCCCGAGGCCATGCGCTCGACCGACGCCTGGTATTCCGCGAAGGTCATGGCCCGATTTTCTTCGGCCTCCAGCCAGGCGATGCGTTGCGGATAGAGCCGCGCATTGCGGCAAATGATATCATATAGGGTCAAATCATAGACACTCATGCAATACTCCTTCCGTGCGGTTAAGAAAGAGAATTCTTAAAAGCGTTATCCACTGTACTGGAGGCTGCGTTAAAAAGAGGCATCGGTGGCGGGCGAAAGGCCTGACGCACAGTCAGCGCCGATCGAACATCCGACCTGACCGGCATCGGAGAACCAACACACCTGTTTGGGTGTCAACGTGAGGGGAACACCCGTGGACCTTTACTTGGTGGTGGTCACCGGGCAAGGGCCCCTTAAGATAATAAACTGCGCCGTGGAGCCGAGCAGCAGTTTGCGGGTACGCGACTTCTTTTCAATCCCGATAAAAATGTGGTCCACGCCATTGTCTTCGGCGAACTTGACCAGGTCTTCACCGGGCGTCAATCCACGCGCCAGCTGAAGCGTCTCACAGGAGATATGAGATTGAAGCAGATAGTCCTTGGCTCGCTCCAATTTTTCTTCCACTGCCTGGATATCCTCCAAGGTCTCGTTACTGCCCCCCTCCATGGAAGTCACCACGTAAACCAGGGCGTCGGCATTCGCTTTGGCCTTTTCGCATGCCAGTTCCAAGGCTCTCTGGGAAGGCGGCGAGCCGTTGTAGGCTACCAACAATTTCATGACGCACTCCTCATTCGTGCCCATCCACAAATGGCCAATTTGCCCGATATCTGCGTTCTGCTCAAAATTTTATCCTCGGAATATTCGACATATGCCTGCGGTAAAATTTTTCGCATGCCTTGATCTCAGCCAAATTTGCCTATTTCTGGATGGACACTCGCTCTCACCCATCCACAAATGGCCAATTTGCCCTTTTATGGATGATCACTAACGGTATGAAAAATCAGATTGAACCCTGCGTCCATCTCAGCCGGACTGCCGCTACTTTACACTTAACACTTCAAACTTAAAACTTCTTTTTTACATCCAACGCTTGCGCCGCTTGTAGGACTTGACCTCCTTGAACGACTTGCGCCCGCCCCCTTGGGTGACGCCCATGTAGAACTCCTTGACGTCCGGATTGTCCTGCAGCTTGTCCGAAGGCCCCTCTAGGACAATTTTGCCGTTTTCCATGATATAGGCGTAGTTGGAGATCGCAAGGGCAATTTTGGCGTTCTGCTCGACCACCAGAATCGTGGTCTGCATCTCCTCGTTGATGCGTTTGACGTTGTCAAAAATCTCTTTCACCAGGAGTGGCGCCAGCCCCAACGAGGGCTCGTCGAGCATCAGCATCTTGGGAGCCGCCATCAACGCCCGCGCAATGGCGATCATCTGCTGCTCGCCGCCCGAACAGTAGCCGGCCATGCGATGGGTCACCTTGGACAGGCGCGGGAAATGCGTATACATCAATTCATAGTCCCTGCGGATACTGGCCGCGCCGTCCTTGCGGGTGACCGAACCGACCCGGACGTTCTCGTCCACGGTCAGGTGTTTGAACACCCGACGCCCTTCGGGCACCATGACCGCCCCCAGGTGGACCACCTGAGTTCCCAATACGTTGGTGATGTCCTGCCCGTCGAACTTGACAAACCCCTCGCGTATAGCTCCGTTTTCCGGTTTGAGCAACCCGCTGATGGCCCGCAGGGTAGTCGTTTTACCGGCGCCGTTGGTCCCCAGCAAGGCCACGATATCGCCCTGGGTCACGCCGATACTGACGCCGCGCAGCACCTGGATGATATCGTTGTAGACCACCTCGATGTTGTTGACTTCCAGCAGAAGATTTTTAGGTGCTTCGGTCATGGCGGATGGTTCCGTTCAATAATCGCAGAATGAAGATACTTGTGGCAACGAGACGGCTGCAGCCGGCGGGCAATTTTGTCCGGCCTCGAATCGCCCGCCGGCATGCCGCTATTTTTTGGATTTAAAGGCAACTCCCGGTTCGAACGGTTTGCCCACCGCTTTGAACACGCCCTTCTGAACCGAATAAATCTGAAGCAGATCCACCCCCTTGCGATCGGTTTTGGAGTATGTGATCGGCCCCACGGTAGTTTTGGCGTTGAGGGCATTGGCGCCGTTCATGGCTGTTATTTCGGCATACAGATTGTCACGGGTAATCTCTTTCTTCTTGACCTTGGCGCGCTTGATCACTTCCGTGGCGATTTGGGCGACCGTGGTGCCGGCCGTGTAGTTGTGCGAGTTGGCGGTCTGGTCGTCACGGCCATATTTTTTGGCCAGATCGAGGACGAAGGTGGTGCCTTCACCCGGCTCCGAAGTCAGGTTGAAGGAGGTCGCCCAATAGAATCCCTCTGCGGCGCTGCCGGCCAGAAGAATCAGATCGTTGCCACCGGTATAATGGGCCCCCAGAAAGGTCAGTTTCTTTTCCTCTCCGAACCGACTGGCGATCAGACCGAGCCGCTCGGCATCCTTGACCAGGGTGGCCACCGGGGATTGCACCGTCTGGCAAAGCACATATTGGACCCCCTTGCTCATCAAGCGCTGCAACATGGCTGTGTTGTCCAGATCCGTGCCATGCTCGACCACCTCGACGATCTCCATCTTCAATCCGGCTTCAACCGCCTTCTTGACATCCTCGACGGGTGCCCGTCCAAATGCAGACGGATGGATGAACATGGCAACCTTAGGAATGCCGCCCTTGTGATTCCCGACGACATACTCGGCGACGCCGAGGGTCTGGTCGGAATAGGAAGTGGTGGGCAGGAAGATATAAGTGGAATCGATCAAGTTGCCGGCATCCATGGAGGCCGGTACCACTGGAATTTTCTCTTCGTCAAAATCGCGTTTCAACGCCAGGGTGCTGCCGGTGGAGTAGTTCAGATAAAATTCCATTCCCTCATCGAGGAACTCTTCGAAATTCCGCTTGGTGATATCGGTCTTGTATTGGTCGTCGCGAATCATTGGCTCGATGGTGT
>DHGT01000115.1 GCA_002402905.1 Desulfatitalea sp. UBA4791 | reverse complement strand
TATCTATTGGCTTTATAGGGGTTTAATCGATGTATGTCAATATAAATCAATGCGGATAAATACGGGGAAAATATGACTGGCAGTCATGAGGTCAGGGGTTCAATCCCCCTCAGCTCCACCAAATTTTAAATATATGGGGACTGTTTGGTCAAACAGTCCCCGTTTGTTTTTTTGTGGTTAAAAACCCGGTCCGGGGAGAGATGCATCGCGAAGGCGCCTCGGCATCTCGCGATTCATCGCCGAAGGCGCCGCACGACGTTCATGGCAGGAACACAATCGTCATCCCATGTGGCTATATATAAAGGTGAGGATACCGGTCAGCACGAAAAGGCTCTCGACCATGAATTGCAGCTGCAAACCGGATAAAAGGTATTCACGCTCATAGGCCGCTATGATCGCCCACAACAGTGCCGGGCAAAAAACCAAGAAAAAAGCCAAACTGGAGAAACATCCACCCCAACCGCCGACCAGCAACAGGGCTGTGATCACGACCAGAATGGTCTTGACCAATTTCAACGAGCGGTCGGCGCCGATGAGCGTGGGAATCGTCTCTTTCCCCACGATGCGATCGCCCTGCATATCCAGGATGTCGAAAAACGCCGTACGTCCGAACACGATCCCGGAAGCCCAGGCCACGGCGAGCAGCCCACACACCCACTGGCCACCAGGGGAGGCCAGGGCCGGAAGGCCTGCGGTGACGACCCCCCAAGCCAGGGCAATCAAAACTGTCTTGGAGCCGGGAAGGTCCCTGATCCGTCTTTGCTTCAGCTTGGGGAGGATGCCGGTTGGGAACAACCGCACGTTGTATGACAGCCCGAGCAAGCTCATGGCCAGCAGTGTCCAGAACGAGGCGGCACCCATTTGATAGGCTGATACCAGCCCTAAGGTGCCGGCCCCCAGGGCCACCGTGGTCAATACACGCTTATGCTGGGTATAGAATCTTTCCCTGTCCGGATCATTGTATCGATCCTCGGCCCTGCCCGTAAGATGGTTCAAGGTATGCATCGACATGACATAGAGCATGGCCACGAGCAGTGCTGAGAACGAGGCGGACAGTCCTTGCAGTCGCGCGGCGGTATAACCGAGGCAACCGGCACCGATGGCCACATAGGCGTTTGTCAAGACCATCAGACGCTGAGCCTGGAAAACGCCGTAGCGCCATCCCCCCTTCTGGCTCAACAGCATCTGATCGATCGCTCCCACGATGCGTTTGATGATCCAGGTCGGTGTGGATGCGCCCGCCGTAATGCCGATGGTATCGAATCGGGACAACTCATTAAAATCGAGTTCCGCCTCGGTCTCCACATGGTAGACGGATTTGCCGGTCTGCCCCACAATTTCGGCCAATCGCCGGGTATTGCCGCTGTTTTTACCGCCCACGACCATGACGGCGTCCACCTCGCTTGACAGCTGGCGCACCTCTTCCTGGCGCTTTTCGGTGGAATCGCAAATGGTATCGAACACCTTATAGTTCGGACGGTGGGCGGTGACCCATGTCTTCACTTCCCGGTAGAAGCTCTGGTTCTGGGTGGTCTGGGCGACGACGATGGCTTGCTCGAAATGAGGTAAAGCCTGCAGCGCCTCCAATGACCCCACGACATGTGCCAACGGTCCGGCGAATCCTTGCAGGCTGATCACTTCGGGATGATCCTGATCGCCTACGATGATCGCGGCATATCCTTTTCGGGCATGGCTCTTGATAATCGATTGCACCTTGACCACTCGCGGGCAGGTCGCATCGATCACATTGAAACCGGCTCGCTTCAGCTGTTGCTTGGTTTCGGGCGGAACGCCGTGCGCCCGAACCAGAACGGTGCCGTTTCCCTTTTCAGGAATCTGCTTCAGAATGGTCACGCCCCGTTCGGAGAACAATTCGAGAACCTGAGGATTGTGAATCAGCGGCCCATAGGTATAAATCGGCCGCTGCTGGCGGGATGAGGCGTCCAGAGCCAATTCCACTGCCCGGCGCACGCCCATGCAGAATCCGGCGGTCTTGGCGATGATGATCTTCATCGGTTCAGAAGCAAGGCTCCGATGGTATCACAAACTGAGAACGATGCGATGATCGACAAGAGATAGGGCCTGAATCTTGGCTTTGATAAATTTCTGTTCACCGAAAATATTGACAAGTCGCAATCCCTCTTCTTCAGGCTCGACCTTATCCACGGATTCCATAATCAACTGCTCGGATTCTCCTTCACGCAAATAGGCATTGGCTTCACACATGATTTTGACCTCGATAAAAATTATTCGTCCAATACAATATGACGTTTCAGGTGTTGGTCAACCAGCTCATCCACCAGGTGCGGCAATGGCATCGCAGATGCTCCGACGACGGTGATGTTCTCTTGGGACAGGGGTAAAATTAATTTTGGCGAAGGAGATGAGGCAATGGCTTCAGCCATTTTAGGTGTCACCTCACCCATCATGGCGTTTGCCAGAATGATTCCCATGGCACCGATGATGATATCCGCCGTAGTGACCGTTTGTACGATGGCATTCTCTCCGGATGCGCCCCGGTTGGCTTTGGCCTTCAGCATTTGGGCGGTGGCGATAGCATTGGTCCCCAAGGCAATGATCTCAACCGTTTCGCCGTAAACCTCCTTGAGCCGCTTGATAATAACACTTCCGATCCCGCCCCCCTGGCCGTCGATGACACAAATTTTTTTTCGTTTAACACTACCGCTCAAGGAAATATCTCCAGTTAAAGTTTGGACAGCGCCTTGTTCATCTTGCGTTTTCGCTTGGGCAGGCGTCGGGAAGGCCCTGTTTTTTTGGTTGTGGC
This sequence comes from Desulfatitalea sp. UBA4791, assembly GCA_002402905.1. Classification (GTDB taxonomy): domain Bacteria; phylum Desulfobacterota; class Desulfobacteria; order Desulfobacterales; family Desulfosarcinaceae; genus Desulfatitalea. Next base: position 8,390 of record DHGT01000115.1, on the reverse strand, counting down.
CTGCCATCCCGATGCGGGAGCTACCTCCTCCGCCCCTTTCGAGTCCATATAGTGCGCCATATCCAGGCGTTCGTCAAATTCGGCGGAACTGATCGTCGCAGCGCCATTGGCAATGGCAAAATCGATGATCTCCCGGTCTGAGCTGACCACCAGAGCGTTGGCCTTCTCGCGCCCGATGATCCGTTTGATCACCTCGTCGGCCAATTCGCCGGCTTTTGAAAACCGCAACCGGATTCCCTTGGTCTGATCGCGCCGGGGCATCCCCGGCTCGGCATCGCCGCCGTCGAACACGATGGTCACAGGAAACGGCTTCAGCTTCCGGTAAGCGGCCACGGCTTCCACCAGGGCCTCACGGCCAGCCTGCAGATCATAACGATCGATGCGCTTCAGCCGCCGGGATTGGCGTATCAAATTATATCCGTCGATGACGATATGCATACAATCCGGAATCGAAGGAAGCAACGGCTGCAGTCTCGCGCCTCAGGCCGCCCGATGCGGACCAGCTGTAGATCTCCAGCAGCAATTTCTTTCGGGCAAAGGAAATCAAAGGGCGTTCAACAGCTCCAGGAGGCGGTTCAAATCTTCTGTGCTGTAAAACTCGATCTCCAACCGGCCCTTTTTCCCCCGACGCTTGATTTGAACCTTGGTGCCAAATCGTCGTGCCAGGGATTCGGCGACCGTGTTCAGGTGGCGATCTTCGGAAGTATTCTTTTTTCGCTCGATCGTCTCGGTGGCATCGCGAAGCCGCTTGACCAACTCCTCGGTCTGTCTCACCGAGAGTCCTTTGCGCAGAATCGCCCGCCAAGCCGCATTCTGCTGCGTCGGTGTATCCGCACCCAAAAGCGCCCGCGCGTGGCCCATGCTCAGCTGACCTTCGGTAATACTGATTTTGATAGGCTCCGGCAGCTGGCGCAAGCGGAGAAAATTGGCCACCGCCGAACGACTTTTTCCCACCTTCTGGGCCGCCTGCTCCTGGGTGAGACCGAATTCTTCGATCAGTCGATGGTAGGCATCGGCCTCTTCCATGGGATTGAGGTTTTCACGCTGGATGTTTTCAACGATCGACATCTCGAGCATTTCCGCATCCGAGACGCGCTTGACCACCACCGGGACCTTCTTCAGCCCGGCCATTTTGGCGGCCCGAAGCCGCCGTTCGCCGGCAACCAGCTCGTAGCCCATGTCGATGGGACGAACCAGCAACGGTTGCAGTACACCCTGCTCGCGAATCGAAGCACTCAACTGTGCCAGTTCTTCTTCGGCAAAATGGGACCGCGGTTGGAAACGATTGGGTTGGAGCATGTCGATGTCGCAATCCAGGTATCCCTGCTTGTCTCCACCGGTTTGCGCGTCGTAAACCGGCTCCCCACCGGGAATCAGTGCATCCAGGCCTCTTCCCAGCGCCATTTTTTTCCTTTTCCTGGCTCCCGTGTCAGCAGGCTTTTCCATATCTGCCATTTCTATTCCTCATGCAGATCCCACCCATAGGGCATGGATCCGTGTGACGTCTGTCTCAGACACTGTGCACCGGTTCAATCGAGGGCCAAAATCAGTTGACCAGATCCCTGGTCATGATCTCCCGGGCCAGTGAAAAATAGCTCTGTGATCCGACCGAAGCCGCATCATAGAGCAAAATAGGTTTGCCGAAACTGGGCGATTCCCCCAGGCGGACATTGCGCGGAATAATGGTTTTATATACCAGTTCCTTAAAATGAGACTCCGCATCATCGGCCACCTGATGCGACAAATTGGTGCGTTTGTCGAACATGGTCAGTAAGATGCCTGAAATTTTAAGGTGAGGGTTCAGGCTCTGTCGAATCCTCTGGAAGGTCTGAATGAGTTGGCTCAACCCCTCCAACGCATAAAACTCGCACTGCAACGGGATCAGCAGGGCATCGGCGGCTGTCATGGCATTCACCGTGAGCAGACTCAACGATGGTGGACAGTCCACAATAATATAATCGAAATCGGACCGAATCGGATCCAGTAGGCGCTTGAGTGCCTTCTCACGGTCGGGTTCGTCCATCATCTCCACATCGAATCCGATGAGTTCTACCCGCGAAGGCAGCACCTTGAGGGCATCGATTTGCGAATCGACAATCAGCTCGCGGGCGTTGGCCTCTCCGATCATGCCGTGATACAGCGTTTGACGCAGGCGATTCTTGTCCAAACCGATCCCCGTGGTTGCATTGGCTTGTGGATCGCAATCGACCAGGAGCGTCCGTTTCTCGAAAATGGCCATTGCCGCGGAGAGATTGACCGCTGTAGTGGTTTTGCCCACGCCCCCCTTTTGGTTGGCTATGCAGATGATTTGTCCCATCGGCGGGACACTACCATAAAAGATGGTATTTGAAAAGCGGTTAAGAATGTGACATGATAAGCATTTTAGAAAAGATGAACCAACTCAAGGGGATCATGAGAAAAGGGCTTAGAAAATCATTCAATCGTCTCGGTCTGGCACTTTCCCTTCTGGTGTCGATGGTGTGGTGCACCCCCGCCTACGCCATTTCGATCAAAGAGGAAAAGGAGCTCTCCCAGGAATTTATGCGTTATGTGCATCGCTATTACGACCTCGTCGAGGACCCGCTCATTAACGCCTATGTAAATGAAGTCGGTCAGAAAATATTGGCCAAGATTCCGACGCAACCGTTCGATTATCGATTCTTTGTCATCAAGGAAAACGTCTACAACGCCTTTGCCATCCCCGCGGGGTATATCTTCATCAACAGCGGCATGTTGTTGGCTATGGAACACGAAGATGAGCTGGCCGGTATTCTGGCCCATGAAATCTCCCATGTGGTCTGCCGCCACATTTCCCAACGCATCGAGCGATCCAAAAAACTCGACCTGGCAACCATGGCGGGCGTCGTGGCAGGCGTTTTTTTAGGCGTGGCCGGTGGTTCCGCCGAAGCGGCCCAGGCGCTCACCCTCGGATCCATGGCCGCCGGCCAGACCCTCGCATTGGCTTACAGTCGCGAAGATGAGAGCCAGGCCGACCAGTACGGTTTGTCCTACCTTGAAGAAGCAGGGTACTCGGCCGAAGGTCTGCTGCTCATCCTGAAGAAAATCCGCAGCCGCCAGTGGTTCGGCACCAGCCAGATTCCAACCTACATGATGACGCATCCCGCGGTGGAGGATCGCATCGCCCACATCGACGCGTGGTTGAGCACGAGGCAAACGACCAATCCGCAACACCATCTGACTGCCGGCCCATCGAAACAGCTGCAGCGTGTGCAATATCGTTTACGTGCGCTCTATGCCGAACCCAACGGCGCCGCCCAATTTTTTGAGGCCATCCTCAAAAACGCCCCATCGGATGCCGATGCGGCCCACGCCTACGGTCTGTTGTTGGCCCGCATGGGAAAACGTCAGGAAGCTGTTGATTATCTCCAAACGGCGTTGGCCGTGAATCCATTGGATCCGACCCTCCTCAGCGATCTGGGGAAGGTCCATTTTTCAGACGGGAATACCAAAGAGGCACTGAAGATATTGCAGGGGGCCGCGTCGCTGCCCGGAACAAACTCGGAGGGGGCATATTACCTGGGACGCACTTATATGGAACTAGGCGATTTCAATAGTGCCGTCGACGTCTTCGAAAACCTGATCGAAGCCAATAGCGACTATACTGCGGCCTACCTGGCACTCGGTCAGACCTATGGAAAGCTGGCCCGCATCCCTGAAGCCCATTATTTCCTGGGCATTTATCATTACGAACTGGGAGATGACCGCACGGCCCATTACCACTTGTCGCGCGCCCAGCAAGGCCTGAACGACCCTAAAAAGATCGAGAATACCCGAAGGCTCTTGAAAGCCATCGGCAAATTACCGGCCGAAAAAACACAATAACGCTACCGTTCGCTTAGGCTTTATCGAAATGCGAAAAATGCATGCTGAAAGTACCCCGCCCCTGGGTCGCCGAACGTAGGACGGTCGAATAGCCGAACATGCGGGAAAGTGGCACGATGGCCCGGATCTCCTGTACGCCGACCTTGGGTTCGATGGATTCCACCTTTCCCGAACGGGCATTCAAATCGCCGATCACGTCGCCCATGAATTCTTCCGGAACATAGATTTCCACCTTCATAAAGGGGTCGAGAAGATATCCCTTGCCGGCGACAAGCGCCTCCTTGGAAGCCATCGCCGCGCTCACCTTGTATGCCAATTCAGATCCCTGGCTCTCTTTGTAACCGCCACCAACCAGCTTGGCCTCCACATCGACGACCGGATACCCCATCACGGTACCGCTTTCCAGGCTCTCCATGACGCCTTTCTCTACAGCGGGAATATAATCGGCGGGAATCACGGTATCGTCGATCTTGTTCACAAAACGGTTCCCCGTCCCTCTGGGCAGGGGCGCCAATGTCAAATGGACTTCCCCATAATGGCGCTGGCCGGCCACCTCTTTGTCGAACACCGAGGCCCCCTGGGCCGTTTGCGCGATGGTCTCCCGGTAGACGACCTGAGGTTTACCGACGCTGACCTGAGTATTGAACTCCCTGCGCATACGGCTGATAATCACCTCAAGATGCAACTCCCCCATTCCCGACAGGATCATCTGCCCGGTCTCTTCATCCTCCTGAACGCGCAGGGTTGGATCTTCGTCCGTAAATTTCGCGAGCACATCCTTGAGTTTTTCGATATCCGAGTGTGTTTTGGGCTCGACCGCCACCGAAATCACAGGTTCGTAGATCTCGATGTTTTCCAGCAGAACCGGATTATCGGCGCTGCACAGCGTTTCGCCCGTGGAGGCGTCCTTCAATCCCACCACACCGACGATGCTTCCCGCGCCGGCGACATCCAACCGTTCCCGTTTGTTGGCGTGCATTCGCAGCAATCTGGACAACTTCTCCTTCTTTTTGCGAATGGGATTGTAGACCTCCTTGCCGGCTTCCAGGCGACCGCTGTAAACCCGCACGAAAGTCATTTTACGCCCCTCCATCAGAGCCACCTTAAAGATGAGAGCGGCCAGAGGCTTGTTATCGGCCGGTGGACAGGCAATCGTTTCTCCGGTATCCGGATGAATCCCCTGCATCGGAGGAAGATCGGCCGGGCTGGGCAAAAAGGCGACGATGGCATCCAAGAGCGGTTGAATCCCCTTGTTTTTCAAGGCACTCCCGCATAACACGGGGACCAGCTTCAACCCGATGGTCGCTTTGCGGATGGCGGCCGATAGCGTGTCGCTGTCGATGGGCTTCTCGGCGAGATAGGCTTCCATCAACTCATCATCCACTTCGGCCACCGTCTCCAGAAGCATTTCACGATACCGCCGCGCTTCCTCGAGGTAATCTTCCGGGATCTCTTCATCCTGGAAGGTGGCCCCCAGTGAATCGTCATCCCATACCACCGCCTTCATCCGAATCAGATCAATGATGCCGACCAGATTCTCCTGGGTCCCAAAGGGCAGCTGCAGAAGCAGAGGATTGGCCTTGAGCCGCTTTTTCATCATCTCCACGGTGTTGAAAAAATCGGCGCCGATGCGATCGAGTTTGTTGACAAACGCCAGTTTGGGAACCCGATATTTGTCCGCCTGCCGCCAGACCGTTTCCGATTGTGGCTCGACCCCGCCGACCGCGCAAAAAACGCCCACGGCACCATCGAGCACCCGCAGCGAGCGCTCGACTTCAATGGTGAAATCCACATGTCCAGGCGTATCGATGATGTGGATGTCCTTTCCTTTCCAGGGGCAGGTCGTTACCGCGGAAGTAATCGTAATGCCGCGCTCCTGCTCGTCCGGCATCCAGTCCATCACCGCTTCGCCGTCATGAACCTCGCCCAGCTTATGGGAACGCCCGGTATAGTAAAGTATCCGTTCGGTCACGGTGGTCTTGCCGGCATCGATGTGCGCGATGATGCCGATGTTTCGAATATCTTGTATCTTTAATTTAGAGCTCATCGTATCCACATCATGTCGACTTCGAAAGGGGATCGCAAATCCGAATGGCCGGCCAGTGTGACCGCTTCCCTTCCACCGATTAAAAATTTGACGGATCGAATTCCGTCCACATTGAGCACCAAGGTGTTGACAACAGAATATATAGACAACAATTCCGCCCCGGTACCGCCTGGATGATTGGAAAAGGAACCGGCGGCAAAATCAAGATAGGCGACCTCGGCCGGAGTAATGAACAAGGCGTCCAGGCGGGCATCACCCGGTATGGTTCGCGAGGCCCCCTGGGTGGGACCCGCAATCAACGATTCGATCAAAAGCTGTCCGTAAGACGCCTTATCTACCGGTTTTTCCAGGACCCGCTGTTCCGCGATCAGGTATTCTCCCTGATGATCCGCGAAATAGAGGTGCGCCATAGCCTTTTCCACAGGACGCTGGTACGGAACAGGCGATGCAGCCCCAAACGGTGTCGACTCAGAGGCATGCCGGGCTACCCACCACCCGGTGAACATAGCCACCACCAGAGCGGCGCCGACAACCGACAGGGCAAGCCCCGATCTGCGAGACAGGCCTGAATTCATGCACGCTCTCCTGCCACGGCACCTTGTAAATTCCCGGTAAAACAGTTCAAACCGGCGCCTGCTTTCTAAGCCACTTGTATATGGATGTCAAGCCATGCGCCTGCCGCACAGTGATTCTATCTGACCGCCGCTCATAAAACCCGACGTGGGTGGAGCAGGTGACCGGCCAACACGGCCCCTATCGGTATCTTCACGAAAATCTGCCCGACACCCATTTGTGTCGGTTAAAATTGACATCAAGACGGAGATGTCTATAGTGGCGTATCGGAAAATAGAGGATTTCCGCATGCAAGCCGGCACTTAAAGACATCTCGATGTGGATACGTGCGGTGGCGAAGTGGTCACGGGCAAAAACACAGCGGCTGGCTACTAAGGGTCAGGGGGTTCTTTTCTGCTTTGGGGAAGCTTGGCCTCCTTCATCGTCGAAGCCCATAAATTGGTGAGGCCTTCCTTCTCTCGCGTTCCGGTTTTTATTTTCAGCCACACGTTCAATACCAGAAGCAGCAGGTAGAAACCGCCTGCCAGAACGACGAGGGTCAGGACCATCACCATCATATTTTCTAAAATGCTTGTGACTACCTGCATCGTTCAACGACCCATCTCTTCAGCACCTATCCACATATGGTCAACTCGCCCGACATCGGCGATATGCTCAAATTTATACCCTGGGAATATTCGACGGATGACAGCAACACCTAATAAAGCATTCTTGCGCCTTGCTCAAGAGGCCTTCATCTTAGCTATGAAACAAAGGGAGGATGCCATCCGATGCTGATCGATCGCTTTTTTGAAAAAGGTCGCGCTTTTCTCGGTAGCCGCTTTCCGATCATGTGTGGTGCCATGACCTGGGTCAGTGATCCCCACCTGGTCAGCGCCATCGGCAATGCGGGCGGATTTGGTCTTCTGGCGGCCGGCAATATGCCGGTGGACGTCCTGCGCTCGCAGATCGAGCAGACGCGGCAGTTGACGAAGCAGCCGTTTGGGGTGAACATCATCACGCTGGCGCCGGCCTATCAGGATCACCTGGATCTGGCCTGCAACATGGGGTGCGAATTCATCGTCTTCGCCGGCGGTATCCCCAAGAAAAAGGAGATTCAACAAGCCAGGGAAGCCGGGGCCAAGGTGATCTGTTTTGCCTCCACGGCGCCCCTGGCGATGATGCTCATCGAACGCGGCGCCGACGCCCTGATGCTCGAAGGTTTTGAGGCGGGAGGGCATATCGGGCCCATTGCCCTATCGGTCCTGATCCAGCAAATCCTCTTCACCGTTGACAGCGTTCCGATATTTATTGCCGGCGGGATTGCAACCGGTCGTATGATGGCCCATCTGCTGATGATGGGCGCCGCGGGCATCCAGATGGGCACACGCTTCGTCATGTCCGAAGAGTGCTCGGCCCATCCCAATTTTAAAGAGACCTTCAAAAGAGCCAAAGCCAAGGATGCGGTGGCCACCCCCCAATTCGACGGCCGCCTGCCGGTGATTCCGGTCCGTGCCCTGAAGAACGACGGCACCCTCGAATTCGGCAAACTGCAGTTGGAGTTGTTGTATAAACTGGAAAACCAGTCCATGGACCGGGACGAGGCCCAGTATGAAGTCGAACGCTTCTGGGTGGGCGCCCTCAAACGGGCGGTTATCGACGGGGATGTGACCAAAGGTTCGCTCATGGCCGGTCAGTCGGTGGGCCTGGTGGAAGATGTCAAACCGCTTAAAACGATCATCGATGAAATGGTCGAGCATGCCGAAGCGGAGTTGCAGCGTCTGAAAAAGGTCTTGACGCCGGAATAAAAAGCTTGAAATCTTGAGAGACACAGAATAATGTCCGAATAGTTATATTCTACTATTCGTACACTACCTGAAGAGAAAGTTCCGGCGATGCGCACAATTGCCGTAGCCATGGCCAAAGGCGGCGTGGGGAAAACCACGAC
>DHGT01000106.1 GCA_002402905.1 Desulfatitalea sp. UBA4791 | reverse complement strand
ATCGAGGTGATCGTTGCCACGGCCTTCGGGGATATGGCGTCGGCGGTGCGCGCTCTGCATCTGGACGCCTCTGATTTCATCACCAAGCCCATCGACAGCAACGTGTTGATGGTGTCCCTGGAGCGTGCCCGGCAGCGGGTCACGACCCGCCGGCAGCTCAAGGCGTACACCCGCCACCTGGAAGAGGGGTGGGACGATACCACCCAACAACTGCTGGAAATCTTCGCCTATCAGCGCAAGCTGATCGAAAGCTCGATCGATGGCATCCTGGGGTGCGACGGGAACGAACTCGTCGTCACCTGCAATGCGAGCCTGGAGGCGATGCTGGGCTATACAAAACAGGACGTCCTGCAACGCATGCGGCTGAGCCAATTCTTCGCACCGGCGGATTACGACGCCTTTCAAAAGGCGCTGGCCGGCAATGCGCACGGCGGACAGGACCGCCTCTATCTTTACGAAAGCTGCCTGCGGGCCCGCGATGGCAAGACCATTCCGGTCCAATTGTCCGCCGCGCCCATTGGGGACCGGGCTCAGGCCGAGGGTGTCGTCTGCTTCGTCCGCGATCTTCGCAAGATCCGCCAGCTCGAACAGCAGATGGCCGACCAGGCGCGCATCCTGCACCAGGACAAGATGATCTCCCTGGGCCGCCTGGCGGCCAGCGTGGCTCATGAGATCAATAACCCCCTGGCCGGCGTGCTCAACTATCTGCGCCTCATGCTGCACACTTCCGAACGGCCGCCGCTCGCCGCCGATCGCGTGGCGCAATTCCGCCGCTACACCACGATCTGCGAACAGGAGATCGCACGCTGCGCCCGCATCGTGGGCAACCTGCTTACCTTCGCCCGCAGCTCGCCGACCGATTTTCAACCGGTGGCCATGGTGCCGCTGCTTCAGCGCTGTGTGGATCTGAGCCGCCACCGGCTCGACCTCCAACACATCGAGCTGGTCCATCGATGGCCGGAAGCCCTGCCCACGATCACCGGCGATGCGAACCAGCTGCAACAGTGTCTGCTCAACCTGATCTTCAACGCCATCGATGCCATGCCCAACGGGGGCCGGCTGGAGATCGCCGCCCGGGCCAACCACCGCGGACCGGAGATCGAAATCGCCGTGAGCGACACGGGCTTTGGCATCGCTCCGGAAGACGCGCCCCACGTGTTCGAACCTTTTTTCACGACCAAGCAGGACGGGGGCGGCACCGGCCTGGGACTGGCCACGACCTACGGCATCATCGAGCGCCACGGGGGAACGATCGACTTTAAAAGCCGCCCGGGCCAGGGAACGACCTTCACGATTCGGCTGCCGGCCGGCACCCGGGGAGATACCGCCCCATGAGCGCGATTCGCAAGCATTCCAATCTGGCCTCCAATCTGGCGTGCGATCAATGGCTGGCCGTGCTGGACGAACTGAACATCGGCGCCTTCACCGTCAATCTGGACCATCAAATCACGGCCATCAACCAATGCGCCCAGGCCCTGATCGGGCTGCGCGCCAACGAGGTGATCCGCAAGGATTGCCGCGAGGTGTTCACCGGCGTGCCCTGCATGGTCAATTGCATCGTGGGCGGCGGCAACGGACAATCGCGGAAGTCGACGGTGAACGTCACCGACGAAGAGATGCGGCAGCACCTGATCAGCCGCATGGCCATCCCCATCTATGCCACCGATCACAAGGTCATCGGCTGCCTCACCATCCTGCAGGACCATTCGCCCATCAGCGATCTCATCGAGCGGCTGCGTTACGAGGAACGCAGCCTGAAAAACATCCTGGACAGTCTCGATGTGGGGGTGTTCACCACCAACCGGGGCGGGTTGATCACCTTCTTTAACACCGCGGCCGAGCGTATTTCCGGATATGAGCGCACCACCCTGCTCGGCCGGCCCTGCACCGACATTTTTGTGGAACCGGACGCCGATGCGCCCTCGCCGATCGAAACGGCCATCCGGCAAAACACGGTCTACCGGGGACTCGAGGGCCGTCTGCGCGACAGCGAAGGGGACATCGTCCCCATCCGGGCCAACTACGCGGCTTTGCGCGATGAGCGCGAGGCCGTGGTGGGGGGCCTGGTCACCTTCCAGGACATGACCCTGGTGCACCAGCTCAACCAGGCCATCCGGGGCCGCTACACCTGCCGCGACATGATCGGCAAGAGCCCGCCCATGCAGAAAATCTTCGCCATGATCCCGGCCGTTGCGGCCAGCGACGCCACGGTTCTGATCCAGGGCGCCACCGGCACGGGCAAGGATATCCTGGCCAAAATTCTCCACGACGCCGGTCCCCGGTCTTCCAAGCCCTGGGTGAAAGTCAACTGTGCGGCCATCCCCGACAGCCTGATCGAGTCGGAAATCTTCGGCTATGTCAAAGGGGCCTTCACCGGGGCGGACCGCGACAAACCCGGCCGATTCCAGGAGGCGGACGGCGGTACCATTTTCCTGGACGAAATCGGCGACCTGCCCCTGAGCCTGCAGGCCAAGCTGCTGCGGGTGCTCGAAGACCAGGAGTTCTACCCCCTGGGCAGCCGGCGCACCCAGCGGGTCAACGTGCGCATCATTTCGGCCACCAACCGCCGGCTGGAGCAATTGGTCAAGGACAGCCTGTTTCGGGAAGACCTGTTTTACCGCTTGAAAGTGCTGCGCATCGAGCTGCCCCCCCTGGAGGAGCGGCGCGACGACCTGCCGCTGCTGATCCGCCACGTGATGCGCAAACTCTGCGCGGCCCAGGGGGCGCCGCCACCCGCCATCTCCGACCAGGCCATGGCGATCCTGCTCAATTACAAGTATCCCGGCAATGTGCGCGAACTGGAAAATATCATCGAACACGCGCTGATCCTGTGCGGCAAGGGCCCGATCCGCAAATGCCACCTGCCCGAAGACCTCCTCGTTCC
>DHGT01000058.1 GCA_002402905.1 Desulfatitalea sp. UBA4791 | reverse complement strand
TGGGCGGACGCATCCCCAAGGGTGTACTGCTCATGGGCCCTCCGGGCACGGGCAAGACGCTGCTGGCCAGGGCCATCGCCGGTGAGGCCGGAGTGCCGTTTTTCAGCATCAGCGGCTCGGATTTCGTGGAGATGTTTGTCGGTGTCGGCGCTTCTCGCGTCCGCGACCTCTTTGTCCAGGGCAAGAAGCACGCCCCCTGCATTATCTTTATCGATGAAATCGATGCGGTCGGGCGCCACCGCGGCGCCGGTCTGGGCGGCGGTCACGACGAACGCGAACAGACCCTCAATCAACTGCTGGTGGAAATGGACGGGTTCGAGTCCAACGAAGGCGTCATCCTGATCTCGGCCACCAACCGGCCCGACGTTCTCGACCCGGCACTGTTGCGGCCGGGCCGATTCGACCGACAGGTGGTGGTCAATCTTCCCGACATCCGGGGACGCGAGAAAATCCTCTCGGTGCACATGAAAAAGACGCCCGTGGATCATAACGTCAATACGACCAATCTGGCCAAGGGGACACCCGGATTTTCCGGTGCCGATCTGGAAAACCTGGTCAACGAGGCCGCGTTGCTGGCCGCCAAGCGCGGCAAGGAAAAGCTGGAGATGGTGGACTTCGAAGACGCCAAGGACAAGGTATATATGGGTCTGGAGCGCAAGTCCAAGGTGATCCGCGAAGAGGACCGCAAGACCACGGCCTATCATGAAGGCGGCCATGCGTTGGTCGCGCGCTTTTTGCCCAATACCGATGCCGTGAACAAGATCACCATCATCCCCCGTGGCCGCGCCGCCGGTGTCACCTGGTTTCTGCCGGAAGAGCGTGATTTCAAGTACAAGGATCAGCTCGAGAGCGAACTGGCGGTGGCCTTTGGCGGCCGCGTGGCCGAAGAGATCGTCTTCAATCGCATCAGCACCGGTGCTTCCAACGATATCAAGCAAGCGACCGAGCTGGCCCAACAAATGGTGCGCCAGTGGGGCATGAGCGAGGAACTGGGGCCCTTGTCCTATGCCAAGGGTGAGGAGCAGGTCTTTCTGGGTCGCGAAATTGCGCAACACCGTGACTATTCAGAGGCCACGGCGCAAAAGATCGACAACGAAATCACGCGACTGATAAAAAATGCCCACCAGCAGGCCCATTCGGTCCTGAGTGAACATATCGATATCCTGCATGCCCTGGCTGCCCGGTTGCTCGAAAAAGAGACGGTGCTTGGCAAGGAGCTCGACGAGCTGATTCTTTCCATTAAACCGGATGCCAACCTACCGTCCGCCAAGGAGGATCAGACCGAAGCCGATCCGGAGCTCCACATCGAGAACCCCGCTGGGCAATGATGGCGCCGCAAAACCCATGGGGCCGGGATCATCATCGAGACTGCCGAAAAACGCCATGAAACACTATACACTGCACTGGAACCGCTTTCATCTCGAACTCGGGCATCGCACGGCGATCATGGGCATAGTCAATATCACGCCCGACTCGTTTTCGGACGGCGGACAATTCTACTCCACCGAAGCGGCCGTGAGCCAAGCCGAACGACTGGTCCGAGCGGGCGCCGATATCATCGACATCGGGGGTGAATCCACCCGGCCCTATTCCGAAGGGGTTTCCGCACAGGCGGAAATCGATCGGATACTGCCGGTGATTGAACGTCTGACGAGACGCATCGGTGTGCCCATCTCCATTGACACCAACAAGGCCGCCGTTGCCGAAGCGGCTCTGGCCGCAGGTGCCGCCATCCTCAACGACATCAGCGCATTGCAGATGGACGGACAGATGGCTGCGGTGGCGGTGAAATATGATGTGCCGGTAATCCTGATGCACATGAAAGGACGCCCGCGCACCATGCAAATCGATCCGGTTTACGACGACCTGCTCGGCGAGGTCAAAGCGTTCTTGAAAACGGCCATCGAAAGGGCCCGGCAGGCCGGTATCGCGTCCGATAAAATCATCATCGATCCAGGCATCGGGTTCGGAAAAACCGTCGCGCATAATCTGCAGATCATCCGGCGGTTGTCTGTTTTTGAAGAGCTGGACGTGCCCATTTTGATCGGCACATCCCGTAAGGCCTTTATCCGTAAAATTTTATCCGAGGCGACTGCGACCGAGCTGTCGGCAGACCGGCCCGAGGTTGAAACCGGCACCCAGGCGACCATCGCCATGGCCGTGAACAATGGCGCCCACATCGTCCGGGTTCACAATGTCGCCAACACCAAGGCAACGGTGACGGTGCTGGACGCCATCCGAAACGCTTGATAAAGAGCATCCAATATTAGAAAGGGCAGTGTGGCATGCTGCTGGTCATCGATGTCGGCAACACCAATATCGTTATGGGCGTTTTCGATGGCGACATGCTCATCGAAAACTGGCGGGTCCGGACCGAACGCAATACGACCGAGGATGAATTCAACCTCCTGGCGGCCGGGCTCTTCGGGCGCAGCCGGATTGACATCACCAGGATTGAAAAGACCGTCGTTTCGTGTGTGGTCCCACCCATGGTGACGATCCTGGACGCCTTTGCCCGCAAATACCTGAAACACGTCGCCCATTGGATCGATGCCAAATCCTATCCCGGGATGCCGATCCTCTACAGCAACCCCAACGAGGTGGGCGCCGATCGTATCGTGAACGCCGTGGCGGCTTACGAGCGCTATCGTACCAGCCTGATCGTCATCGATTTCGGCACAGCCACCACCTTCGATGTCATCACCGAAAAGGGTGAATACCTGGGAGGCGCCATCAGCCCCGGCATCGGCATCTCGTCCGAAGCGCTGTTCGCAAAGGCATCCAAGCTGCCACGAGTGGAAATTTTCAAAAAGCCGGCCAGTGTGATCGGCAATGACACCATATCGAGCATTCAATCGGGCATCATCTATGGATATGCGGGGATGGTCGATGGCATGATCGCTCGTATTTCCGCCGAACTGGGAACCCGGCCCAAGGTAATCGCCACCGGAGGACTGGCCCCTTTGATGCAGCATGTGGCCACTTGCATCGAAGCCGTGGAATCCGACCTGACCCTGGTCGGGCTGAAGATTATCGCCGACCGACTGTAAATGTCGCTCCTGCCCGGCCGGTCAACTGAGCCGACCGACTACTGCTCGGCAAGATACCCCCAATACCCTCGGACGCTGTTGAGCAGGAAAAAACGCTCGCGGCTGCGGACATCCGGCGACAGCTGGGCAAATCCGGACAGCATCGGATCGCTGGCCAGCAGGTCGTCCAGGCAGGCTTCCATCAGATCCGAACCGCCCTGTGGATACCGTTCATACCAGGGCGTGATTTTCTCCAACCACAGCATGAGCTGGTCGTGGTGACGGCCGAGCATCTCGACGGCTTGCGAACGCATCCCCACATGCCCGTAACAGATCCGGCGCGGGGCACGGGCGATGAGTCGATCGATGCTGTCGAGGCTGGTCTGGATGCGAAATCGCGGCGGTGTGGCCGGACGCAAGTAGGATTCGCCATTCTCTAATGATAGGCAGACACCCCCCGCCTCACCGGCAAAGAGCAGATCACCCATGAGAAAACTGAAGTGGTGGGGAGCGTGGCCGGGGGTCGCTATGGGCTCGATCCCTTGGGCCTCGAACCGATCCATGGAAAGCACCTGCCCCTCAGGCACCGGTTCGATGGGGCCGTAAGCGCGAGCCACATCGCCCAGCGTCTTGACGGATCCTTCCCACAACCGTTGCGGATCCACCAGATGTTCCACGGCCTTGGGGTGACACACCACCGGCGTCTTGGGAAAGGCGCGGGCCACCCCGCCGATACCGCCGGCATGATCGATGTGGATATGGGTCAACAAGATAAAATCGGGGTGACGCACGCCGAGTTCGGCCAGTGCGGAGAGCAATCGGTTGTTGGTCGACGACGGCCCCACATCCACCACGACGACCGGACCGGCGGTCCATGCCCAGGCGGTGATGAACTCCGCAAAGCCGGTGATGGCCACGGGTAGCGTGATCATATAAAGGTTATCGGCGGCTTGAACAATATGGCTGGACTTGGGCATGGGTCGACAATCGATGTTTGACGGCAGCGGTGCCAAGCGTTGGCGTCCCTATGCAGGCCCCAACAGCCTACCGGGTCAATGATTCCTTAAAGACTTTGTAAAACAGCCCGTAATCGGCCATTCCTCTTTGCAGGATCTTGTCCATATCATCGATGTTGCGCAAGTTCACGATCATATTCACACTCTTCTGAAAAGCGGTCATATGATCCATGGTCCGGAAGCGGGTGGTCAGGAGCGTCACGAACATGTTGCGGCGCGTCTCCATGGCCAGTCGCTCGATATAGATGAGAACTGAATTGGCATCCGGGTCCCGGGTGTCGAAATACTCGTTGAGCAACACCAGGTCATAGGTGTGGTAGCGCATCTTCTTGAGCGCTTCACGGCTGTTGGGCGTCTCGGTGATGTGGTATTCCATCAGGTCGAGAGTGGGGCGCATCTTTTCACGAATCAGGGTGTCGGACTCGCAAACCAGTGCCGTTTTGCCTTCCTCTTCGATAAAGTCGAACGGCTTTTCCGACGCATCGTACCCGTCGCCATCGGCTTCGTCAAAATCGAACAAATCGTCAAAGGCGCCATCCTCTGCCTCGGCCTTTTGGGTCGGCCGGTTGACGCTGATCTTGGACTGGCAACGCGGACATTTCAGTGTGACGGTTTTGCCTTCCGGCAGTTTATCGCCGGCGACCTTCAGCTTACCGTTGCAATTCTGGCAAATAATCTCCATAGCTCAATCCAATGCTCCCTGGGGCGGGCCAAACGCGGTTCGTGCCCGCGCAGTATGCTCAACCGATACGATCACGCCATCCACCATCTACGCAACGCACCGGGACTATGCTTTTTTATGATACCCCCGATCGAGTTCCAGATCTTTGATATCCGTGGTCGACTCGCCCCTGGCGCTTTTCACCTTGTCGATGCCACGGCTGGTGACGGCCTTGTGGGATGAATAGGCCAATGCCGTTTCCTGGGTGACCAACCCCTTCTCGTAAAGCTCCACGATATAGTCGTCGAAGGTCACCATGCCGAAGGGCCGCCCGGACTGCATCATCTCGTAATAGGTCTTGCCTTCGGATTCGCCGTTCAATATCGCCTCTTTGATTCGTAAGTTGCTTCGCAGCACCTCGAAGGCCGCTACCCGGCCGCCGCCGATCTTGGGCAGCAGGCGCTGGCTGACGACCCACCGAACCGTATCGGCCAGACGGATGCGGACCTGCTTTTCCTCTTCGTTGGTAAACATGCCCAGGATGCGGTTGATGGTCTGCCCGGCGTCCACGGTATGCAGGGTGGTGAGCACCAGGTGGCCGGTTTCCGCGGCCGTGAGACCGATCTCGACGGTTTCCCGGTCGCGCATTTCGCCGACCAGAATCACTTTCGGCGCCTGGCGCAGGGCGGCCCGCAGCCCATTGGCGAACGAATCGTAATCGCGCCCCAGCTCACGTTGATTGAAGGTCGCCTTCTTGTGGGGATGCTGATACTCGATGGGATCTTCCAGCGTTACCACGTGAACGGCGCGCTGTTCGTTGATCTCCTCCAGGATGGCCGCCAGGGATGTGGTTTTACCGGTGCCGGTGGCGCCGGTGAAGATGATGATGCCGTTGAGTTCCCGGCCCATTTCCACAAAGGATTCCGGCAGCCTCATGTCCCGGATCGTCGGCACCTTGGACTCCAGCTGTCTCAGGACAATGGACAAATGGCCGGACTGGGCAAAAATATTCACGCGAAATCGCGCTTTGCCCGGGAGGCTGTAGGAAAGGTCGCAAGATCCGGTCTGCAGGAGCGTTTCGGTCAAACGACGATCGCCGTCGATGAGATTCAGCGCCACGATTTCCGTCTGAAACGGTGTCAGGCTGTCGATCTGGGGCTTGGTGCTGACCGGCAACAGCTCGCCGGAGCTTTCCACCTGCAACGGCCGGCCGACCGTCAAATTGAGGTCCGACACGTTGCTGTGTGAATCGAGCATTCGGGTAAGGATGTGATCGATCTCTTGCTTCTTCATGGCCGTCCCCATTTCAACCCGGCGCTTTTCGGTCTGGTGCCGGTTACCGAGTTAATGTCACCTCATACTTCATTCAGCCGGACGCTCCCGCGCCGGACGCAAGGCTTAAGCCTCGGTAAAATCCACCGGCGGCGACTTGAGCAGCGGGCGGAAACGCCCCTTGTCGTTGGACTTGGTATAGGCATCCTCGGCGCTGATCCTGCCTTTGTTGAACAGCTCCATGATCGCATCATCGAGCAGTTGCATCCCATACTTTTTACCGGTTTGGACCATGGATGGAATCTGGTGCGACTTGCCCTCGCGGATCAAATTGCGAACCGCCGGTGTGGCGATCAGGATTTCCAAGGCCGGGACCCGCCCCTTTTTATCGATGCGTTTAAACAGGGTCTGGGAAATGATGGCGCGAATCCCGTCGGACAAGGTGGAACGGATCTGGGCCTGCTCTTCGGCCGGGAAGACCTCCACGATACGGTCCACGGTTTTGGCCGCACTGGTCGTATGCAGCGTGGAAAAAACCAGGTGACCGGTGGAGGCCGCCTCGATGGCGAGGCTCATGGTGGTCAAATCGCGCATTTCGCCGACCAGAATGATGTCCGGGTCTTCGCGCAGGGCGCCTCGCAACGCTGCCGAGAACGACTTGGTGTGGATGCCCACCTCACGATGGTTGACCAGACAGCCTTGGCTTTTATGAACGAATTCGATGGGGTCCTCGATGGTGATGATGTGATCGGCCCGGGTACGATTGGCCTCGTCGATAATCGCCGCCAGGGTCGTGGATTTACCGCTGCCGGTCGGTCCGGTGACGATGACCAGGCCGCGCGGCAGACTGGCCAACTTGGCCATGACCGATGGCAACCCCAACTGCTCGCAGGTGAGAATCGTGCTGGGGATTTCCCTGAACACGGCCCCCACTCCGTTTTTCTGCATGAAAAAATTGGCGCGGTATCGCGCCAGACCGGGGATTTCATAACCGAAGTCCACATCTCCGGTCTCTTCAAATGTCTTGATCTTATCTTCGGCCGCGATTTCATAAAGCATGGCGCGCAGACCGTCGTTGTCAAGCACTTTGTACTTGACCCGTTCGATGTCGCCATGCACGCGCAAGGCAGGCGGTTGGCCTGCCATCAGGTGCAAGTCGGAGGCATTCTGTTCGTGCATCAGCTTGAAAAAAGCATCAATTTTGGCCATGCGCAACTCCCTGGTTGAATTGCCCGGTTAACCTGTGAAGGGGGCACTTAAACGCTACAGAGAAAAACAGCCCACGTCGAATGGTGGCTGTTCGGCTCTCTGTTCATTATCGGCCAATGGGCGGGAGGGTTTAGCTTAAAATGCTGGGCGGTTGTTTCAGGACGGCCACCTTGTTGTCGGATTCATCCAATGCATCCATGCTCTCCTTGCCCACCTCCAGCAACTTGCTGTGGGCTTCGATGACGGACCGGATCTGAACTTCGATTTGCACCCGCTGGCGTTTGAGCTCGGAAATGTCTTCATGGAGTTGAGACAAGCGGTTGTGGGCGCGATTGAGGATCTTTTCGGCCTTGACCTCCGCGTCGGCAATGATGATCTCGGCCGACTTGCGTGCATTTTCCTTCATCTGTTCCAAGACCTTCTGGGAATTGAGCATGGCGCGCTTGAATGTCTCTTCGCGCTCCTTGTAGCCTTGGGTCTCCATCTTCAGACGCCGCAATTCCTCTTTGATCTTAATATTCTCTTCCTGCAACGCAGTGATCGTTTCGGCCGTCTGTTCCAGGAAACGATCGACTTCTCGGATGTCGAACCCCCTGAATCGAACCCGAAATTGTTGTTGTTGAATATCGACTGCGGTAATCGTCATGTGACCTCTCCCTGCGAACACGCTAGAGTAGACTGCTCCCGAAACGGACCAGGCTCTGCACGAGGAAAAACCTGAGGAAATAGATCGCCAGCAAAACGATCATCGGTGAAAAATCGATACCGCCGAAGGATACCGGAAAGCGTGTCCGAATCTTGTAAAGCACCGGTTCGGTGAGCATGTAGATAATCCTGACCACGCGCACGGCCAGCGGGTGGCGCGGGGACGGATTGACCCAGGATAGAATGACCTGGGCGAGAAGAATCCAGAAATAAAGCGCCAGGGCCACGTCCAGGATGTTGGCCACGGCGATGATAAAATAACCCAGTGGGTACATAAGCGATGATTACCCTTTCCCGGCAAACCGTTTTGGGCCTCAGAATAGTGGAAAACTTCATGATATGTCAAGATTTTTCGTGGGTTGCGTCATCCTCGGCTTCTCGGAACGACTGAGTGTCCTTTGTTCCCTTGCCCGGCTCAAGTCTTGCGCTTCCCGGCCGATGTCGAATAAGAGCGTCTCGTCCAGTTTTCTGGGGAGCGATATTCGATAAGGTCAGAAGGGAATTGAAATTTTAACCATGGACACCACATTGAAGCTTTACGATGGGCTGAAGGCCTTATCCGACGCCGCCTTCCCCAAACAATGCCCCGTCTGCGGCCGCCGGTATGAGACCGTGGATGCCTACATTCGCGACGTAGAGACATCACCACGCGTGGAAGATGACCCGAAAAGCGGTCCCGAGGATGAAAAGCACCCGAATGTCGAACTCTATCGCAACTGCCCCTGCGGCGCCAGACTGATGGATTGTTTCGACGATCGCCGCGATCTGAGTCAACCCGGATTGAAACGACGCCGGCTTTTCGGCCAGCTTCTGGAAGTGCTTGACCGCAAAGGGGTCGAACCTCATATCGCCAGGGTGGAATTGATCCGCCTGATGAGGGGAGAAAAAAGCAAGGCCCTGTCTGATATGGGAGTCAAGACCAAGACGCTATGACAGCGGCAGAGGTCCATCCGAAGGACGCTTCTCGAGCGATACCCAGAAAGAAGAGGCCAAGGGCGTCTCCTTGCCCAGACTGAATTTCATGAACTCCCGCATCAACTCACTGATCAACTCGCTTTTGTCCATCTGGGCCACATAGGCCTCTGGATCCAATTCTGCAATCGCTTTTTTCTTTTTCAAATCAGCATCGGACAGCGCCTTGTCGCGCATATGGTGCACGACGGCCAACGCCTTGGCCCGCAGGGTGTCTTCATCGATCTGGGCGAGGGACTGGTACACCTGCTCTAGAGTGATGGCGGCGGGCATTCTTTGCGATTCCAACAACGCCTTGAATTGGGATGTCTGCCGCACCATACCCTTTTGAATGTGGTGCGACTCCACCAGATTGAAGCCCGCCCAGCCCGCGCCAAGCCACTGAAAAATACCGATTTTGACCTTGCCGGGGTGGTCGAGGTCCTCGACATAGGTGCATATGGAATAAAAATCATAGATTCTGGATTTCACCCATCCCAGACCGGTTTTGTCCAGGCCGGGTTCCTGGGTGTACAAATAATTCCAATTCTCATCCTCACCGATGATAAATCCCTTTCTCCCCACTTCGGAATCGCCGTTCTGGCTGGAAATGGAAATCATCACCCGCAAGTTCTCCTGGCGGTAAAGCAAAAAGGCGCGATTGAGCCCGTATTCATAGTAGGCACCGGTATGCAGGTCCGGGGAGATGATCTCCCGCACGACGCCCCTGACCACCCTGGGCTGCGCCAGGTCATTCACCATCTTCCACAACTCGGGCGGACCGGCGCCGCCGACCGAAGTTTGCTCCCATTGGGCATAGCGGACCGAAGAGGCATTGATGGCGCCTTCCGGAATTTGTTGATTGTATGCGTAGCGCAGGGCGTCCTGCATGGAACGATCGAGGGTATAGGCGATGAAAGCCCCATGGATGCTATCCCGTTGCCGCGGCGTGTGGGCGGCCATCTCTTCTGCGTTGCGAACAAATGCGACCAGTGGATCAATTCGTGAAACATCGATGGATGCACCGTTCGATGCGTCGGCGCAATAGTCGAGCAGATAGGTCAACCCGCTCTCCACCGCCTCGCTCTGCCCGACGGGTTCGGACCCGAACGCATCGGACATGTCGTCGGCGCGGGCAGGCACGACAAAAAAACCCACCCAAAGAAAAGCGAAGATGACGGTGTTATAGAATAGCCTTCGAAATGACGGCAAAAAATGACCGCCGCAAGTGGATATATGGAATGGGTACAAGAATCGCTCCTTAGTGTTTTGGCTCTTTCATACTCCGGATCATGCCTTAGGGTCAAGGCGTCTGCGCCGCTTTTACCATCTGTTTTTTTTATTGACAATCCAACGTCAAGTCCTAAAGTAGCCTTTAAATCGCATCCGGAAAGAAAAGCAAATATTGTGCCACAAAGCCAACCATAAGGACATACAAGATGCTTCAAGGTCAACACATCGGCTTCATCGGCGCCGGCAACATGGGCGAAGCACTGATTAAAGGACTGCTGCGCAGTGGGCTGTCGACCCCCGGCCAACTGTTCTGTTCGGATGCCCGCGAGGAGAGACGCGCCGAGTTGCAAGCCACCTATGCGATTCGAACCGTGGCGGACAACGTTGAACTGGTCAGACACTGCGATGTGATTATTTATGCCGTTAAACCCCAGAGCATGGGGGCGGTCATCAAAGAGACCGCGGCGGCATTGGACGACAGCAAGGTCATCATTTCAATCGCCGCCGGGGTACCCCTCAAGGCCATTGCCGCGTTGGCCAACCAACCGCTTCGCCTGGTGCGTGCCATGCCCAATGTCTGTGTTTCGGTAGAAGCCGGCGCAACGGCCGTGGCACCGGGCGAGCATGCCCAAAAAGCGGACCTCGAGCTGGCCCAGGCGATTTTCAACTCGGTCGGCCGCTGCATTATCGTTCAAGCCGAGCATCTTCTCGACGGCGTCACCGGCTTGAGCGGAAGCGGCCCGGCCTATGTCTTTGTCATGCTGGATGCACTGGCGGACGCCGGCGTCAAAGTCGGGTTGGCAAGAAACGATGCCCTGCTGCTGGCGGCCCAAACATTAATGGGCGCCGCAAAACTCCACCTGGATACCCAGATGCATCCCGGCCAACTGAGGGACCTGGTTACATCTCCAGGCGGCACGACCATTGCAGGGCTGCATGCATTGGAACGTGGAGGCGTCCGCGCCAGCCTCATGAACGCCGTAGAAACCGCTGCGCTGCGGGCCAAGGAGTTGGGCGAAGCGGTCCGTTTGGGATAGCAAGGGATATGCTCAAAAAAGTATCACCCATGATGCAACATTGGTCGAAAGCCCTGGAAGTCAGCGGGCGTATCGCTCTCGGTGCCATTTTTGTTTACGCCAGTTGGGATAAAATCCTCGATCCGGCCGCATTTGCCCAGGCCATCGCCAACTATCAGATCCTGCCCGGCACCTGGGTCAATGCTGTGGCATGGCTGTTGCCATGGCTCGAAATGATCAGCGGCATCTGCCTGATTTCCGGCCAACTGGTGCGGGGCGGGGCACTGGTCATCGCCTCGTTGCTCGTCGTTTTCCTGGCCGCTCTGGGCTATAATGCCTATCGCGGCCTGGATATCGCCTGCGGCTGTTTTTCATTGGACAGCACCGCCAGTGGACAGATGTACCTGGACTTTCTGAGAGACATCGTGCTGTTGACCATCGCGTTGCTGGTCATGGCCCGTGCGCGGACCGCCGCCCCTACCATGGAGCGATCCGGCCAACGACCGGGATGACCCCGTTTCACAAAACCCATGACATGAAACCCTGTACCCATGTTTGAAGAGATCGAATATAGTGCCGCACTCCTCGCCGGGCTGCTGTCTTTTTTTTCGCCGTGTATCCTGCCCCTGGTACCGTCTTATTTTTCCTTTATTACGGGAATATCCATAGACGAGTTGGCGCGGGCCGAAGGCGCCGGGGCGCGCCGGAAGGTCCTTTACAGCACGTTGGCCTTCGTGTTCGGCTTTTCCATCGTTTTCATCCTGCTGGGAGCAACGGCCGCCTATTTCAGCGGATTGCTCCAGGGCGCCAAGGTCTATCTCAGAATTGCCGGCGGCGTGTTGATCATCCTCCTTGGCCTCCATCTGCTGGGGGTGCTGCGCATCCGCGCCCTGGACATCGAAAAACGAGCCCACATCGACCGCAAACCGGTGCATCTATTGGGCACCGTCCTGATCGGGATGGCCTTCGGCGCGGGTTGGAGCCCGTGCATCGGACCGATGTTGGGATCCATTTTAATTTTGGCCGGCAACCAGGATACCGTGCTCCAAGGCGTCGGACTATTGTCGCTTTATTCGGCCGGCCTGGCCTTGCCGTTCATCGCCTTGTCGATCGGCATCCACTTTCTATTCTCGTTCGTGCGCCGCGCCGCCAAAGCGATTCGGTATATCAACATCGCCGCCGGTATCCTTCTCATCCTCACCGGCATATTGTTGATCACCGACAAATTCAGATTGCTGACGTATATCGGCTATTAAGGAGTGACCCATGAAGCGTTATGTTTATATATGTTTGGGATTGATCATCGCCTTTGGGATCCTGCCCATCGGCACCGGCGCATCCACTGCACCGAACGACGGCATCAACTGGATCACCTTCGACGAAGCGCAAAAATTCGGACAGGATGCTTCCCGAAAATATCTGCTCTATTTTTATACGGATTGGTGCACCTATTGCCGCAAACTGGAACAAAGCACCTTCATCGACAAAGAGATCGCCGCCTACGTGAATCAGAATTACATCCCGGTGCGCATCAATTCTGAGCAAAACCCAAAACTTGCCGCCCGCTATCGCATCAACGGCGTCCCCAACCTGCGTTTCCTGACGCCGAAGGGAGAAGATATCGCCCACTGGCCGGGGTATATCGAAGCCGCCAGGTTTTTGCCCCTGCTCAAATACATCCAGACCGACAGCTATCTGAAGATGGGATACAGCGAGTTTTTGAAACAGCCGTGAACCACCGGCACGGATTGGCCCTTAAAACTCCCGATTCTGCGCCTGCTGGTCATACCGGCGTTTGATCAGCCGAAATGCAACCGATCCAACGGCCGACACGCTCAATGCAAGGAGGGTGGCGGGCAGCCAGGTGTGATGATGATAATCGGGTTGGGAACGGGCCACCACGATGCCCGCCACGCTGAACAAGACCACGGCCACCAGAAAAATCAGCACGATCCAGCAGGCCGCATTGCTGTCGTACCAAGGCGTGATGACTCTTCGAAAAAGCGGATTGGCATCAATTTTCACGGTTCCGATCTCCCAACGGTTTGGTCCTACATACAATCTGTCGGCGATAAAGGCAAACCGCATCCCACCCGATCCGCGATGCCGGATCGTTGTCCGCTATGCGGCACACGCAATTGACACGCTCGCCCATCCTGTGTAAGCACTCTCTTGCTGTTTGGTGCAGATCTGTGAACTGAATACCTGCGGGTTGTCTTCTGTCGCGGTAACCCGTCGAGGGTGCAATGAAAATTTCTATCCGCTTAACGCTCATTCTCGGTGTGCTCGGCCTGATCTGGGGGACCCAATCGATCATCACCTCCTCCACCTACTTTTCATCGGAAAAGGTTTTACTGCGCCATGCACACGATATCATGCAAAATATCGCCGAACTGACCATTGAAAAGTCGAAAAACCATCTCTCCCTGGCCCAAGGCGCCGCACAGCTGACCGAACGGCTCATCACCTCGGACGTGGTGGGCGGTCGCGAGGATCAGGCCACCCAAATGGAAAGCTATTTTCTCACACAGCTTGCCATATATCCCCATTTTGCAGGCATCTACGTCGGCAAGCCCAACGGCGATTTCTTTTATGTCAACCGCGACACGACCCATGCACCGGACGGTCTTCGGACGAAAATCATCACCCACAAGGACGGTAAGAGGCAAACCCGTTTCATCTGGCGCGACCGAAACGCGCGAATCATCGATGAGACCCTGGACCCGGCCGACGCCTTTGATCCGCGAACCCGGCCGTGGTACCGCAAGGCCGTGGAACGCAATGCCATCGTATGGACCGACCCTTACATCTTTTTTTCTTCCCAGAAACCGGGCATCACCATCGCAGGGCCCATCTATCCGAACCATAGACGAGACGACGCACCCGAAGACAACCCGCTGCAGGCCATCGTCGGTGTGGACATCGAAATCGATCAGTTGTCCACCTTTATCGGCAACCTGCGCATCGGCAAAAACGGCAGCGCCTTCATGATCAACAGCAACGGAGACGTGGTCGCCTTTCCGGATGTGACCAAACTCACCCACACCGGTGACCCGGAGACCGGCAACATCCGGCTCGTCAAGATCGACGAACTGGACCACGCGCTCAGCAAAGCCGCCTTTCAGGCCATCGGCGTCACCCAACGGGAGGACGGCCGCATCCGTCTGGACGGCCCCCGCTTTGCCCGGTTCGTCCATGGCGGTCAAGCTTACCACACCATGTTCACCCCGTTCTTCGACTCCAACTGGCCCTGGATCATCGGCGTCTATCTACCGGAAAGCGACTATCTGGGCAGTATCAAAAGCAATCGATCCTTCAACCTGTTGATCACGCTGGCCCTCTCCGTTCTGGCCACCCTGATCGGTTTGCGAGCGGCACAGGGCATCATCCGCCCCCTGGCCAATCTGGAAAAAGAGGCCCTGGCCATCAAACAGCACGACCTTTCCCAGAATTTCGACACCGGGTCCAGATACAAAGAGATTCAAGAGACGGCCGACTCGTTCACCCGCATGAAAGAGGCCCTGCGCAGCAGCGAAGAGAAATACAGAACCATTTTCGAAAACATCCAGGATGTCTATTACGAGACCTCACTCGACGGCTGCATCCTGGAGATCAGCCCTTCGGTGGAAAAATTCTCCAGCTATACCCGCGAGGAGCTCATCGGCGTGACTTTCGATCGGTTTTATGCCGATCCGCAAACACGCCGGGATTTCATCGACACCATCCTCAAGCAGGGCAAAGTCGACGATTACGAACTGCAGCTGCGCAATCGTGAAGGTGAATTGATCTATTGCGCCATCAACGCCATCGTCCGATACCGTTCACCGGGCGTGCCCGATCGGATCATCGGTTCGCTGCGGGCCATCAACGACCGTAAGCGGGCCGAATTCGAGCTGCGCCGTTACCAGAACCAGCTCGAAGAACTGGTGCACGAGCGCACCCGTGACATGGAAAAGACCAATGACCAGTTGCACCGCGAAGTGGAGACACGCAAGAAGAAAGAAGAGCAGCTGCAGAAGAGCGAGGCGAAATACCGTTCCATTGTGGAAAACATCTCCAACGGGTACTACGAAATCGATCTGGAAGGAAATCTGACGTTCTTCAACGATCCGTTGGCCGCGATGTTCGGATATGCCGAAAAGCAGGCGTTGACGGGCATCAACTATCGCGACTACATCGATCCGCATGACATCCCGGCCATCGAAACGCGCTTCAAGAAAATTTTCTTCACCGGCGAGCCGCACGAGCTCTCCCGCTACACGATCACCGACAGGAACGGCGCACGCAAGACCATTGAAGCCACCGCGGCGCTGATGAACGATGACGACGGCCGCCCGACGGGTTTTCGGGGGCTGGTCTTGGATATCACCGAACGACTCAACGCCGAAAAGGAAAAACAGAAGCTCGAAGCGCGTTTCCAGCAGATCCAGCGCCTGGAAGGCATCGGCACGCTCGCCGGTGGCGTGGCGCATGATTTCAACAACCTGCTCATGGGGATCCAAGGCAATGTCTCGCTGATGCTCATGCATACCCCACCCGACCACCGCAACTACGACAAACTCAAAAGCATAGAGGCGTGCGTTGCCGGGGGTGCGGACCTTACCCGCCAATTGCTCGGATTTGCCCGCGGTGGCAAATATCTGGTCAAACCGGTGGATTTGAACCAGGTGGTAATCGGCACGGCCGGCATGTTCGGCCGCACGCGCAAGGAGATCCAGATCATTCACAAACACCAGGAACACATCTGGCCGGTCATGGCCGATCAGAGCCAGATCGAACAGGTGCTGCTCAACCTGTGCATCAATGCCTGGCAGGCCATGCCCGATGGCGGGAATATTTTTGTAGAGACCCGAAATGTGACGATCGACGACGACCTTGCCCGATCGTTCGGGATTGCGCCGGGACGCTATGTCCGGATATCGGTCGCCGACACGGGGACCGGTATCTCCCCGGAGATCCAGCACAAGATCTTCGAACCCTTTTTCACGACCAAGGAGATCGGCCGCGGAACCGGTTTGGGACTGGCGTCCACCTATGGCATCATCAAGAACCATGATGGCGCCATCGACTTTGTCAGCCGGCCGGGCGAAGGGACGACCTTTTATGTCTATCTGCCGGCCACCGATGTTAAAGTCCAAAACGAACCAACGGCCGCGGCGGCCCCTCCCAAAGGATCCGGCACCATTCTTCTGGTCGATGATGAGGAGGTGATATTGGACGTCAACCGTGCCATGCTCGAAACGCTCGGGTATACCGTGCTTTCGGCCCATGGCGGCAAGGAAGCCATCGACCTTTACCAGCGCGCCGGGGATCGCATCGATATGGTCATTTTGGACATGGTCATGCCGGGTTTTGGCGGCGGCGAAGTGTTCGATCGCCTCAGAGCGATGACCCCCCAGGTCAACGTGCTGCTGTCCAGCGGCTACAGTCTGACCGAAAAGGCCGAAGAAATCGTCGCCCGCGGATGCCGGGGCTTTATTCAAAAACCCTTCAGTATCGATCAACTGAGCCTGAAGATCCGGGAGATCCTGGGCAATTAGCCGCGGCTCACCAGGAGGGCCCAATAGTCATTGAGCTGCTTGTCCAGCGCCTTTGGATCAGGTACGCACTTTGCCAGCTCTTTCCAGAAAGCCGGCCCGTGGTTTTTGACGCGGGTGTGAACCAGCTCATGCAGGATCGTATACTCCATGAGCGCTTCCGGCAGAAGAATCAGCCTGGCATTCAGATTGATATTGTTCTTGTGCGAACAACTGCCCCAACGGGTGCGTTGATGGCGCACGAATACCCGGTTGTACCGAAAACCGTGACGCTCGGCCAGCAGATCGAGCCGTTCGACCAGAATAGATCTCACCTGAGACGGTGTCAGGTCGGTCTCGATTTTTCGGTCACGCACCATTTGCTCCACGCGCGCCATACGTGCCAGGTGCCGAGCCAGCCAGGGGGCCTTGTCCCGGGCCACGGCCAGTGCATCCTGGAAAGAAACTCCTTTGGGCACGGCCACGCGAATGCCTTTGAAAGGCTTGACCGACAGATTGATGTGCCTCGCCCTCGCGCTTCGCTCGAGCAGTATTTCACCGACCCCGTCCAACAATACCTTTTTCGACTGCATCTGCTGCCCCCCCCACTGCTTGACCCTGCCCCATAAGCGCTAAGATAATTCTAACCCCGATAAGTCCACATCGTACTCGTACTCAGCGCTGCGGTACTCGTACTCGTCATCGAAAAATACCTGCCGAAGCTTGCATTTTCAAGCCTCGAAAGCAAAACCATCGAGTACGAGNNGAGTACGAGTACGAGAACGAGTACGCGAAAAACAGCATAGCGATATGCACGAAATTTAGTTATCGCCGACCATGGTGCGGGAATAACTTAGCGCTTATACCCCCGCTGCCCCCCGCAGCCTCTATAGATAAATGACACCCCATGACATCCGAATGGCCCGGGGAATCGACAAGCCCCTAAACCCGAACGCTTCTGATCAGGCCCTCTGATCACGCCCCGTAGAGGATGGCATCGATGGCAATGATGAGGGATGTATCCAGATCATTGGCCGATATCTTCTCATCGTTATACCAGAGCACATATTTCGGGCCGGCGTCATTTTCAACCTCGTAATAGATTGGAACGATGAGCTTGAACAAATTGCGGCTGCAGGGTTTGCGCTCGATTTGAGCGATGATCTCTTTGACGAAGATGCTGTTCGCAGCGTTTTTGACTCGGACATCCTTAAACTTGATGGTCGCCACGATATAGGATGCGTAGTCTTTTCTGGCGCTGATGAACTCCAGGCCAATTTCATTGAATACTTTAATCAAGTACTTTCTTGCATGGGAAGGTTCGGTGACATTCAATTTTGAATGCGTCGACCGGGAAGAAATTTTTTCAAGATCAAGAACGTTGCCCATTGGCGTATACTTTCTAATTGTTCACAGTTCAAACAACGGTTTTCCGTTTAAACCCAATGGGGGTCGTTA
>DHGT01000157.1 GCA_002402905.1 Desulfatitalea sp. UBA4791 | reverse complement strand
AACGTGGGCCGCTGCCTGACCGGTGAGGCGGTTTACAGAGAGGCCGAAATCCTGTGTGACATCGCCGGCGGCGTGGTGGCCACCTTCCCCCATGAGAAGGATTTCACCAACCCGGATATCGGCGACCTGCTGCTCAAGTACACCCAGCGCAATCCCAAGATTCCGGTGGAAGACCAGGCCCAGTTCTGGCGCTACCTGGGCGACGTGCTCTGCTCGGCGTCGGGCGGCATCATGAATGTCGGCAATTACCACGGCGGCGGCTCGCCCGTCATGGAGCAGATCGCCATCACGACCCAATACGACATCGAATCCCGCAAAAAGGTCGTCAAATACATTGCCGGCATGAGCGGTGGGGATCGGGAAGCTTTGGCCCCGAAACCCCAAAAAGCATAACG
The DNA here is from genome assembly GCA_002402905.1 of Desulfatitalea sp. UBA4791. Taxonomy (GTDB): domain Bacteria; phylum Desulfobacterota; class Desulfobacteria; order Desulfobacterales; family Desulfosarcinaceae; genus Desulfatitalea. The sequence continues at coordinate 7,972 of DHGT01000157.1, read as the reverse complement.
TTCGAACCCGCGGAACGAAACGGCTCGGCGTCACGGCCGTATCGCCCATAAAAGCGGTTGTTTTAACAATCCAAACAGGATGTACCCCTGCCCTTTCCCTGGACAGGGGTACATCCATTGCTACTGCCAGCGATGGTGGCAGCGATTGACCGGTGCAGTGCAACCCATAGGAGAACAGGCAGATGGGCCAGAACAGCTGCGGCCGCCTGAACGATAAAGTGGCCATCATTACCGGCGCCGCCAGCGGCATCGGCCGGGCGACCGCCCTCCTTTTTGCGCGCGAGGGAGCGGCCCTTGTGTTGGCGGATATGCAGGAGAGTGCGTTGGAAGAAACCCTGTCCATGATCAAGGCCGCAGGTGCCCAGGGCGTCGCCAGAAAGGTCAATGTGGCCTCCGAAGTAGAGGTCAAGGGCCTGGTCGACCTGGCGATCGGAACCTTCGGCCGCATCAACGTCGTCTGCAACAATGCGGGCATCACCGGCCAGTATGGCGGTCCGGAAGAGTGGGACGGCGAGGACTGGCAGCGGGTTTACGCCGTCAACGTGTTGGGCGCGGTTTATATGATCAAGCATGCGGCCAGACACCTGATCGAAAGCAAAAACGGCGCCATCGTCAACACCGCTTCGGTGGCCGGCATCCGCTCCGGCGCCGGCGGCAATGCTTACAGCGCCAGCAAAAGTGCCCTGATCAACCTCACCATGACAGCGGCCTGTGACCTGGGCGGCTTCAATGTGCGTGTCAATGCGGTCTGCCCAGGCCTCATCGAAACCGGCATGACCAAGCCGGTCTTCGACTATGCCCGGGATAAAGGCAAGGAGAGCAAGCTGGGCAGCCGATGCGAGCTGCGCCGCTACGGCCGGCCCGAAGAGATCGCCGCCGCAATCCTATTTCTGGCCAGCGACGAGGCCAGTTACATCACCGGCCAGGCCCTGCCCGTGGACGGCGGCAATACGGCATCTTTGAATTTGCCCGGAATGAAGTTTTAAATCAGCTTTAAGGAGATATCACGACATGGCCAGACCCGTATTGAAAACAAAGCTTTGCGACATGCTGGACATCGACTATCCGATCCTCAGCGCCGGCATGGGGCCGACCCTCATTGGCGAAAACACGGGAGCGCCGGTGGAACTGGTGGTGGCGGTCTCCGAGGCGGGCGGCTTGGGTGTGCTGGGCGGAAGCGGGTTTACAGTGGAAGAGCTGCGCAGCGCAATCCGCGAAATCAAGGCCCAGACCGACAAACCCTTTGGGGTGGACCTGCTGCTGCCCAAGAAAATCGACCTGGGCGGTCCCATGGGTGGTAAACAGGTCGATGAGCTGCCGTTGAGCCAACTGCTGAAACTGCTGCCCAAGCCCCACCTCGATTGGGTCAACAAGATCAAGACGGATCTGGGGCTGCCCGACGTGGAGGTGATGGTGCGAATGAACTCCACCACCATGCGGCCCCAGGAATCGGTCAAGGTGTGCATCGAAGAAAGAGTTCCTCTTTTTTGCGCCGGCCTGGGCAACCCGGGGTTCATGGTGGCCGAGGCCCATGCCAACGGCATGAAGGTACTGGGCATTACCGGCAACGCGAAAAACGCCCGGCGCATGGCCGAATCGGGCATTGACCTGCTGGTGGCCCAGGGCCACGAAGGCGGCGGACACACAGGCCGTATCGGTACCATGGCGCTGCTGCCGGCGGCCATCGATGCCGCCCAACCCGTTCCCGTTCTGGCGGCCGGCGGGATCGGCGACGGTCGCGGCGTGGCAGCGGCCCTGGCCATGGGCTGCATCGGCGTGTGGGTGGGCACCCGTTTCCTGGCCACCAACGAAGGCGGCGCCCTGCCGGTCAACAAGCAGCGCATCATCTCGTCCACGGACGAAGACACGCGCGTGAGCACGGCGTACACCGGCAAGACCCTGCGCGCCAGCTACAACAAATTCCACGACCTGTGGGCCGAATCGGGGCTGGCCCCTTTGCCTTTTCCCACCCAGGTGATGATCTCCTCGGCGCTGCTGGCCGGTTTCATCGAAGCCAAAAAGGACGACTATGTGGGCGGTCTGGCCGGCCAGGTATCGGGCATCATTCATGACATCAAACCGGCGCGGACCGTGCTGGAGGAGATGGTGGCCGAAACGGTGGACATCCTGGCAAGGCAGTTGCCCGAACGGGTGCGGCTCAAATAGCGCCCATCCACCCATGGCCAATCGGCCCGATATCGGTGCTGGATCTCCCGTGGAGGGGGAGAAAACCATGACAGATTCTATCTATATCAAGTTACGCGAGCAGTTGGACCAGTATTCGGTAGGCTTTCCCAAAACCGCTTCGGGCATCGAGCTGAAGATCCTGCAAAAGCTCTTCACCCCGGAGGAAGCGGCCATGTATCTCGACATGACCATGATGCTCGAGTCCCCCGAAGCCGTGGCCGAACGCACCGGCCGGGCACCGGAAGCGGTGAGCGCATTGCTCGAGCGCATGGCCGCCAGAGGACTGATTTTCCGGCAACGCAAGAATGGCGATGTGCGCTATGCGGCCGTGGCATTTGTGATCGGTTCGTATGAATTCCAGCTCAAAAACATGGATCGCGAACTGGCCGAAATGATGGAAGCCTACCTCGAAGAGGGGCTGCTCGACTTTACGCCGGGAAAGAACGTTCTGCCCCTTCGCACCATTCCGGTACATAAATCCATCACGGTGAGCCATCCGGTGGCACCCTATGCCCAGGCCCGCGAGATCATCAAAACCAAAGAGATCATCGCCCTGTCCGATTGCATCTGCCGGATACAGCAAGAGTTGCTGGGCAAGGGGTGCGGCAAACCCAAAGAGGTGTGTCTCTCGTTCGGTTCGCATGCCGACTATTATGTGGAAAACAAACTGGGACGCTACATCACCCAGCAAGAGGCGCTCGAGGTGCTCGACCGGTGCGAAGCGGCCGGCCTGGTCAACCAGCCGGCCAACATGGTCAATCCGGGCGGCATGTGCAACTGCTGCGGCGACTGCTGCGGTGTCCTGCGAACCCTCAACAAACTGCCCAAACCGGCCGAGGCGGTGTTCAACGACTACTGGGCGCATGTGAACCCGGACCTCTGCACCGGTTGCGAGACGTGTCTGGACCGCTGCCAGATGGCCGCCATCGACATGGTGGAGGGGCTGGCCGTGGTGAACCAGGACCGCTGTATTGGATGCGGGCTTTGCGTCACGACCTGCCCGACGGAAGCCGTGCAACTGGAACTCAAACCCGAGGACAAGCATTCCAAGCCGCCGGCCAGCGGCAGGAAATTGATGACCCGAACGGCCAAACTCAGGGGCACCTCGCTGGTTCCCCTATCGATGGTGGGGGAATAGCACCATACGCGGGGAACCGCACGCGAAGTTGCATTTAACGCCCAACTAGCGTATGGCGAAGATCGTAAAAAAATGGAACAACTTGACAGTTTGCATGGCGGCCGACCATGCCTTGGATATCGGGCAACCTATTGTAATGGATATAAAAGCGAGTTCTACAGACCTTTAATCGGACCAACCAAAGGCGGACTTCGGCGTTCTTTGTTACAGCAAAGATAGGCCCGTACTGGACTGAGCAGGAGTCGATACAATCACTATAGGGCATTAAAGGAGACAACATGATGGAAGAGAAGTTCTGGCACAAAAATTACGACTTTAACATCCCCACATCCATCCGCTATCCCAACGTTCCTGTTCACGAGTTGGTCAACATCGCGGCCAGCATCTTTCCCAACAAAGTGGCGTTCAACATCTACGGCTCTGAGCTGACCTTCTGGCAAGTGCGCGAACAGGTGCTGCGCATGGCCAACGCCTTGATCAAAATCGGCATCAAGAAAGGCGACCGTGTCGCCGTCCACCTGCCGAACTGCCCCCAATACGCCATCGCCTACTATGCCACCATGGCCGTAGGCGCCATCGTGGTCAATCTGAACCCCATGTACACGGCCCAGGAACTCATCGCCATCAACAAAAACACCGGCACGACCGCCATGTTCACCTTCGATATGGTGATGGCCAATATCAAGGCCCTGGCCGCCGAGGTCAATATCTCCAACATGATCGTCACCCGGGTGACCGACTATATCGAAGGTTTTGGTGTGAGCACCGCCAAGGATATGGAGCTGCCCGAAGGCTGGCACCACTTCTCCGAACTGCTGGCCGGCAGCACCGACACCAAGCCCACGAGAGTGCCCGTCGTCTCCAGCGACCCGGCCCTGATTCAATTCACCGGCGGCACCACCGGTATTCCCAAGGGCGCCGTGCTCACCCATGGCAACATCATTGCCGCCACGGTTCAGGCCAGCCTGTGGGGCTCGTTCCTCAATGACAAGACCCCGCCGGAAAAACGCAACGTCCTGGCCATGCTGCCCTTCTTCCATGTCTATGGCGATATCATCGTTTTGAACTGGGGCATGTTCAACTGCGCCACCCAGATCCTGGTGCCGCGTTTCGACATCGAAGAGGTGATGAATCTTCTGGCCGGCATCGAGCGCATCCAATTCTTCCCGGCCGTGCCGACCATGATCAATGCGATTCTCAACCATCCCCGGGCCGAAGAGATCGGGCTGGGCAAAAAATTCGGCCTGCTCAACAGCGGCGGCGCCCCCTGCCCGGTCAAATTGATCGAACGGGCCAAAGACCTGGGCGTGTCGTTCAGCGAAGGATGGGGCATGAGTGAAACCACTTCGGTGGGCGTCGCCAACCCGAACATGGGGCTGAAGAAGGAGGGCAGCATCGGCGTTCCCTTCCCCGATACCGAGATCAAGCTGGTCGATCCCAACGACGGCGTCACCGAAGTCAAGCGGGGCGAACCAGGCGAACTGATCATCAAGGGGCCCCAGGTGATGCAGGGTTACTGGAACAATCCCGAAGAGACCGCCAACCAACTCAAAGACGGCTGGCTCTACACCGGCGACGTGGCCGTTCAGGACGAAGACGGGTATCTTTTCATCGTGGACCGCACCAAAGACATGATCATCGCCAGCGGGTACAACATCTACCCGCGGGAGATCGACGAAGTCCTATTCCGGCATCCCAAGGTCGCCGAAGCGGTGGCCATCGGCATACCGGACGAGTATCGCGGCGAAACGATCAAGGTGTTCGTCACCCTGAAGCCCGGCGAGACCGCTACCGAAGAAGAGATCATCGAGTTCTGCAAGGACAAGCTGGCGCCCTACAAACGGCCCAAGATGGTCGAGTTCAGGAACGACATCCCCAAGTCCGCGGTCGGCAAGGTGCTGCGCAAGGTGCTGCGGGCCGAAGAAGAAGAAAAGATGAAGAAATAGGCAATCCCCCGGTCATGAGACCGGGATTTCATTTTAACGAATCGATTAAAAGGAGAAAAGCATGGCAGAAAGAGAAGTCGTAATTGTGGATGCGGTTCGCACCGCGTTTGGACGCATGGGCGGGACGCTGCGCGACATCCCGGCCTCGAAACTGGCCAGCATCGCCATCAAAGGGCTGCTGGACAAAACCAAAATCATGGAAAAAGACAAGGTGGACTGCGTGATGATGGGCATCGCCGCCCATTGCTCGGTGGCCGTCAACCCGGCCCGCTGGGCGGCCCTGGATGCCGGCCTGCCCTATGACACTTCAGCCTCCTACGTGGAGATGCAGTGCGGTTCGGCCATCGACTCGATCAACCATTCGGCCTGGAAGATTCTCTGCGGCCACGCCGACATCATCATCGCCGGCGGCAGCGAAGCCTACAGCCAGATTCCGGCCAAATTCTCCATGTCCAATCCGCCTTACAAGCTGATTCCGCCCATGCCGTTGAACACCACGCTCTCACCGGTGAAAGAAGAGGCCATCGGCATGGGGTTGACCGCCGAGAATCTTCAGAAGATGTACAACATTTCCCGCGAAGCGTCGGATCAATTCGCCTACAACAGCCAGATGCGCGCCAAGAAAGCCATGGAGTCCGGCTGGTTTGACGAAGAGATCGTCCCGGTGGTCTTCCCGGCCACCCGCAAGACCCCGGAAGTCGTTTTCAAGGTCGATGAGCATTGCCGTCCCGACACCACCTTGGAAGGCCTGGCCAAATTGCCGCCGGCCTTCGTCAAGGACGGCACGGTCACCGCGGGCAACGCCTCGGGCCGCAATGACGGCGGCGCCATGGTGCTGATGATGACCGCCGAAAAGGCCAAAGAGCTGGGCTACACCCCCATGGCCAAATGGCTGGCCGGCGGCGACTACGGCGTGGATCCCAAGATCATGGGTATCGGGCCGGCCTATGCGGTTCCCCTGGCCCTGAAACGCGCCGGATTGAAGCTCTCACAGATGGACATCATGGAGTGCAACGAGGCCTTTGCCGTCCAGAACCTGGCGGTCATCAAGGAACTGGAAAAGCAGACCGGTGACAAGGTCGATATGGACAAGTGGAATCCCCTGGGCGGCGCCATCGCCTTCGGCCATCCCAACGGGGCATCGGGCGCCCGCGTCTGCATGTTCGCCATGCGCGAGCTGATCCGCCGCAAGGGTCGTTACGGGTTCTTCAGCTCCTGCTGCGGCGGCGGGCTGGGCGTGGCCACCGTGATCGAGAACCTGCAGCGATAAGTTCCTGTTCGTCTTCTGCGGTGTTGAAACACGGTTGTTCTCAGGCCCTCTCCTTTGGGAGAGGGCCTTTTTTTAATCTCTTTGCATATCCTCGCGGATCATGTCGACCAAACGGCGGCCCCGATCGGAGAGAATCTTGAGACCCTCCAGATCGGGATCCACGAAATGCTTCTGCATCAACAACCCGTCACTGCCGAACCAAATCGGCAAAAATCCGCCCAGGCGATACCCCCACTCCCGCAACAAGGCGACCATCGCACCCGCCCACGGCTGGCCCAAATCCACGTAGACTTGTATCAGCGCAAAATTGAGCCGCCGCATCTCTTCTTCCAGATCCCTGAACCGAGCGGAGAGCCCGCGGCCCGGCGCGCTGACGATGCAGCGGGCCACCTGGGCAAAATCGAAGCGGGTCACCTGAATGGCGCCCTCGTTTTCCGGAAGGTCGGCGTCCGAGGGCAGCAGTTCGCGGTCCAGGTTCAAGCCATCTATCATAAAAGCCAGCTGGTCTCGATACCCCTCAGGCACATACAGCACTTTGCGATCGTCATTGACCACCCGGGCATAAAGCATACACCCGACGCGGCCCTGGGCGCTCTGTTCGGTCTCATACGCCTCGGCGGGCATCAGGGCAGGCTCCAGCCCGGTCTCGATGCACCGGCTGGTTTTGGACAGTTTCTGCGTCGTGGTGTGGTTGCACACCGCTTCACCGAAAATCCCATCGACGCCATCGCAGCCGACCAGCTTCATGGTGAGTTGATAGGCCCTGTAAAAGGCCATGGTGGTGCGATAGGCCGGCAGCGTCAATCCCAGGCCGGATTCGTAGAAATGGGGGTTGGGCGCCGAACTGCGAAAAAGCGCGGCATGGGCCACGATGTCGCCACGCGGTGTGCGGGCCACGGCACTGTGTAACTCGCCCGTGCGATGCTGCGCGATCAGCCGATCGGGGATGTAGAAGGTGTCGATGGGATAGCCGTCGCCATAAACGGCGTAAAACAGCCGCGCGATACCCGGCGCATCGGCCGGTTCGAAAAGGCCGGCTTTGAATTCCTGTCCTGCCGGAATCTCATGCCGCTCGTCGGCCAGCCATTCAAGGGCCTCTTGTCTCTCCATATCACCGGTTCCCTTCGATAAAGTGCTTGAAATCATAGAGCGTTTTTAATTGCAGGACATCGCGATCCGATATCCGCACCCGGAATTGCTCTTCCACGGCCAATGCGAATACCGGATAATCGACGGAGTCCATGCCCTGCAGCAAGAGGGGTTTGGCCGGGTCTATGGCATCAACCAAAGCTTGATCGATCCCGACACGGCCCATCACCCGTTTCAATTCCTCAACCGTTACCATGGCAAATGTCATCCTTTCTACTATATTGCTTTCCTGAGTTCGAACCGTTTCACCTTTCCCGTAGCTGTGCGCGGCAGATCTTCAAC